>NZ_JAZSAF010000001.1:0-89672 GCF_045601785.1 Fibrobacter sp.
AAAATCCTTTGGTTATTTGTTATGCAGGTGGTCAGACCGCGTGGCAAATTTAATCAAAGGATTTCTGCTTTCCACAAGGATGTAAAGCCGTAGGCTCTTTGGAACCACCCGCCTAGCGGGTGGTTTTCTGTATACAAAAAAAGCCGTGTCCCGCAAGTCGGACACGGCTTTTCCCGACCTAAGTCGGGGCTAGGGTCTTAATCGCTGTTGTACCCAACCCCCTGACAACTCCTTACGATTAAGATTTTCCAAACCACTCCCTAGCCTTAGGCTTTTGCCTACAAGTAAAATAATTTTTTTCAGATAAAAACCGGATACTTAGGAAAAACAAAGTGTTGTTCAAGAAAACAACAACCAAACTATAAAAAAGCCTTATTTTTCGCTTATTTCGCAAAATTAGGCACTCCAGCTATCGAATTTTTAGATATTATTTATAATGATGGAACCAGTAAGCCTGACATCGAATCAAGAGCATATTGTTGATTCGCTTTTAAAGAAGAATCCCAAGCTGGATCGCGGGATTCTTTCCCAGGCTGTTAACTTCATCGCAGAGGCTCACGAAGGCCAGTACCGCAAAAGCGGCATGCCCTATACCGAGCACCCCTACGAAGTCGCAAAAATTCTTGCCGACTTAAAACAGGACCAGTCCACGGTCCTTGCAGGGCTACTCCACGACGTCGTCGAAGACACCGACCACTCGCTCGAAGAAATCGCCCAGAAGTTTGGTGAAGACACGGCCTTCATGGTCGATGCCGTCACAAAGATTACCGCCGCCCAGGAATCAAGCAAGACCGCCCAGAAGGCGGAAACCTACCGCAAGTTGATCACCGCCATGGCGAAAGATCCGCGGGTCATCATGATCAAGATTGCGGACCGCATCCACAACATGCGCACCATGCGCTACATGAAGCCCGAAAAACGGCAAGCCATTGCGCAGGAAACGCTTGACATCTACATTCCGCTCACGCACCGTTTCGGCCTCTACAAGCTTAAAAACGAGCTTGAAGACCTTAGTTTCAAGTATGTGAACCCCGACGAGTACCAAAAGCTGGTGGATCTCCTTATCGAGAACAAGGAGTCCCGCGAAAAGTACATCCAGTCGGTGATAGGACCGTTGCAGATCAAGATGGCTCTCGAAGACTTCGATTGCACCATCCAGGGGCGCACCAAGAACATTTACAGCATCTACAACAAGATGATTAGCCGAGGGTGCCAGTTCGAAGACATTTTCGACATCTTCGCCATCCGCATCATCGTAGAGACCATTCCCGAATGCTACCTGGCGCTGGGTTATGTCCACAACCTGTGGACTCCGCTGCAGAGCCGCTTCAAGGACTACATCGCGACCCCGAAGCCGAACCTTTACCAAAGTATCCACACCACGGTCATCGGCCCCGAAAACAAGATGGTCGAAATCCAAATCCGCACCAAGGACATGGACCTGACCGCCGAAAAGGGATTCGCCGCCCACTGGGCCTACAAGCTCGAAACCCAGCACGAAGGCGAGGAACTCGCCTGGCTGAACCACATGGTCAAGCTCCAGTCCGAAATTTCGGACTCCAAGGAATATCTCGACTTCTTGAAAGTGGACCTGAAGCCGTCGGGTATGACGGTATTCACTCCCAAGGGGACCTCCATCGAACTTCCGCAGGGTTCCATCGTCTTGGACTTCGCCTTTGCCGTCCACACCGAGCTGGGCCTGCACTGCATTGGCGCCCGCATCAACGACGAGGTGGTGAACCTCGATACGGTCGTAGAGCATGGAGCCACTATTCAGGTACTTAAGAGCCCGAACCAGGAACCGAGCCCCGAATGGCTCGAAATGGTCAAGACCGTCAAGGCAAAGCAGGAACTGCGCCGCTGGATGAAGAGCAGCATCATGAAGCAGTCGCTCAGCCTTGGCAAGGAAATCTGGGACCGCGAACTGCGCCTGCAAAAAATCGAAAAGGACAAGAGGCCGACCGAAGAATCCATTTGCAAATACTTTGGCACCCCCACCATCGACGATTTCTACGAACGCATGGGCCAGGGCGAACTGCCGCTGGCGGACATCCAGCGTTTCTTGAACGGTGGCGAAACCACGCAGAAGGAATCCTCGACGCTTAGGTTTTTCCCGAAGTTCAACAAGGACCTGAAGGCGGACCGCCGCGACGAAATGCCGCTGCAGATTGGCCAAGAAACCAGTCTCGTGGTGCAATTCGCCAAGTGCTGCGCACCGATTCCCGGCGACCCGATTGTGGGAATCCTCCGCCCAAAGATTGGCATCGAGGTCCACACGACGGACTGTCCGCAGCTAAAGAACCTCCCGGAAGACCAGCATATCGCAGTCGAATGGAGCGAAGACATCAAGCACTCCTTCGAAGCGCACCTCACCATCGAGACCGAGAACCGCAAGAACATCACTTTCGATGTGTTGCAGGAACTCAAGCGCGCGAACGTGTTCCTGGAAAGGGTCACCTCGGCGAGCAAGCATTATTCGGGTCGAATCCGCCTGGTGTTCAAGGCCTTCCGCAAGGAACAGGTTGACACCATCATCAACGCAATCAAGAACATTCCCGGCGTAAAACAGGTGGTTAAATCATGATTTCCAAGCTCCACCACAGCGACTACACCCTGAAAAACCGCGCATTCAACTGCCGCATGCGCAACCGTTACTACGAAGAGGTGTATTACGCATTCAGGGCCATTTTCCCGAACGAAGTCGCCGAACGCCGCGAGCACAACCCGGCCGCCGACACCATCTGGTTCCAAAACCTGAGCAAGGAAATCAAGCGCTACGAAAGGCTCATCATGACCTGCCTGGAATACGCGCAGGCGGCTATTTTCTATGGCAAGGCCGAAAACAAGGCAATGTATTCCAAGGACAAGCGCTGGGGTATATTGCAAGAAGAAATCTTCTTGGTTCACTTTTTGCAAGAGCTACTATCTACCACACGCTACGTGATTGCCCGAATCGAAACCGACCAGATGCTACAGCGCTGGGCAGGCGAAATACAGGACCTGAAAACCAAGCCGGTAGCGTCAGGTTACGTGAACACCATTCAGGAAAAACTGAACGAAATGAACGCGGCAACGCTTGACGAGTTCAAGGACTTGCTCAAGCACGTGCTTGACCGATTCCAGATCGGCAACAACCTTTTCGGAACGGTTCAAGAGCTACAGAACTTCTACTAAACGAGAGAAAGACAAGAGACACAAGAAATGTCAGAGTACATTATACTTTCAATCTTCCTTTTCCTGGGCGCGTTTATCGCGGCAGCGGCCACCGTCACGGGGCTTCTGCTCGGTTACCGCACCAAGAACACCAAAAACAAGATGGCACCCTACGAATGCGGTATGGAAACCATCGGAAACGCACGAATCCAGTTCAAGGTAGGTTACTACCTGTTCGCACTGCTGTTCCTCGTTTTCGACATCGAAGCGCTGTTCTTGTTCCCGGTCATGGCAAACTTCAAGGAGATTATGGCAGGCAACACGCCGCTACCTCCTCAAGTCGTAGTCATTGACCTTGTGATTTTCATGGCAATCCTCGTTTCGGGCCTTGCCTACGCATGGAAGAAAGGAATCCTTAAGTGGGAATAACCCTATGGGAATTATAAACCTAGCTCCTAAGATTTTAGATCCTATCCCGGGCGGCAAGTATGTCGTCAACGCGATTGACTACGTTGTCAACTGGGCTCGCGCCAACTCTATTTGGCCCCTTACTTACGGCACCAGCTGCTGCGCCATCGAAATGATGAGTAGCTCCATGGCGCGCTACGATATTGCTCGCTTTGGTTCCGAAGTGTTCCGCGCTTCGCCCCGCCAGGCGGACCTTTTCATTATCGCAGGAACCATTACCCGCCGTATGGCGCCCGCACTGCAGATGCTCTGGGAACAGATGCCTGGTCCCAAGTACGTGCTTGCGATGGGCGCCTGCACCATCAGCGGAGGCCCCTTCATTTACGACAACTACGCTGTGGTGCGCGGGGCGCAGAACCTGATTCCGGTGGACGTATTCGTTCCCGGTTGCCCGCCTCGCCCAGAAGCACTGTTCCACGGTCTACTCACGCTCCGCGAAAAGATTTTGAAAGAAACCTGCCGCGCCCCTTGGCACGAAGGCGAAATCCGCAACGTGTCCACGATGGACCGCTACCGCGAAGCCGCAAAGGCATGGGCCGCCCTTGAACGCATCAAGGACGAGGAAATGGCCGAAGCCCGCGCGAAGTTCAAGGAAGAAAATCCCGACTATAAGAGCAGCTTCAAGCCCGTGCGCGTAAAGAAGGAAGACTTCCCCGAAGTGGAACGAGTCGCCTGCAAGCGTTTCGGCTTAAGCCAGCTCGACATCTACAAAAAGCTCAAGGCGAAGTTCCCAGACATCACCGTGCACACGCACAGCGAAGACCCTATAGAAGATGTCGTCGCCGCTATGCCTGCCGACCGTCCCCTCGAAGTGATGATCAGCGTCGAAGACTACGTGGCCGCCGTAGAATACGTGAAGAATGATCCCGAGTTCAAGATGAACTACCTGATCGACGTAACCGCAATCGACTACGACGATCACTTCGACATGGTGACCATGCTCCGCAGCACCGAAATCGGGCACAAGGTGTTCTTCTGCGTGCAGATCAAGAAAGATTTTGACATTCCCGAAGACAAGCGCCCGACAGCGCTCCTCGGCAAAGTTCCGACGATCAGCCACCTGTACCCAGGTGCCGAAGTCAAGGAACGCGAAGTCTACGACATGTTCGGCATTGACTTCGTGGGTCACCCCGACCTGCGCCGCATCTTCTTGGACAAGGACTTTGTAGGTTACCCCTTGCGTAAAGACTTTACCCATCCCGAAATCATCAGGAGGCCCGTATAATGGCAACGAGACTTCCCCCGGGATTTAAGATTACCCGCGATACCAATACCGAAGAATTTTTCATCAACATGGGTCCGCAGCACCCCAGTACCCACGGTGCTTTGCGACTTGCACTCCGCATGGACGGCGAAACAATTGTTGAAGTGGTCCCCCACTTTGGCTACATTCACCGCGGCATGGAAAAGCAGGCAGAGTCCATGAGCTACCTGCAGTACATTGCGATGTCTGACCGCCAGGACTACTTGACGGCAATACAAAACAACCTGGGGGTCGTGATTGCACTTGAAAAAGGCATGAACGTAGGCGTTACCGAAAAAGCCGAATACATCCGCGTGATGCTTTCGGAGCTAGGACGTATCGCGAGCCACCTGGTGTTCTTCGGCTGCTTCGGCGGCGATTTGGGCGGCCAAACCTGCTTGCTGTTTGGCTTCAAGGAACGCGAAATGATCCATGACATTCTGGAAGAGGTCACCGGGTCTCGCCTCACCACCAACTTCTTTAGACCGGGTGGCAGCCGCTATGATGTTCCTGAAAACTTCATCGACCGCGTGAAGGCGTTCCTCAAGCACCTGGAAGGCGCCATGAAGGACTACGAAAGGTTCCTTTCCAAGAATGTCATCGTGCTGGAACGCAGCAAGGGCATCGGCATCCTTTCTGCCGAAGACGCCATCGCCTACGGATGCTCCGGCCCGGTGCTCCGCGCCAGCGGCGTCGACTTCGATGTCCGCAAGGCAAACCCCTACAGCATCTACGACCAGCTGCAATTCGATGTGCCCGTGACCTACACCGGCGACTGCTACGACCGTTACACAGTCCGCATCGCCGAAATCCACGAGTCCATGCGAATTCTGTACCAGTGCATCGAAAAGTTCCCAAAGGAAGGCCCCTGGCGCAGCAAGGAAAAGCCCGTGCGTCTGCCCGTGGGTCGCTACTACAGCGAAATCGAAACCGCCAAGGGCCTGTACGCCACCTACGTGGTTGCAGCCACCACAGGCGAAAAGCCTTACCGCATCCACACACGTGGGCCCAGTTTCCCGCACATTGCCGCCCTCAATAAGATGGCGCAGGGTCACAAGATTTCCGACCTCGTGACCATTATGGCAACGCTTGACCCCGTGATTCCAGAGATTGACAGGTAATTTATGTTTGTACCATCTGTAACACATCCGATTGGCGACTTTGTTCGCAGCTGGGTTCCTAAACTCACGGCATACTTGCCGGATGCCTTGCACAATGCAACTCTCGATAGCATCACCGCATTCCTCGTGAACGCCTTGATTTGCATCGTGGCCGTTTGCGCGGTGAACATCGGTTCGGCTCCGATCCTTATCTACATGGAACGCAAGGTGTGCGCCCACGTGCAATGCCGCCTGGGCCCCATGCGTCTCGGCTGGCACGGTACGCTTCAGACCATCGCCGACGTGATCAAGATGCTCTTCAAGGAAGTCTATTCCCCGAGCGGCGCCGACAAGCTGATGTTCTATGTGGCACCGATGATTGTGCTCATCGCTCCGTTCATCGTCTGTGCCCTGATTCCCTTCGACAAGAACCTGGTGGTCGCCGATATCGACATGGGCATCCCGATGATCATTGCCGTGAACGGATTCGGAGTGCTTGGCATTTTGCTCGGCGGCTGGAGCAGCAACAACAAGTATTCCCTGCTCGGTGCGCTGCGCAGCGGCGCCCAGATGATTAGCTACGAAATTTCGTTTGCGATGATTCTCCTGTTCGTCGTGATGGTTTCGGGTTCCACGAACCTGATGGACATTACCATGAGTCAGTCCGGCACCGTTCTCGACTGGTTTATCTTCAAGATTCCGGTCATCGGCTTCATCGCCTTTATCCTGTTCTTCATCTCTTCTACCGCCGAAATGAACCGCGCCCCCTTCGACATCGCCGAAGCGGAACAGGAACTCACCGGCGGCTACCACACCGAATACAACGGCACCCCGTTTGCCATGTTCTACCTGGCCGAATACATCGCCCTGGTCACGAACTCGGCTCTTGCCGCCACCTGCTTCCTGGGTGGATTCCACGCGCCCTGCATCGGAGTCGAAGCAATCGACACCTACCTGCAGATGGTTCCTGGCTTCGTGTGGTTCTTTGCAAAGATTTACTTCATGATCTGGTGCTACATGATGGTCCGCTGGACCTTTGTGCGCCCCCGCGTGGACCAGCTCATGGACTTTGAATGGAAATTCCTTTTGCCGGTGAACCTGGTGATTCTCACCGCCGGCGCAGTTTACATGATTTTGGTCTAATATGCAAGAACGAATTTCTACACGTCGATACATCAAGCGCTACCTGAAGCGCTGCATCACGGGTCCGTGGAGCCTGATCTGCGGTTTATCCGTGTCGTTAAAGTACTTTTTTGACCCGCGGCGCATTGTTACGGAACAATACCCCGAAAACAAGAAGACGCTCAAGATGCACGAGCGCTACCGCGGACGCCTCGAGATGATCGAAGACGCCGACGGAAACAACCACTGCACCGCCTGCGGCATGTGCGAACGCGCCTGCCCGAACGCATCGATTAACGTGCTTTCGACCAAGAACATCGCGGGCAAAAAGGTGCTCGGCCGTTACGTCTACCACTTTGCGAGCTGCACCCAGTGCGGGCTCTGCGTGGAAGCCTGCCCGTTCGGGGCCATCCGCATGAGCCAGGCGTTCGAAGTCGCAACGACCGATCCTGCTTCGCTCGAAATGATTCTCAACAAGAAGGAGGGCCAAGGCTAATGATCCAGAATCTGTTAGCAGGGCTTATTCCGCAGAATGTCGCCTTCCCGATGGGTGGAATGGACTTGGCGTTCTATCTGGTAGCCTTTATTATCCTCGTAACCGCCGTCTGCACGGTCGCCGTCAAGAACATTCTGCAGAGTGCCGTGTTCCTGATATTCTCCTTTGTAGGAACCGCCATTCTTTACTTGCTGCTGCACGCCGAATTCACTGCGCTTGCCCAGGTAATGGTCTATGTGGGCGGCGTCGTGATTTTCGTGGTATTCACCATTCTTCTCACAAGTCACCTCGGCGAAGACGCCTTCGCGGTCAAGATGCCGAGGATTTTTGCGGCATTTGCGCTGTCGATTATCTTTGTCCTGGTGATGGTCAAGTGCCTGCTCCCCGTCGAAGGTCTTTCGAGTGGCGCCGTAGTCGCTCCCGAAGGTTACGCCTCTCTCAAGGCGTTCGCCCTTAGGCTCCTGGGCTACGGACCCGACGGATTCGTGATTCCATTCGAAGTGGTAAGTATCCTTCTCCTGATGACGCTGATCTGCGCCATCACCATCGCCCGTAAAGGCAAGGAGGACGAAGAAAAATGACTCTGATGAATTGCCTGATTCTCGCATTCCTGCTGTTCGGCATTGGCGTGTGGGGCCTGATGCGCCGTCGCCACCTGATCGGCATGCTGATTTCGATCGAGCTCATGCTGAACGCAGCGAACATCAACTTTATCTCTTTTGCCTACTTTAGCGCAAAGGACTCTACCGCAGGTGCGCTCTTCAGCATCTTCGTGATTGCGGTGACCGCCTGCGAAATGGCGATTGCCCTTGCCATCATCGTGTCGATGTACCGCCGCTATAAGAGTCTGGACGTAGAACAGTTGAGGGACCTCCATGATTAACGACGTTTCCATCAGCTACTTGATTTTCTTGATGCCGCTACTCGTATTCGCGGTAAACGGGCTCTTTCTCGGCCGCAAGTCCGACAAGGCTGCATCCGCCTTCGCCGTCATCGGTAACGGAATCGCCATGGTGTCTGCGCTGATTGTCGCGGTCCACTACTTTAGTTCCTCCTTCGCTCCGCAGAAAGGGATCATGTTCGACATCCCCTTCCTCAAGTTCGGCGAAAACTTCAACGCGAACATCGGGCTACTGATTGACCCGCTCTCGGTGATGATGCTCGTGGTCGTTACGGTGATTTCGTTCCTGGTGAACATCTACAGCATCGGCTACATGAAGGGCGACCGGTCTGCCGGCAGGTTCTTCTCGCTCCTTTCGCTGTTCAGCTTCAGCATGCTGGGACTCGTCGCCGCAACGAACATTTTCCAGATGTTTATTTTCTGGGAACTCGTGGGTGTATCCAGCTACCTGCTGATCGGTTTCTGGTACCATAAGCCGTCTGCGGTGAGCGCATCGAAACAGGCGTTCATCTTAACGCGTTTTGCCGACAGCTTCTTCTTGCTCGGCATCGTGATCGTGAGTTACGTGGTGCAGAGTTTCGACTTCTTCGCGCTGAACGGCCTTACGCTTTCCGTATTCAAGAAGGAAACCATCGACTTAGGCCTGATGGTCGTCTCCAAGGCGGACGCCCTGATTCTCGGTTCCATCCTCATCTTTACCGGCGGCTGGGGCAAGTCGGCCATGTTCCCGATGCACATTTGGCTTCCGAACGCGATGGAAGGTCCGACTCCGGTATCTTCGATCATCCACAGCGCAACGATGGTGGTCGCAGGCGTTTACCTTGCCGCAAGGCTCTTCCCGTTCTTTGCCGTCTGCGGCGAAACGCTCGACATCATCCTCGTGGTGGGCGCCTTCACGATGGTCTTTGCGGCAGTCATCGCCTGCACGCAGAAAGACATCAAGCGCATCCTTGCCTACTCGACGCTTTCACAGCTGGGCTACATGATGTTTGCCCTCGGTGCCTGCAAGATTGGCGATGCGGTCATCACCACCGGCTGGACCGCTTCTACATTCCACATTTTCACCCACGCATTCTTCAAGTGCGCCCTGTTCCTGATTGCGGGTAGCCTCATTCATCAGGTGCACACCAACGACCTGGATGCCATGGGAGGGCTCCGCAAGAAGATGCCGCTCACCTATTGGAGCGCCCTCATTTGCGTGCTTGCGATTTCGGGTATTCCCCCGTTCTCCGGCTTCTTCTCGAAGGACGAAATCATCCTGGCGGCCTTCCAGGGACACCACTATGTCGTATTCGGCCTTGCGCTCCTTACGAGCGGACTCACGACCTTCTACATGTTCCGTCTGTTCTTCCTCGCCTTCCATGGTGCACCGCGCTGCAAATCCGTGGAGCAGGGACATGTCCACGAAGATTTCTTCATGACGCTCCCGATCGTGATCCTTGCAGTTCCGGCGCTCCTGAGCGGTATTTTGGGCAAGGGAATCTTCGAGCACTACTTTGTGCCCGGCAAGCTTCGCGTGCCGCAGCTCATGCAGCTTCCGCATGCGGAATGGATTCCCTATGCAGCAGTCGCCGTCGCAGTCGTGGCACTGCTGATTGCTTGGTTCTTCTACGCAAGCCCCAAGGCTAAAGTGGAACGCGCGCTCGATGAATCGAACCGTTGCGGCCTTTACAAGGTGGTCTACCACAAGTTCTATTTCGATGAAATGTACTACGCCGTGGTGCGCCAGTTCGTCATTGGCGGAATCGCCCGCGTGGCAAGGTTCATCCAAGATTACATTATCGAAGGCATCCTCGCGTTCTGCGTCTGGTTCATCCACAAGCTGGGCGACCTGGTGCGCTACGCACAGGGCGGAAACCTCACCTTCTATTTGGGTACACTCCTCGTAGGCGTTCTGCTTTGGCGCTTCCTGGGGCAACTTCCCTTTTAATCCCTGAGGCATTTTGATTATGGATACTTTGCTTTTCAACTTAATCTGGATCATTCCGCTGATTACGGTGCTTGTTTGTGCGCCCATCGACGGAAAACGCCAATCGCTTCTCAAGACAATCCACGCGGCGTCGGGCACCTTGGTGCTCCTGCTCGTCGGATACCTCACCTACCGTCTCTACACGCTCGGCATCGAGAGCGCCGCCAAGGAATCGGCACCGCTCCTGCTCCACTACTACATGGACATTCCCTGGATCCATACGTTCAACGCGCACTACGCCGTTGGCGCCGATGGGCTCAACATGTTCCTGCTGTTCCTCACCGCGGTTATCGTCTGGGGAGGCATTCTGGTCAGCTGGAATATCAAGGGGAACCAGAAGGTGTTCTTCGCCCTCATCCAGCTCTTGGCCACGAGCGTCTACGGCGTGTTCATGAGCATGGACCTGGTGCTGTTCTTCGTATTCTACGAAATGGAAGCGCTCTGCATGTATCTGATGATTGCAGGCTATGGTTCCGGCCGCAAGGACTACGGCGGTAAAAAGCTGACGTTAACGCTTGCCTTCGGCTCTTCCATGATTTTGGCAACACTCTTTGGGCTCTACTTCGAAAGCGGAACCGGCAGCTGGAACCTCATAGAACTTTCCAAGGTGACGCTCCCGATGGATTTCCAGATGTGGGCGTTCCCGCTCATGTTCATGGGCTTTGCGGTTTCAAGTTCCTTGTTCCCGTTCCATTTCTGGAGTCCGGACGGCCACTCCGCCGCACCGACGGCAGTCTCGATGCTTGCCGCCGGCGTGATGATGAAGATGGGTGCATACGGATGCCTGCGCGTTGCCATGTTCTTAATGCCCGAAGCTGCCAAGATTTGGCTCCCGTATGTAGTGGCACTCCTGATTTTCAACGTGGTGCTCGGCCCCTTCATCGCACTGCGTCACAAGGATCTCAAGTACATCACCGCCTACAGTTCCATTAGCCACCTGGGACTTATCTTCTTGGGACTTGCCGCCATGACTCCGGTAGGACTCCGCGGAGCATCGCTCCAGATGATTTCTCACGGTTTCTTGACGGGACTCTTCTTTGCGACCATTGGCATGATCTACGAACGCACCCACACCCGCGACATCACCGAGATGGGCGGCATCATGAGGAAGCTCCCGTTCCTCGGCGTTGGATTTGTGATTGCTGGCTTTGCAGGTCTTGGCCTCCCAGGCTTTAGCGGATTCATTGCCGAAAGCAACATCTTCATCGGCGCCTTCCAGCAGGAATCGACGATTACCCGTATTGTCACGGTGCTCGCCATCCTTTCGATTACGACGACGGCCGTCTACATTCTGCAGACGGCGAACCGCATGCTGCACGGCAACATGCCCGCCAAATACGAAACGCTTACCGACGCCTGCATCCGCGAAAAGATCGTGGTTGTGGTACTGGTGTTCTGCCTTCTCTTGATTGGTGTATTCCCCGGATGGATAGCCGACATGCTCGACCAGAGCATCGCCCCGATTTTTGCAAAGATTAATTCAGCCCTGTAACGACTATGTATTTACCCAACTTTATTTTCCCCGACCTGCTCCTACTCTTGTTCCCGTTTATCGTCATCGGGAGCAGGCTCTTCTGCACCGACCGTTCAAAGGCCCCCTGGCGCATTGCAAACATCGGGTTCATCCTGATCTTTGTACTGCTCAACTTCATCCCGCTCGCGAGCGGCACGGGACGGTTCTTCATTAGTAACTGGCACATCGACGACTTCGGCGTCTTGATGCGCGAAGTGCTGATGGTTTCTGCCATCTTGGGAATTTGGCTTGCCAAGGACTACTTCGAACACGGTGGTGGCGGAAAGCCCGCCATGCACCAGATTGCAGAATTCATCGGAGCCATCGCCTTCGCGACCTTCGGCGGCTTTACCGTCGTCTCAGCCTGCGATCTGCTCACCTTCTTCCTCGGGCTTGAAATCGCGACGATTCCGATGTACGCACTTGCGGCCTGGAATAAGCAAGACCAGTATGGTTCCGAAGCTGCCACCAAGTACATTCTGATGGGCTCGGTCGCAACGGCCTTCGAGCTCTTCGGTTTCAGCTACCTGTACGGCTTTGCAGGTTCCATCCACTTTGATGCAATCCACGACGCCGTCGCTAGCGGCGCAAGCCCGCTGCTCTGGATCGCAGTTCTTTTCCTGTTTGCAGGAATCGGTTTCAAGCTCACGCTGTTCCCGTTCTATACATGGGCACCCGATGTCTACGAAGGCGCCCCCACGCCCGTGACGGCCGTGCTCTCGGTAACCTCGAAGGCTACTGCCATCGCGTTCCTCGTGGTCCTCATCTACGGGCCTCTCGCTCCCATCCAGGAACAGATTGCTCCCTTCATCGCACTTCTTGCGGGACTCACGCTCTTTGTCGGCAACCTAGGCGCCTTAAAGCAGAGCAGACTCCGCCGCTTCATGGCCTACAGTTCCATTGCGCAGGCAGGCTACATCATGATTGCGCTCCTTGGCCCTACAACCATCGCAAAGACAGCTATCATCTACTATCTGTTCGTTTACGCCGTCTCGAACTACCTCGCCTTCTTCGTGTTCGGCATCATCGGGCATCACCGCGAAGAGACCTTCGATTCCCTGCGCGGGCTTTCGAAGCAGAAGCCGTCTTTGGCAATAGCCCTCGCCGTTGCCATGTTCAGCTTGGCAGGCATCCCGCCCCTTGCAGGGTTCTTCGGTAAGTTCCACCTGTTCTACAGCGGAGCCTCCACTGGGCATTACGCGATTGTCGCCTTTGCCGTGCTGAACAACGTGCTTGCGCTGTTCTACTACTTGCAGCTCATCAAGAGCGCCTGGATCGACGAGACCGATGAACACCTGAATCCGCTGCGCATGACAAAGCGTCAGCGCGGCGTGATCATTCTCTTGACGGTCGCGGTGATTGCGCTGGGTGTACTACCGTTCCTGAGCGACAACATCTTTGCAGGCTTCACGTTCTAGTAAGAATCCAGCGTCTATTTTGGGGGCGATTAGGAGTTTTTGATGAAAAAAAGTGTTTTTTCCGCACTTTTTCTTGCGACCGCATTTTATTTGGTAGCTTGTGATGGAACAGGCAGTTCGGGAGCCGATGAACTTTTCAACGAAGATTCATCGAGTTCTTCCTGTTCTTCTGAATGGAGTTCCTCGGGAAAAGGCTTTTCTAGCTCCAGTTCTTCTAAAAAATCCAGCAGCAGCCAGAAAAGCGACTACTCCAATGATTCCAAGAATAGCTCTTCAAGCAACGAGACGGGATCAAGTTCTTCATCAATCCGTATTTCAAAAGAGAAATGCGCAGACTCAGCCGAAGGCACGATTCGGCATGTTTTAGACATAGGACTCGCTATATGCCATAATGGAGTTTTTGTATCCTACACTTACCCCAGTTCGTCGTCTAAATCCCAACCTGCGGAATATGTAGAGGAATGCCCCACAGAGGATGCCTGGGAGTATCTGAACCCTATTTTGACTTACGGAACAATCACCGATAAACGTGATGGTCAAAAATACAAAACTATCCGTATCGGCAACCAAAATTGGATGGCTCAGAATTTAAACTACTACCAAAATAGCGAAAAGACCGATGTGATGGACAGCAGCATTCGTTTCGTCGACAAAGGATGCGGGGCTATCGGCAGATATTATACTTGGAAAGACGCGATGCGACTTCAAGACTGCGACGATCCAAGTCAATGTCCCGACTCCATAGGAATGCGCCAGGGCATTTGTCCTGAAGGCTTCCATATTCCCACAAGTAAGGAATTTAAAGAACTTCTGGACTATACAAGCGTTTCAAGCAACAATGATTTTACCACGCCACTTGCCGCACGCATATCAAAGAGGCAAAGTCTAGCCGGTTGGACATACGACGCCGTTTCCAATGGAATCTACTCCGTCATGGACGGAACCTACAACACATCCGGTTTTTCACTCCTTGCTAGTGGTATGCAATCCAAAAGAACCGAGAACGGACTTAAAAGCGAAACACAAAGATGGGTGGCACTATTAGGCACCGACAGTCTTCTAACACTTCATATCGAACCCCATTACGATGTAAAAATATTTGACGTATTTAATAGTGCATTCAACATCCGCTGTATAGAAAACATCGAAAATATGGATCCTTCACCGGAACCCATCACATTTCCGCCTTCAGAATACAACGGAACTTATGAAAACTTGTACGACAATCGTGATGGTAAAAATTACAAGACCGTTCAAATTGGCAATCAAATCTGGATGGCAGAAAATCTCAATTATGAAGCACCCCATAGCGAATGCTATGCTCAAAAAGAAGAAAACTGTCAAACATACGGACGACTATACCCTTGGTATGTCGCCATAGGTAAAACCAACGAAGAATGTCTTGACAAATACGAGCACAACCTCTGTGGAGGTCAAGAGGCTCCTGTCCAAGGAATTTGCCCCGATGGATGGCATTTACCAGACTCACTCGAATTCAAGGAGCTTGTTACCTATGTCACCGAAAATTACAATAAGGACGACTCCCCTTCCAACGGCCTAAGGAGTCCATCTGATTGGCTTGTGACAGACAATTATGGGACGGATATATTCGGTTTCGCTGCTCTACCTGGCGGTAGCAAGAATTCCGAAGGACTCTATAAAGGATTGAATGCATACACCAAATTTTGGAGCATAAACGGAACCTTAAGGCCAACATCCTTCATCATCACGTTTAGCGGTTGGGAACTTACCAACAACAACGTATTCCTAAATGGCCTTTCAGAAGACTTTGCCAAAGGAATGGAATCCGTACGTTGCATTAAAGACACAAGTCCCTAGACCGAGCTGGCTACAAATAAGAAAAACGCCTCGTATAAACGAGGCGTTTGTTGTTTAATTACTCTTCTAATTATTCTTTCATGCAGCGGACAGCGTAGGCAAAATCTTCGCCGTTTTCGGCCAGATTAAAGTTCACGTCAAAATACCGCAGAGCCACCGAAACAATATCGTTCGCGCCTTTTGCAGAACCTTCGCGATTCACCCACAGATAGGCCGTATAGCCCACATCAAAGAACGATTCGGAGCCAATATCATAGCCACCAGCGGGGAGCAGATTAAAGCCAGACAAATTGTTGCCCGGTTCCTTTACCCAGCCTTCTATGGACTTGGTTTCTTCAGCGGTATAATCATAGAAGGCTTGTGAGGTTCCCATCATACGCAATATGGCCGCACGTTCGCTAGTATCTACATCATCAGAAACGTCAATCGTCATCAGTTTCCAGCCTTCAGGGCATACCTTTGCAGCAGTTTCCTTGTCGTAAAGGCGGCCATACTTTTTGCAGGAATCCGCACTATTGTTATAGCACCAGCTGTTTCCTGTTTCGTAATTCATATTTTCGGCCATGTAGGTTGTGCCCCGGATTTCCACCGTTTTATAAGTCTGGCCATCATACTTCAATGTGCCCGTATGAAGCGGGATTTCATCCAGGAAAGTCGAATCAAAGTCTCCTTCGATGTGAATATCGTTGTAATTCCACGAAGAGGGATAATTCGCCATGCAACGCACAGACATGCCATGGCCTTTATAATATTCCCCATAGTTGAACATATCCGTTTCATAAGTCAACTGCCAACCATAGGCAGCATCCTCTGAAAAAGCCGAACTTGACCAAAAATAAGCGAACTTGCCCGTAGGAAGCCACCCGCCTTCCACATTCTTTCGGCCAGCAGGGAGTCCATAAAAACCATAACGGTTTGATCCCTGCAAAATAGATTCTGCATTCTGCCAATGGTCAATGGTTTTCAGTTTGGTTCCGGCAGGTTCAATTCTGTCACTAACAGCCTGGTAAAGCTCATTCCACTCTTCATGAGTGGGCAAATGCCAACCTTCCGGGCAAGCCTTCTGGGCAGCCTCCCAAGTATAGAGTCGACCGTAAACCTTGCAGCTATCCTTACTGTTTTCATAACACCAAGAAGATTTTTCTAGTGTAGAATCAACATAATCCAGATTTTCTGCAAACCACAGGCTAAAATTATCACTAGCCAATGACAGAGGCTTGTTGATTTTCGTAATCCGGTATTCGCGATCATTTCGCTTATCGGTATAGATTCCATTCTTGATGGTCATCCCGTTCAGTTCATAATCGGAAATACTCTTGACCACTTCTTCATCTCCTTCAGTACAGGCCGATGCAAGCAAGGCCGCAGATGCTAACAGGAGACTCCATATAGACTTCATCGTAGGCTCCATCAATAGATTGGTTTATCCCAGACACTTCCGCCCGTCGTATTTGCTGATTCCGAAGTAGCCGATGATGCCGAAGCCGAATTTACGCCCCAGGAACTTCCTGCAGGAGCCTTGCTCGGGTCAACCGGAATGACGATTTCATCAGGGTATGCCTGATACAGAAAAAGCGACAGAAAATAGGTAAAGGGCATCCAAAGGAAGGTTGCAGCCGTTACTTCACGCGACACAACATCCTGCCCCACCACAGTCTCGCCTTTCTGGGCTTCGAACAAGGTTTTTCCCATGGCACCACGCGTCGTGACAGAGCAATCATCGTCGGCAGAACAAATATAGCGTCCATCGGCATAGATGTCATAACTTCCACCGTCTGACGTCCTAATCGCGGTGCGTCCAAAGTAGCAGCCCGAAAGCAACGCCGTCACCAGGGCGAGCGCCGCTACACGGTAAATTCGCTGGGCAAGCATATTAGAACCCGTAGCCGATACCTACATTGAACACGAGACCTTGGACGGCATGATGCTTGGAAACGATATCGACATAGCCATCGTCTTTCTTCTTGGTCTCATAGATGTCGTTCCTGTAGAAGTTGAGCATGTACTTCACCTGTGCGATGAACATCACGCGGCTGGAACGGTTGAACATCACGCCACCGCCGATAAAGCCCGTCAAACCGGCGCTTTCATCGTCATATTCATCATCGTCATAATAATAGTAGGAATTGTAACCGCTCCGGTACTCCTTCGGAATATCGCTGTAGTATTCCGTCTTGCTGTAAGCAAGGCCACCACCAACAAACGGAGTGATAGCCCTCGTTCCAAACGGGTAGTAGGCAGAAATGGCGAAATCCATGTAGTCGATAGGAGCGTCGTCACCCAGGCCGTACATATCCCAGTCAATACCGAAGAAGATGACCTGCGCGTCATAAAGCAGCCAGAAGTCAAGTCCTGCGTAGACTTCCACATCGGGCTGGGTCGCCATGAGACCACCCACGGACATACCGATGTAGGCGTTGACACCCTTGCGCTTGGGAGTCTTCGTTTCCTGTTCGGTCACGCTGTAGATGTCGGAATCGTCGACAGCCTTATTTTTTGTACCGATGTTGCGGGCCACGCGCTGGATAATCGGATCGAAGTCGTCGGGGTTGCGGGCCTTCAAACGGTCATCCCAAATCGGGGCTTCGGAACCGACATCGTACAGTTTGAAGGACATGATGACATTTTCGCCAAGACGGGTGAATTCAGCAATAATGTACTTGGAGCATCCCTTTTCTGTAGCCTTCTGACGAACGGCTGCCTGATTGTCGGCCTTGACTCCATCTTCGGCTGTACCCACCACCAATATATAACGGCCATCATCTTCAATGTATGCCTTCATCAGCTTGGACGATGCCACGGCATAGTCTTCGTGCATGCCCGTAAGGCCCACCGGAGCAAGATAAACCTTTTCGGCGGCAAACAGAGCCATAGCTGCGACCATGATAAATATGAGAACTTTCTTCATAAGATCCTCCTTTTTCAAAGAAAAATATACTTTATTCAAATTCGATTGCCAACTTTTTGGAGCGTTCTATTTTGCATTTCGTCGCCTTTTTCAAGCGTTCTAGGAACGGAATCCATTTTGTATACACATTTTGTTCCTTCAACGCATCTTTTTCGCGTTTAATTTGTAATTTTTACCCCGGAAATAAACCTTAATTCATGGAACCTACTATGAGCATCAAAGATTACCTCGCCGGCGCAAAACAGGCCGGTTCCGTCCAGAAGCTGATGACCCCGGGCCTCGCCGTGGAATTTATCCAGCCCTGGTACACCCCGCTTTCTACGACCCCTTCTACCACGGGTATTGCTGTCGGCGGTATCGGCTCCACATTCACCGCAACGCCTGCGGGCACCACTCCCGTGATGAACGTGATGCCTGGCGTGCAGGTCCGCACCGAAAAGCCCGCTGACCTCCGCTTCAACAACTTCTTCTTCAAGGAAGCGGTCTTAAGCGCAAAGGCTCCCCTTGTGATTGGCAACTTCGCCGCATTCGGCATCTACAACAACAACTTCCCGCTCCTCGATGCAAACGGCGCGCGCGTTTTCGGCGATGCCGACATGAAGGACCAGAAGAAGGCAGAAGCCAAGCTCAACAAGGCACTTGCCGACAAGACTCTTTTGGCAACGAACAAGGCCGCCTTTGAACGCTGGCACATCCAGTTCAGCGACCGCACCCAGGCTTTGATCTCTGCAGGCAAAGACACCGCCGCCATCAACCGCGCCGTGCTTATCGACTTCTTCGATGGCATGATTGGCGAAAAGGCAGCCCGCGAAGGCGCCCTCACCGCCGCCTGGGCAAACGACTCCGAATTCCTGGGTCAGCCGGGTTACGACGCCGCCAAGATGCAGTACGCCGCCCTCTATCCGGTGAGCGAAACCAAGTACGAAGGCAAGGGCGTGCAGATCACCAAAACCCAGTCCAGCTACGTGACTCCGGATGACGAACGCCTCTCTAGCCTCCCGGTGAACGCTACCGTGTTCACCATCGAAAATACCACCAAGGAAACCCGCGAAGTGACGATTGTCCAGATTCAGGACAGCATCACGGGTTACATGGCCAAGAAGGACCGCCAGGGCGTTCAGGACTCCAGTTTTGTGCTGGTGCCGTCTGCTCGTTTCCCGAAGGGCGTGCAGTTTGACAAGGAACTCAAGGATGGCCGCTCTGTGCGCGGTATTGAATTCTACAACGAAAAGCCGCTGGCCGAAAGCGACTTCAACGGTTGCATGGGCGTGTCCGTCGCCTGGAACAAGAAGGATAACCTGAACGTTTCCGTGAAGCCCATGTTCTACCAAGACGATGCAGCCTCTGTGCTGAAGGGCGCTCTCCAGAGCGGTCGCGTTGCAGGCTCTTGGGTCAAGAACGTTTACAGCGGTCGTGAAACGATTGCAGGCGCCGTCGCCGTGACTGCCGTTTTGAAGCCGAAGCAGAAGGTCAGCTTCCAGTTCAACCTGGTGCTGGATTTCCCCGAAATCAAGCTGAACAAGCTTACTTCTGCCAAAAAGTACACCGCATTCTTCCCCGAAGCTTATGGCCGTGTGGGCGCTATCCTAGAAGAAGCCCTCGCCGCAGACAAGAACTTTGACGCTCGCCTCAAGGCATTCGAAGCACTCGTGCCGAAGAAGGCCGTAGCAAAGCTCTACAAGACCGCCGCCAAGCAGGCCGAATTCAAGAGCCTCGCTATCAACACCCTCAGCTTCCTCGCCGAAGCCACCGTGTGGGACAAGGACGACCGTTTCTTGGTTCGCGAATGCGCTGACTATCCGTTCTTCAACTCCCTGGACGTTTACTTCTACGGAAGCTTCAGCCTGATGGCCCTGATGCCGCGCCTCGACGGCGTAGTGATGAAGCGCTTCGGCGACGCCATTCTCGCCGTAAACAACAACCGCCGCCGCCACCACGAATATGTGAACCTCCCCTACGCCGACCTCCCGGACCCGAAGCTGGAAGGCCCGCGCGCCGTTCGTGGTGCCGTGATTCACGACCTGGGAAGTCCCTTCGACGCTGAACCCGATGCCTACGACTGGCACAACGTGAAGGAATGGAAGGATCTCGCTCCGAAGTACGTGCTGATGGTGCTCCGCCACTACGTGAAGACGCAGGACAAGCAGAACTTGCAGGACTGCAAGGAAGCCGTTTACGCCGCCATGCAGTACCTCGAAAAGATGGTGAAGGTCGGCGAAAACTTCCCGCTCACCCACGGTACCGACGACACCTTCGACAACCTCTCCAGCCACGGCATTTCCGTGTACTGCGGTAGCCTCTGGATTGCAGGCCTCCGCGCTGCGGCAAAGATTGCCGAACTCCTCGGCGACAAGGCACAGGCCGACACCTGGAACGCGAAGGCCGATGCCGCCAATAAGGAATTCGATGAAGCTTTGTGGGACGAAGCCGAAGGCTACTACCACTTCTTCGTGACCCCGATGGAAGCGAAGGATGTGGTTGCAGACAAGCTCCCGCAGCTGGCCGACGCCATCAAGGAAACGCTCGTCATCGAAGGCACCAACATGAAGGCAGCCCTCAAGACCATCAACGAATGGCTCAACTCCGGCGAAATCCCGAGCGACGTGGAACTTTCGAAGAACGAACTCCGCGGCCTCAAGAAGGCATGGCTCACCGCCCAGTGCAAGGACGCATTCACCGCCAGCTGGAACGCAAAGATTGCAAACGACTGCGATGACGTATTCGCCGACACGATGCTCGCCGACACGTACCTCCGCCTGCTCGGCCTCAAGCCCATCAGCGACGAGAAGAAGGCGAAGGCGAACCTGCTGCGCGTTTTCAACACGAACTACAAGGCCAACAGCCCGCTCATCGGTGCCGCAAACCTTGTACGTAAGGACGGCTCCCCGCTCGACGAATTCAACTTCCAGGCTCACGACGTGTGGATCGGCATCCAGTATAGCATCATGTGCGCCATGATGCACCACGGCCTCGAGAAGCAGGCTGCCGACATGGGCGATTCCATGATCCGCAACCTCTACGAAGAAGCCCGCATCCCGTTCGCCGCACCGGAAGGATTCAACGGTTCCTGCCGCCTGCACCCGGAAGCTCTCGTGAAGGCCTTCGGCCTCAGCGCCACCGCCGCCGAGAAAATGCATAAGGAACTCCTGAAGAAGGGCGCCCTGCTTGCAGATTCCCGCATCAGCCCGAAGCTCCCCCGCAACCTGCCCGCCTTTACGAAGGCATTCAGTAGCGTCGCGAAGGCCAATAAGGTTGAAGCAAGCGCGCTATTCATGCTGCTCCACAGCACGGCGCTCAAGTACACCGCCGGTAAGTACTTTAGGCCGGGAATGGTGTTCGCTCTGCTTTATTAGTATGCTCCGCTCCAGAGGTGAGCTCGTCTCGCTCACATGGCCTTGGCCTTTGGCCAACGAATGTTCGCTCAACGACTTACCTCTTTCGCCTACGTTATACTAATAAGCCCCGTTTTTCCGGATATAGCAAAACAGGTGTCCCGCTCGGGGCACCTATTTTTGTATACAGAAAAGCCCCTACCATAGCAAGAGGGGCAAAATTCATTCAAAAGCATGGTTTCTAGTGCATTTCATCACGGATAAATGGAGTTTCTAGTCTATAGACAGAATCGCTCTCGCATTTGCGATCCGTTCCGGCGTAGGCGACTTGGTCTCCTTGAGGGCGTAGTCTATGCCCATCTGCTGGTATTTTGCCGTAGCGAGCGAATGGTACGGCAGCACTTCGACCTTCTGGACGTTGTGCAGCGTGTCGATAAAATCCCGGGCACGGTGAAGGTATTCGTCGTTGTCGCTGATGCCAGGCACTAGCACGTGGCGAATCCAGATAGGCTTTTCAATTTCGTCAAGGTAGCGGAACATGTCCAGGTTATGTTCGATGCCGTGCCCCGTCAACTTTTTATGCTCTTCGGGATCGATGATCTTGAGATCTACCAGCAGCAGGTCTGTCGACTTCATGAGCCGCTGAAACTTGCCAAAGTAGGGTTCGCTACGGACAAAGTTGACTCCGGAGGTGTCGATACAAGTGTTCACGCCCGCAGCCTTCGCCAGTTCAAAAAACTCAATAAGAAAATCCATCTGCATCAGGGGTTCGCCGCCACTCACGGTGATGCCGCCATCGCGGCCCCAGTAGCTCTGGTAGCGGAGCGCCTTCTTGAGAAGGTCTTCGGCCGAAATGTCGAACGCGCCATCCTTGTCGCCCTTGAAGTCCCAGGTTTCGGGGTTGTGGCAGAACAGGCAGCGCATGGGGCAGCCCTGCGTGAACACGACGAAGCGCACGCCGGGACCGTCGACCGAACCAAATGTTTCAAGTTTGTTGATGCGTCCTAGAGTCATACGCCTGCAAATATAACCATTCGAACTATTAAAATTTTACACTGGAACCCATCACATAGTCCCAAAAAAACATATATTGTGTCGAGTGAAATTATTTTCTGTAAAATTGGTGTGGATTGTACTCCTTTTTTTGGGGGTGGCTCTCTCGCATGCAATTACATCTATCCCCATCAACGGCATCAAAGCTTCAGCAACCTTACCTGATGTAGGCCAGAACAATTTCCGCCCAGAAAACATGGTCATGAAGAACTATGTGCACCCGTTCTACCAGGTCTGGGGCGCAAAGTACAACGACAAGCCCATTACCCTGGAATTT
Organism: Fibrobacter sp.; assembly: GCF_045601785.1. Classification (GTDB taxonomy): domain Bacteria; phylum Fibrobacterota; class Fibrobacteria; order Fibrobacterales; family Fibrobacteraceae; genus Fibrobacter. Next base: position 22,793 of record NZ_JAZSAF010000001.1, read on the forward strand.
TTGGTAGAAGCCCAGCGGCTCGACGAGATTACCCTGTTCAACGGGTTCATGCGCGACTCGGCATCTTATGTGAACAACAGCCTTGCAAAGACCATCAAGATTTACCTGAACACTACGGACAACCTGGTCAAGGTGGCGACGCTTGCCAAGCCGAAGTGGCACGGATACAAGAAGCCCCACGCCGACATCATCCTTTTTGAAAAGCCGCTCAAGAACGTGCTCAAGATCATCATCGAAATCGACGACATTTATCCGGGAAAGCTTTACCCGAACGTATGCGTCGCCCTGGTCAAGTTCTGGGGATTCCCCAAGCTGCCGCGCAAGCCGAGAATTGGCCAGGTCACAGACGAACGCGATGGACAAAAGTACAGGACCGTCGACGTGGGTGACAACATCTGGATGGCTCAAGATTTGCGCTACAAGACTCCGGGGAGCCGCCCCTTTACGGATCCCGCTTCGCCCAAGTTGAAGATTCCTTCGGATGCAGGCCTCGAATATCCCGAATCAGATCTCGACAAGATTTGCCCGGACGGCTGGCGACTTCCGAAGGCGGCCGAACTTGAAAAACTGAAGATGGAACTTCCCGAGTCGGCTTCTTACGACGACCTGTTCTCTTCTGCCTACCGCAGGCCCCTTTATTCCATACAGACCATCGGCAAACTGAGCGGTTCCAAGGACTACTCCACCGATACAGAGGTATTCTTCTACCCCACCAACGCCACGGGGCTCAACATTTCCACCTTGACGCGCCACTACTATGGCAGCGAATGCACCGAAGAAACCGGCGAAACATACGCCTTCGGTTCGTACTGGACCAAGGACTCCAAGGAAGTTCCCCTTTGGCCGGACGAAGAAGGCAACGTGGAAGTCAAGCAGCTGAGGCACTACCGCTTTGGCGGCACCGACTACTGCGAAGCGATGCTGTGCCGCGAGGACTACCATTTCGTCCGCTGCATCATGGGCCGAGACGAAGAGCCCGCGCCAGTGAACTCCGACAGCACCGAAGTAGCCCCTGCAGACAGCGCGGGAGCGGACAGCGCCGCAGCAACAGCCAACCAGTCTGGAGCTGATTCTGCAGCCGGCCGTTAACGGAGACATCCCGATGGACCCCGCAAGGACATCTCGACATCTTCCGAAACTGCTCGTTTTGGTGCTGTTCTGCATACAAATCGCTTTTGCCGAAACACCTGCAAGTGACACGCTTGTCTACGAACACGAAAACACGCTTTCCATTGTAGGTCTGATCCTTCCGCACAATTCCCTAAAGAATTCGAAGACCCTACACAACTGGCCATTCTTCGCCTTTGCCGCCCCCTCGTGGAGCACCTTCTACAAATGGCAAAAACCCAGCGGGAAATTGGCCACATTCAAGGGTTCCGCTATTGGCGAAGCAAACTTTGCAGGACTGGGAATAAAGCTCGATGTCGCCGTGGAGCTGATCCACCTGCTAGAAATCGGTTTGCAGGCAGATGGCGGGACAGCTCTCAACTACGGCGAGACATCCACCTTCATGGGCGTCTACGACATCGAAAAAAAGGATTACCGCCAAGACATCATCTTTACCGAATACGCCTACGGGTTCACCTACAAGGGAGCCCTCACGCTTCCCCTTTTGGTTCTGCTCCCTAAAAGCGACTGGACCAAAGTCATCTTGAAGCTAACGGGAGAATACGCCTACTCCGGCTACACGGGCGCCGACGACGGCGAAGTCTGGAAAGCCGGCAACGGCAACATGGTCAACGGATTCCACTACAAGTGTGGCGGCACGCTCATCTATATGATGCCTTTCAAGCGAGTCCCCATGGCCATGCTTGCCGCAAACGTGAGCGGATTCAAGCACGCCTACGACTTCGACCCCGCCTACAAGGATTACAACCCTGGATTCAGGACCATAAGCATCGTGCCGATGCTCTCGTTCAAGGTAAACGAAACCTGGAACGGGATGCTGATGGCAGCCATTTCCAGGGACCGCCGCTACGAGCACAGCCGCTACGAAACAAGCGAAGAACTGCTACAGAAACAAGTAGGTGCGGAGTGGGACCTCCGCACCATCATGTGCATTTTCACGAAAAAATTCTAGGATTGTCGCAAACTAGGCCAGCACCAGGTCCGGGCGGGTTTTCATTTCGTCCAGCTGAATCTGATGAAGCACCACATGGCCTTCGACAAGGCTCTGCTGCACATCGATGATGCGCTGGTTCGTGGAGCCCCTGAACTTGATCTCGAGCGACTTTTTTGCCATAATGAAGGGGCCGTCGATCAGGATGTCCGCGAATGTCAAGAGTTCGAACAATTCCGGACGCTCAGGCGAGAGTTCCATGAGGCGTTCATAGGTGTAGCCGGTAAAGATTACCAGGTTGAGTCCGCGTTCCTTGATTTCACGAGCCAAGGGAATCAAGGCGGCAGCCTGATCCATCGGGTCTCCACCGCTGAAGGTGATACCGTCCAGCAGGGGGTTTTCCTCGATCATTTCAAGGATCTCGTCAATATCGATAAAATGACCCCCGTTGAAATCGTGGGTCTGCGGATTCTGGCAGCCAGGGCAATGGTGATTGCAGCCCTGCGTAAAAATCGTCATGCGAATGCCGGGGCCATCGACAAAGGATTCGGGCTCAATTCCCGCAATGCGAAGCCTCGGCTTTTCTTCTTCTTCCATAACGACTTACACACCGTGCTTCACGCGATCGTTCACTTCGGCACGCTTGGCGTTGTTGAAGCGATCGACGGTACCGACGAGGTAGCCCGTGATACGGCGGATGCGTTCGAATCCGATTCCTTCACCATACTTGTTCAGTTCTTTTTCAGACATTGTTGATTCTCCTTACTAGAAATTTTTAGCGGATGCCCTTGAAGGCGGGCATACCCGGATAAAGTTTACGCAGTTCAGCCAGTTTTTCTTCGGAAATGGCGTGTCCATCGGTGCGTCCGCAGCGGGGGCAGCAGTCACCAATCACACCGACGAATCCGCAGACAGGGTCGCGGTCCACCGGATGGTTGATGGAACCGTAGCCGATTCCCACCTTCGCCATGTGGTGCACAATCTTTTCGAAGGCGTCCAGGTTCTGTGTCGGGTCGCCATCGAGTTCGACGTAGCTGATGTGGCCAGCGTTCGTGAGAGCGTGGTACGGGGCTTCTAGAGAAAGCTTCTTGAACGCAGAAATCTTGTAGTACACCGGCACGTGGAACGAGTTGGTGTAGTAGTCGCGGTCGGTCACGCCCGGAATGATGCCGAACTTCTTCTTGTCCATACGCACGAAGCGACCGGAAAGGCCTTCGGCAGGTGTTGCAAGCAAGCTGAAGTTGAGGCCCAGGCGCTTGGATTCCTTGTCGCAGAATTCGCGCATGTGACCAATGATCTTGAGCCCCAGTTCCTGGGAAGCTTCGGATTCACCGTGGTGCTTGCCCGTAAGCATCACCAAGGTTTCTGCAAGGCCGATAAAGCCAATGGAAAGGGTACCGTGCTTGATGACTTCGCCCACGGTGTCTTCCCAGCCGAGCTTGTCGGAATCGATCCACACGCCCTGTCCCATGAGGAACGGGAAGTTCTTCACCTTGCGCTTGCTCTGCACCGCAAAGCGTTCCATGAGTTGGTCGCTCACAAGCTGCAGCATGCGGTCAAGTTCCTTGAAGAACAGGTCCACCGACTTCATCTTGATGGCAATGCGCGGAAGGTTGATGGAAGTGAAGCTCAGGTTGCCGCGACCATAAGAAATTTCGCGGGTCGGGTCATAGTTGTTGCCGATCACGCGGGTGCGGCAGCCCATGTACGAAATTTCGGTTTCGGGATGGCCCGGCTTGTAGTACTGCAAGTTGTACGGGGCATCCTGGAAGCTGAAGTTCGGGAACAGACGCTTGGCGCTCACGCGGCAAGACAGCTTGAACAGGTCGTAGTTCGGGTCTCCCGGGTTCAGGTTGATGCCTTCCTTGACGCGGAAAATCTGAATCGGGAAGATGGCCGTTTCGCCACCGCCGAGGCCATCCTCGGTGGTGAGGAGAAGGTTCTTCATCACCATACGGGCTTCGGGTTCGGTGCACATACCGTAGTTGATGCTCGAGAACGGAGTCTGGGCACCGGCGCGGCTGTGCATGGAGTTCAGGTTGTGGACAAAGGCTTCCATGGCCTGGAAGGTCGCCTTGTCGGTTTCTTCGTAGGCCATCTTTTCTGCAAACTTCTGTGCATTCACGACAGTGTGTTCGCCATAGCTCTTGGCAAGCTCGTAGGCTTCGGACTCCTGGAACTTTTCGTTGGGAACAAGAGTTGCCACCATGCCCATCTCGGCCATTTCGGTATGAAGCTTTTTCACTACCGGCTGAACTTCTTCTTCGGTCTTTCCGGTCAGAAGCATAAGTGCCTTGACCATGTTGGAAAGGTAGGCCTTGCGGTAGGTGATGCGCACGCCGTCGGCCATGGCGTAGTCAAAGTTCGGGATGGACTGGCCGCCGTGCTGGTCGTTCTGGTTACTCTGAATGGCAATGGCAGCGAGAGCCGCGTAGCTGCGGATGTCCTTGGGTTCGCGCAGGTGGCCGTGACCCGTATTGAAGCCGTTCTTGAAAAGCTTCTTCAGGTCAATCTGGCAGCAGGTCATGGTAAGCGAGTAGAAATCCAAATCGTGGATATGGATGTCGCCTTCCATGTGGGCGCGGCTGTGCTCGGGCTTGAGCATCATCATGGTGTAGAAATGCTTTGCCGATTCGGAACCATACTTGAGCATGGTACCCATGGCGGTGTCGCCATCGATGTTTGCATTTTCACGCTTGAGGTCAGATTCCTTGGCAGAGCTGAAGGTAATATCCTTGAGCGTGTGCATGAGGCGCGTATTGACTTCGCGCACGCGGGTACGCTCGGCACGGTACAGGATGTAGCTCTTGGCGGTGTCGCCATAACCACCTTCGGTAAGTGCCTTTTCTACAGCGTCCTGGATTTCCTCGATATCGGGAACGGTCTTGCCCTCGGCTTCGAGCCTACCTACAACGTCGGCAGAAACCTTGAGAGCGGTGCTCGTAAGCACGTCGTCGTTACCCAGCAAATTCAACTGGCTCTGGGCGGCCTTGATCTGTTCATTCAGTTCGCCAGAGGCACGGAAGGCCTTGACAATGGCGTCGGCAATCTTTTCAATGTTAAACGGCATCTCACGGCCGTCGCGCTTCCTTACAGAAACAATCATCTACCAATCCTTACTGCTCGGCGAATCTGCCCAAAATAGGGGTTGAGCGGCGAAATTCGTATCGAGCATACAATTTTCTTCCAATCTTATTGATTTACTATATCTTGTGTCTCAATGCAACACCGAAGCACAAGATATGGAAAACAATATAATAAATGAAAGTGACAATGGAAGACATTTTTCAAAAAAATTTCGCTTTTTGAGTAAATTTTGTTTTACAAAATAAAATTTATCAACACCTACAACCGGCCCCCGTTTTTCCTGTTTAAGACAAATTATGAACAAAAAAGGCTAACCCCTTTATTTATAAGCAGTTAGCATTTTATAACTATCACGGTCACTTATCAACAGAAAAATAAAAGTTTTTTTATAATCAACGCCTTGACAAACGAAAACCTTGTGACTAGCCCCCTTACTGGAGCAATTCAACAACCAAATGAACCGATGCAGAGATTTCTACAGAGTCGGCAACGGAAGAAACATCTGCACCCGCGGCATCGTTATAGGCAAAAGACTTTCTGGCAGAGCCAAGAACGGTGTGGCCATAGACAACACCCCCATCGCCGTAATTGTCTCCACCGACCAAGATGACGCGTCCGAGCTTGCCACCGACGCTTTCGGCGTAACTCTCCGCCTTTGCAAGGGCCTTCTTGCCCACCGCAAGAATGGCTTCATTCTTCAGGGAATCCTGGTTCTTAAGTGTTGCCGAGGTATGGCTGATTTCGACATCCATTTCTGCAGAAAGCGACGCAATGACAGCCGCCGCCGTGGACCTGGACGAAGTTTTTATGGCAAAAGTCTGGCAGACCACATAGCCCGTAAGGCTGCGCGTCCCGCGATCGTAAGACCATTCCTTGCGCATTTCAACACTGTTCTGCTCGATATCGGATTCCGACACCCCAAGAGCCTTCATTTGTTCAAAAACGGAATTGCGGCGGCTCGTGAGCTGTTTGAACAGGAGTTCCTTATCTTTGCCATGCAGTTCAAGACGCGCAACCGTCACGAATTCGTTCGCCTCGTACTTGCGGGTTTCTGACGCAGAAACATCGACGGTCGGAACCGGGCGGTCAGATGCTAGGGCAGGCATGTCCCAAGAGCGAGAAGAATTATCCTTGTCGATAGACAGGAGCAAAAATCCGAGGAGCGCCACAAGGGCGACAAGAAAGAACGTCACCTTACTCATTTTCTTACCTTGAATAAATTAACAACCGCATTGACAAGTATTGCAACAACGATAGTCGTTGTCGTGCTGATAAAGGGCATCCAGGGCCAGCTGAATATTCCGCCCAATAGCGCCGGAACATGGAACACCGGAATACCCTGCACCAAGATAAGGCTCCCCATGCCGCACACCACGGCAACAATGACCACCCAGCTGCGAAGTTTCCCTGCTCCGCACCCAAAAATCTTATCGGCAAAGAAAGCAAGCAGGAACATACCAAGAAGCGGCCCCGTGAAAAGTCCCGTAAAGAAGATGGCGTTCTTTAGCAGACTCCCCTGCTGCGTTGCGGCAAACAGGGCAAAGAAAATTCCAAGAACACCCCAGACGACGGTCCAGATCTTAGCGCGCTTGAGTCCACCGATGCCTTCGTTTTCGTCCCAGCTCAAGAAATCGCGTTCCGACGTATTGCCGAGCGAATTGATGGCGCTGGAAAGGCTACTCATGGCAGCCGCACAGATGGCCGCGACTATCAGACCCGTGACTCCCGCCGGAAGCCCATTCACAATAAAGTAAGGGAAAACATCGTTCTGACCAATTCCTTCAGGAAGAGGGGCTACATGGGCCTTCTGGTAATACACGAAGAGGGCTGCCCCCACCCAGTAGAAGAGGATCGAGACGGCGCAGCCAAGCACCATGGACAAGATGCTCGAACGATTCGCCGCCTTGACATCCTTGCAGCTCAAGTAGCGTTGCACGAACTGCTGGTCGCAGCCGCGAATGGCAATTTCTAGAATCGCATAGGCAAAGCCCGCAGAGACAAGGGTTCGGGCATTCGAGATGTCCATGGACGCATCCCACCACTTGGTCTTGCCTGCTTCTGATGCGAGGGCAGCCATTTCGCCGAAGCCGCCCACCGAAGACGCAATAACGACAAGCACCAGCACGCCACCGCCAAAGAACACGCAGAACTGCATCACGTCGGTCCAGATGACCGCCTTGATGCCTCCGAACCACGTGTAGAAAATGGCGACCGCTGCAGCAACGACAATCGCAATCTTCAGGTCGATATGCAGAATCTGCGCAAGCACCAATGACGGTGCAAACAGCAAGATGCCGGTGCGGAGCAGCAGGTGCAGGCAGTAGAACACCGCCGCAATTTTACGAACTGGTCTCGAAAAGCGGGATTCAAAAAGTTCGTAGGCGCTCGTGATGCCGGAGCTGCGGAACCTGGGGATAAACACAAAGCCCACGACAAAGATGCTGATGAGAGCGCCTATCTGGAACATGAGGAATGTCATGTTGTCGCCGTAGACATCGGCGGGTGCGCCGAGGAAGGTCGTTGCGCTCACCGACGTGGCGATAAGGCTGATGCCCACCGCGATCCAGGGAATCGCGCTTCCGCCGAGCATATATTCCTTAAGGTTCTTGTTGCCGCGGGAAACCCAGAGGCCAATAAAAACGGAAAGCAGCAGATACGCAGCAAGGACTATCCAATCGAGTAGAGTAAACATAAGGGAAATTACACTGTAGCAGGTTCAGCTTCGACTTCCTGGAACTGCACGACCTGGTTACGGCCGCCTTCCTTGGCGCGGTAAAGAGCCTGGTCGGCATTGTTTACCGCCTTCTGCAGTTCGCCGTTGAAGCCCGGCGCAAGCAGGAATGCGCCGATACTCACCGTCACACGCAGGGGATCTGCCTGATGAATGTCGAAGGCAAGCTTCTGCACCGACTTGCGGATGCGTTCTGCAGTTTCAATCATTCCTTCTCCATCGGTATCGATTAGCGCCACGACAAACTCTTCGCCGCCAAAGCGCGCGACGATGTCAATGTCCTTGCGGATTTCGTTGCTGATGGTATCGGCAATTCCCTTGATGACCACGTCGCCGATCGGATGCCCGTAGGTGTCGTTCACGCTCTTGAAGTGGTCGATATCCATCATCAGAAGACCGATATTGCAGCGGCTGCGTTCGGCACGGCTTTTTTCAACGCGAAGCTTTTCAAAGAGCGTCTTCTTGTTGATGAGCCCGGTGTGGCCATCGCGCATGGATTCCTCGCGGCCCTTTTCGAACTTGAGCGCCTTGTCGTAGGCAAAGCCCGCCACGCCAGCAAACGCCTTGAGGAGCTCCTTTTCGTGGTCGTTGTAGGGCATGGAGCTGCTGCTTTCGAGGCAGATTGCGATCTGGGCAATTTCTGCTTCGGGGTCAGAGGCAATCGGCATCACCAAAATCTGACGCAAGTTCAAGTTCTTGCGTTCCGAATCGTTCAGACGCGGCAGGTAGTCCTTGAAGCCCGGCATAAAGGAGCGTTCGATAGGACGGTTACGCATCAGCGAAAGGACAAAGACGCCCTTGTCCGAAAGCGTGAAGCGCTTGTTCGCAAACTGCTCAGAGTCAACACCGTCGCAATACACGATGCGGCCACCCAGTTCTTCACCTTGGTCCATCGCAAGAATTGTCAGGCGGTCGTAGGCCATGTTCGTCTTCACGTAGTTGATGATCTGCTTGAAGATGTCCTTGACCGTCATGGTCTGGAAGAATCGACGCAGGTAGTTGTAAAGACCGCTGTACTGCTGAAGGGCGATGTGTTTCTGTGCCGAGTAGAAGCCCTTGTAGTCGAGCATGGCGATGGCGCTTGCCACATAGGAAAGAGCATGCGCTATAGAATCGTTAAACGCATTGGGGTACACCGAATCCATCACCAGGGCCCCTACGCGAAGGCCGCTGCCATGGTCTATCAGGGGGACAGCCACCATCGACTTGATGGCGGGATTGTCCAGATAGTACATCATGCTCTTGGCGCCGGGCAGGTCGCCTTCCAAAAGGCGGTTCACTCCCGAACGGAACAATTGCCCCAGAAGTCCCGAAGTCTCGGTGATGCGGATGCAGGGATTCACCGAGATTTCCTTGTCGTTTACAAAATTGCGGATTCCCCATTCCTTCTGGCTTTCCATCTGGGTGAACACCAGCACGGAATTCACATGCGGCACGACAATCTTCAGGGCGCGAAGCATGTCGGTCATGGAACGGTTGATGTCAGCATTTGCACGGGCCCACACCTGGCTTACCTTAAGAGCGGCTTCTGGCTCGTTCGCCATGCCGGTACCATTGCGGAATTCCGAGCGCAAATCAGGGGCCACTACAGGAGTCGTCGTCGTAGAGCGCCCAGGAATCGAAATCACGGGAAGCGTCGCCGTGGAGGCCGGTCCCGCAAGGCGTGGGCGATTCAAGCAGGCAAGCACAAAAGCGACCACCGCAAAGGGAATCAGGAACAGGAACATTCCTCCCAGGAAAGCAAGCCCTAACAGGAGCCCCGATACCGCGAACAAAATTTCTGCAACAGACAACATATTTATCCCATCATAAGCGGAAGGAACGGTACAGCATCACGACAGACACCCCGCCATAAACAAAGTGGCTGATCCATGCGGCCCAGAAAGGCGACAAAGCACCATTTTCTCCCATCTTTAAACCAATTCTTTCAAGGATATAATAGCTAAAAACAATCAAGAGGCCAACCCCGAACTTCTGGGAAAGCCCGCCAGAGCGGCTATAGCGGTGGCAAAGTGCTGCACCGATGAGTAGTACAATCAAGTTCATCCAATGCGCAGAACGCTTAAAATGGAGGGCAGTTTCCATGGCACGGGTATCTTCGCCCGAACGACGCAGCACGTTGATTCTGGACAAAACCATTTTGGAATCCATTTCGTCTGGAGTCTGACGTTCGTTGATCAGGTCACCGGGATAGGTAGAAACCTTGCCGCACATCTTTTCTCGGGTAAGCGGGTACACCTTGACGGAGCCATCTTTTAAGAATTCTCGCCGAAAGCCGCGTTCGAACTGCCAGCAACCTGGAGGCGGGTCGATGCTGCTTAGGCGCGCAATCGAATCGAGTGAATCGCGAGGAGGATCTTCGATCCAACGCACCATCTTTGCATCGTAGCGTTCACTCAAGCGACCATTCTCGCGCAAAAGCAAGACGACATCACGGCCAAGCTTCATCTTGCCGGAATAGTTCCTAAAAAACCAGCTCGCCCGTTCGCTATCGATAAAGGTGAAGTCGCGCTTTTCCTTGATGCGCGGGTTCTTCTTTTTCTGGGCATTCGTCTCCATGGTTTCTAGGCGCTTGTGGTTTGCGTCCGGAAGCCAGAGTTCGCTCATTTCGTATGAGCCTATAGATATGATGACTCCAAAGACGAATATGGGAAAAAGCGTCTTGAAAGGAGCCTGTCCCGAGCTCTGCATGGCACTCATCTCAAGGTGCCTGGTCATGTTGCCCACCGAGGCAAGAACCGCGATAAAGAGTGCCACCGGAGAAATCAGATAGAGCATGTAGGGCAGGTAGCTCACATAGTAGTCGACGGCGTCCTTGGTGTCTCGGGCAAGCCAGGTCTTGATGTTTCCCACAAAGTCAATGACCGCGAACATGAGGATCGCGCCGAGCAGCACGATCAGGAACATCTTCAGGAAATTCCACATCAGGTACCTGGTGAACTTCATCCGAGCCTCCGCGTAAAGAACCCGAAGAATTTCTTGAAGAAGCCGCCGATGGCGCGAAGTCCCCTGAAGAACTTCGAATCTCCCGAGAAGCGGTCACGCACCATGGCAATCGTAATGAAGATGCCAAAAGTTCCGATGATAATGTTCGACGCCCACATGGCAAGGTAGGGGCTCACGATGAGCCTATCCGCCATGTTCTCGCCGCCAATCAGACAAATCCAGTAGATAACAAAGAAGGCAAGGCTATAGAGTATGCCTGTTCCGATACCGCCCTTGCGCGCCATGATTCCAAGAGGCGCGCCAATCAAGATGAAGATGAAGCACGCAAACCCAGTGCTGTACTTTTTCTGGATTTCAACCGTATACTGCGCTTCGCGTTTCAGTTCCGCTTCCATACGGCCATAGACGCGCTCGGTCGAACGCAACGCCGAAATTTCCTGGACGCGAACACGCTGCAGAGACCGCCGCCGCTGGACAGAATCCATTGTGGTCTTGCTTTCCAAGTTTTCGGGAACGATCGAGTCGCCCCGAACGATACTCTGCAAATCCACCAGCGTATTGAGCCTTTTTTCGAGAGCCCTCTCACGGGCTTCCGCATACTGCTTGCGGGCCTCTTCAACGACTTCCGTCATCATCTCGATAGGCATCTCACGGTCGCTCCTGTAGCTACGGCTGCGACGTTCCAGACGGTCGTTCACGTTCTTCATCGCAAGATCCTGCGAGAAGAAGCGAATGCGGAAGTAGTTTTCGGGATTGTCCGCATCGGCTATGTGGTTTTCTCCACTGCGCAGCCTAAGCATCAGGGTGGCGCCGTTGTCGGTATATTCCATCGAGGCGCTGTCGGCATACACAATGCGGGGAGGCCCCTTCTTTTCCATCTCGAAAATCTGGATTCCGTACAAAGTTCCCGTGACAGGATCAATGCGGTTTACCCAAAGCTGCACGTCGGGGAACTGCGTAATGAGTCTGCCCGCATCGATGAAAACGTGGGGTTTCTTGCGCGAAACCGCATTCATGAGTTCAACGGAACGGTGGTTTGCCTCGGGAAGCACCCAGTTGTTGAATACCACCATCAAAAGCGATATCAGAAACGCCACCAGAAGCACCGGGCGCATCAGCGAAAGGGGCGAAACGCCAGCCGCCTTGCAGGCGGTAATTTCCTGGTCGCCCGAAAGCCTACCAAAGGCCATGAGGCTTGCGACCAGCACCGCCATCGGAATTGAGAGCGAAAGCATCCACGCCAAGTTCAGCGCAAAAATTTCAAGGACGGTCGAAGCCGGAAGCCCCTTTGAAAGCACATTGTCGAGAATTTTGACGAGAAAGTCCACGACAAACAGAAACGTGATTCCAAAAAGAGCCGCCAAAAAGGGGCCAATGAGCTCTTTCAATACATAGCGGACTAGAATCATTTTTCTGGACTTTCAAAATTTTCTACTTTACGGGGGTAAAATTAGAAAACCGCAGAAAAAAAATGACCCTGTTCAAAAAGATTTCCCTATTCCTTTACCTTTTTGCGTTTGCAACCTTTTTTGCAAGTTGCTCGTCGAGCGGACAGACCAAGATGAAGCACACCGAATGGTGCCGAATCCGCTACGAGAACGCCGAAGAACTATTCAAGAAGGGCAAGTACGGCCGCACCACCGACAAGCTTGAAGAAATCCTTGCCACTTGCGCCGGAACCGGTTATATGGAACAGGCCCAGTTCCTGATGGCTGAAAGCTACTTCAACATGGAAGACTGGATCGAAGCCCGCGGCGAATATGGCAGTTTCATCTTGAACTTCCCCGGATCCCCGTTCATCGAGACGGCCGAGTTCCGCAAGGCCGTATCGTCTTTCAACATGGAATTCCGCGTGAGCCGCGACGAGGCGAACACGACGATCGCCATGAAGGATTTCGAGCGCTACCTGTCGAACTATCCCGAAACGCCGCTGCGCGACTCCGTGAACTACTACTATAACCTTCTGGTGGAGCGCCTGGCAGAAAAGGAATTCCAGACCGCAAGGCTCTACCTGCGCATGGACAAGTACCAGGCCGCCGTGATCTACTTCAAGGAATTCCTGGAGACCTACCCCAACAGCAAGCGCCGCACCGAGGCCCTTTTCATGATTGCCCAGGCCTACAACGAACTTGACCAGTTCGAAACGGCGAAGCTCTACCTGAACATCGCGAAAAACGAAGCGGCCCCCGACGACAAGAAAATTCAGAAGCAGATCGCAAAGACCGAAAAGAAGATCGACAAGGCTGAAATTGCCTTCGCAAAGCGCATGAAGAAGGATTCGCAGAAGAAGCGCTTCTGGAAAGAAGACCGCGAAATGCAGAACTGATGTAGAATGCGGGACATGGAACGTGAAATGAGGAATGAGGAAGTCGCAAACAGGTGAAAGTTCTTTTGCACATTCTCCTTGTGGTGATTTTTGCCGCATCTGCCATGGCCGCCGAAGAGACTTCCAACCGCGACCGTTCTAGGCTATCGATCTTTTTACAGCCTGCAGTTTCTTTCTTGGACTTTCCCGAACGCGAATACTTCCAGAATGCCATCGACACGCTCTACTACAGCTTTAGGCAGGACGCCCTGACCGAAAGCGAATCGCTGAGTGTCGCAAAGCAGGACTTTCAGAAGGTGAACTTCTGCTTTCCGATTTCGGCGGGAATCCAGTACCAGATTTTTCCGGACAACTTCATTAGTGCGGGAATCTCGTTCATCTATGACAACGAATCCGTGGTGCTCACCGACCGCAAGAACCGCACCCACAACTACAGCTACACCATTCAGGGCATGCCCCTGTTCCTAGAATACAGACTCGGCATTCCGAGAAACCTGATGACGCTTTCGGGAGAGAGCCTGTTCAGCGTCGCCGTGCGCTGGTACTGGGTATTGCCAGGAACTGAAATCTACACGACCTGGGGTGGACTCGAAGCAAAAATTCCCGCATGGGGTGCAGGCTTCGGTGTAAGTGTTGGCTACCTGATTGCCAGCTGGCGGAGTTTCAACATCTACGGCGACATCGGTTTCAGCAGCATCAAGGTGAGTTCGAACAGGACCTACGCCCACATTGTTCCCGACGGTCCCGAGAAGAAGGCCCGCTGGAATATCGGCGGACTCACGATGCAAGTGCGCGTGGGCTTTGGGCTCTGGAACGAGCCGGAGCCCGTCGAAGACAAGGACGATGACGACGATGTCCCAGAATCTGATTTAGTTCCGAGAGCGGCTACTGAGGACTCCACGGCCACCAAGACCGTAGTTGAAGAAAATCCTGCTACGGAAACTGACGAAACAAGCGACAGTACATCTGAGAGCCCAAGCGAAGCCACTGAAAATGCAGCCGAAACAGCAGCAAACGAAACGGATACGGTTCCGGCAGCAGAAGAAGCAGAAGCAACTCCAGCCGCAAATGAAGGTGCCGCTGCGGCAACAGGCGACAAGAAAGAGGCGGGCAAAGCCACGGAGGAATAATGAGTCTTATTCCCGGAGAAAGGCTTCACTACGCCGAGACCCATTTCAAGTTCAAGCTCCCCTGGTCGCTCCTGTTTAGGCCGTGGCCGGAAATCCTAGTGGACTTCCCGTTCCAGTTTGTCCCCGGTGTGGAGCCCACGCTATGGATTGTGGTGCGCGATGCACACCGGTTCCCGACGCAAATCCAGAAGCTGGATGTACAGATAAAAGGCGCTGGCCTAGACAACGCCCCCCTTGATGCGACAAAGACCTTCGACCTGCAGATTTGCGCCATGGAACAGTTCTGCTTTTTCCCTGTGAAGCTGGGAGCACTCCCCGCAGGCAAATACGAGATTTTTTGCAACATTACCGCGCAGCGAATCGACAGCGAGAAGAACGCCTTTGGGGACACCAAGGTTTTTAGCCGCTGGAACTACCATGGTCTAAAGTCAAAGCCCATCAAGATTCAAGTTCTCGCCAAGGAGCCACCAAAGGCACCGGGATTTGTCGCAGGCGAGATGCACTGCCACACGCATTATTCCGCCGACCATGTCGAACACGGCGCCTCGCCGACAGTTTTGCAGCAGGCCGCCAAGGCCGTCGGGCTCGACTTCGTGAGCTGTACTGACCACGCCTACGACTTTGCCTACCTGACCGAAGACTACACCAAGGAAGCAGACACTCCACTCACCCGCTTCGACATGCTGCGCGAAGAAATCCGCGAACTGAATCAGGCGCGAAAAGAAGGCGACGAAAGCCTTCCGCTTTTAATCGCCGGCGAAGAAGTCTCTGCCGGCAACTCCAAGGGTGAAAATGTCCACATGACGGCACTCGGTCCCGACGGCTACCTGCCTGGACTCGGCGACTGCGGACGCAACTGGCTCGACAACAAGCCGACGCTTAAGATTCCGAAGCTCTTGCAGATGACATCGGCGCATTGCTTTGCGGCGCACCCGATGCAGCCCATGGGCTACCTGGAGAAATTCATCTTTAGGCGCGGCTACTGGAGCCACAAGGACCTGAACCTAGATGCGGAACACAAGATTCGAGGCATCCAGTTCTGGAATGGAATCCGCGACGAGGGTTTCAAGCTCGGACGCCTGTGGTGGATCGAAGAGCTCGGCAAGGGCAACTACCTGCTGCCTATTGGCGGAAACGACGCCCACGGCGACTTAAACGACACAACATCTGTCGGGCTTCCGCTCATTTCACTGAGGCATAGCCGAGACCACGTTTTCGGAAAGGTCCGCACCGTGGTGCGACTACGCGAATCCGCACTCACCCAAGAAGCCTTGAACGAAGCATTCGCGGGCGACAACTGCTACATCACCGACGGTCCCGCCCTCTGGTGGGAACGCGGAGACAAGGTCGTCACGTTCCACGCGCGAAACACCGAAGACTTTGGCGGAGCGTTTCGCTACATTCGCATTTATGGTCGCCACAGGAGCCGCAGCGGAAAGCTCGCCGCCGAAGAAAGCGTCTGCATGGAAAGCCTCGTGGCAGCCCCCATGAGTAGCGACATCAGTGTCCACATCGACGACTTCGCCTACCTGCGCGCCGAATGCGAAACCGCCGCCGGCCATTTCGCAATGACCTCGGCGGCGGCTTTATAGAAATTCGTAGATTGGCTATTTCACGGACGCCAAAGCGATCGTAACCCACTTCGGCCTGGCCTACAGGAGCGATATCGACTCGCTGGAGCCCATCGCCAAGGCCAGCCCCCACAAAGAAGTCGCCCATCTCACCCAAGCCTACCTTATTTCTGGGCAATTTCAAAGGCGTGCTTGCGGTGGTTGGGTTCATACTGCAGCGTAAAGGGCGTCAACACAGGCATCAATCTGAAGCTTACGGTCTTCGAGACCGCGGGCAGTTTCCATGTGGCCCAGTCGTACCTCGCCGGTAACCCTCATGTAGCGAACGCAGGCAGCTCTACGCGGTAGAAGGTCCAGCACACGTCACCCATCACATCGTTGATGCTAATCGTTGCGCACTGGTCGTTCATCTTAGCAAAGTGGCTCGCTTCGGCAAGCAAGGAGTCCAGGCCCTCGTTCTTGCTGCCAACCGACTTCTTCAATTTTTCAAGTTCGGTCTGGCGCTGGTGGAATATCGCCGGGTCCTGCACAAAGATCGACGCGGACTGCGACATGGACACTTCGGTAGATGCCGGTTCAGTAGGCTTCGCCACGGTTTCAGGTGCAGTGGCAGGTGCAACTTCCGGTGCAACCGAAGCTTGTTCAGAAACCGATTCCTGCGCCACCGATTCAGATTGAGCTTCTGGCTGGGCTAGAGCGATTTCATCGTCAGCCAAGACAGGAACGGCTAGCATTGACAAAAAAGAGCAGAGTCCTTACAATTTTTTTATTCATAGACGGTATTCCACCGTAACGCATATAAATTCATGCGACATTCATCAAAAATTTAACATAATTCGTCAAAGTTTTTTTTACAAAGAAAAAAGACGACTTATGGGGCATCAAGCGGGCGTTTCGACACCGCCTTTTTGTATTTTGTAGAAAAAAAATGAGGAGAACCACATGCCACGCTTCATGTCGCCCCTGCGACCCCGCTACATGCGGATTCCCCCCAAAGCTGCGGACGACACCTCCACCGATGAGGCCGTTTCTCCTAAACAAGTGCAAGCGCCCGCAAACGGCTCAGACAGCGAGACCCGCGAAGAAGAACTCTACCCCGAAACGGTCTGCGTCTCCGAAGGGACCTTCCGCCAGATCCGCGACGACAGCCTGGTGCTACTTTCGCAGGGGATTTCGCACCGCCTGCTCCGCGACACAAACGGCCCCTTCCAGATTTTCATTCTCCCTGAACACGAAGCCCGCGCAAGGCTTCAGCTTGCACTCTTTCGCAAGGAAAACCCACCCAAAGAAGAGAATCCGCCGATTCCATTGAGTTTTAGCCTACAGCCGCTATGGGTGCTGCTTGCCCCAACCGTTTTCACGCTCATTGATTTTACAGACAAAGTAAATCTACATTCCGCAGGCATTTCGGACGCAAGCAAAGTGCTCAAGGGCGAATGGTTCAGGGCACTCACGGCACAAACCCTGCACGGCGACACGCGCCACCTGGCATCGAACCTGTTGTGCGGGTATATCGTGATGAACATGATTACCTTCCGTATTCCCCTGCTAAGACTTGCGCCGTTCATCGCGATTGCGGCCGCAATCGCGAACCTGTGCGTTTCCTTGACAGTGCAAAGCGACTTTAGGTCGCTCGGTTTTTCGTCGTTTGTATTCGCTGCCATCGGCTGCCTTTCGGTAATCGAATTCAGGCTCATGCCTAAGGAAACGCACGGTCTGCTTCGCAGGTTTGCGCCTCTCTGCGGCGCGGCCTCGCTCGCCGTGTTCCTTGGACTCGGCGAGAACGCCGATATACTCGGCCACGCCTACGGATTTGTCGCGGGTCTATTCACCGGGTTCATCCCAAGCAAAAAGGCGCTCCGCTGGGGAACGCCGCTTGCAGCTGCCGACGGAATCGGGCTTCTATTCTATTACGGCCTATACCTGGCCGCATGGAAAATGGCTTTCAATTAGATATTCAGGAACTTCTTTGCCTTGTCAGCGTAGGCCTGGTTATCGCCGTAGACTTCGAGGATGCGTTCGGCAGTCTTCTTCGCCTTGTCGGCAGCACCGAGCTGTTCGTAAACGAGAGTGAGCTTCCACATGGCATCTGCCACCATCGGGACTTCGTCCACCGGTTCGTCTTTCTGGTAGCGGTCTTCCTTGTCGCCCGTGCGCCTTGCAAATTCAGAGATGTACTTTTCCAGGAGACCGGCAGCAGCGGAATAGTCCGCCTTTTCAATCTTCACAGAGGCGAGACCGTGCATGGCGGCCGAACGGACCAGAGCCACGGATTCGGCGTTGTCGAGACTCTTCTGGAAGAACACGGCTGCACCGTCAAAATCGCCGGACTGGTACTTGATGTTGCCCACATAGAGGGCGGCCTTGGCAAGAGCCACGCCTTCGAGCTTGCCGGAATTAATCTTGGATTCGAATTCCACCAGGGCAGAATCCTTCTGGTCGGCATAAAGGTAAGTCATGCCCGGTCCGAGGAGTTCGGCCTGTTCAGCAGCAGACGCCTTGCGGTAGTCGAGATACTGCACCACACCCACCACAATCACCATCACCACCACGAGAGCAGCAACAACCTTGGAGCCGTGTGCAACAAAAAATTCCTTAATTTCAGAATTATTGGTATTCGATTCGTTAGCCATATTTTTGGTCCATGTTAAATTTTGTGACACAATCTTAGAAAAAATTTATTGTGTTGTCAGCAGACCTTGACAAAACAGGGCCCTTTTGCTAATTTTGCGCCTACCATGCCACTCTAGCTCAGCTGGTAGAGCAGCTGATTCGTAATCAGCAGGTCGGCAGTTCAAATCTGCTGGGTGGCTCGAAAAAAATCCCGCTCATTGAGCGGGATTTTTTGATTTTTAGGGTACTTTGTATATCTTGACCATAAAGGTGTAATCGCCACGGTTACCTTCGGTTGCATCGGTAATTGCGAAGGCGTAGAAGCCTTCACCAGTATCAGCATTGTAGGTTGGGGCCTTGGCGACGTAAATTTGGTTGAAGTTCTGAATCATGTTCGTCAGTCGTTCGGCATCAATAGTCTTGAACTTGAAGTCGCTCACGTATGCCGTTGCCGGAGAACGATCCGCATTCATGTCTTCCGGCCAGATATCCACTTCGTAATCGTCGGTGTACGGCGGAAGGTCTCCATTGGTAATTGGGGAAAACAGAAGACCCGAGCCACTTTTTGCAGAAAGTTCCGGATTCGTCACATCACCAGCCTTTTCGAAGATTATGTCTGCCGTTGCAGCACCTGCGACAGGCACTGCGACGCAGTAAGCTAGGTCAACCCCCGGATTCACGTTCGTGGAAAGTTCAACCTGGCAAGATACCATCGGAATTTCTGTAGTCTGAGCGACGGAAGAAGAGGAATGCCCATCACTGCAATATTCGCTCGAATCGCGTTCGAACGATATGATTTCAGTTCTCATGATATCTTTTTTGCCATTGGTAGCCGTCACGGTAACAATAAGGCTGTACATGCCGCATTCCGTGAAGCCCGGATCCAGCAGGTCAATGGACACGTGAGCGGAACTCATGGCGTTCAGATCGATGGTATTCTGAGTTGGTAAAATGACGATGTTAGAGTTGACATTCACATTAGCTCTAGCCATGCTGTTGATGTCAGTGCCCACACCAACCATATAGCTAATACTGGTGAAATAGATATTGAGGGAAGAATCCACGACGGTAGAATCGCCGAGAAGATTCAACATGAATTTTCCCTTGAAGCGAACTTCATCGCCAGCCACTCTAGAGTCAAGCTCCGAGGCCGTGATAGTAAAGCCGCTCTGATCAGGAACAACAATTACCAATTCACTGCTACTGGATTTTTCAAGAGAACTACTAGATTCTGTTTCATCATCCTCTACTGTGCTACTAGACGATTTTTTCGTTTTCTTCGAAGAACTAGACGACTTTTCCTCAGCAGAACTGCTTGAAACTTTCTTAGAAGAACTGCTAGATTCAACCACAGAATCATCCGAAGACGACAAGGCACCAGTCTCATCATCCGTCACAACAGGAGAAGAATCGTCAGAGCATCCAAAAAACATAGACGTTGCTACAAGACTCACTGCAGCAAAGCCACGAATAGATAGACTTTTCATTTTACAATTCCCCACAGGTTAGTTACTTTCACAAAGGTAACTAAAATTATAATAATGCGGAATTACTTTTATACTAGATATGAAAAATCCCGCTCGTTGAGTGGGATTTTTTTCATTTATTTTCTAGCAGCTAATTCCTCTGGAGTTCGAGCGAGAATGTCCCAATCTCCTCTTTTAATGATCTTGTAGGCGTATCCCTGTTCGGTGAGGAACAGCTGACGGTTCATCGCGAATTCCTGTTCCTTGGAATCCTGCGTGACAATGCTGTAGAAGTGGGCCGCACCGCCGTCGCTCTTGGGCCTGAGCACGCGGCCAAGTCGCTGGGCTTCTTCCTGACGGCTACCGAAGGTGCCCGAAATCTGGATGAGCACATTGGCGTCCGGCAAGTCGATAGCGAAGTTACCCACCTTGGAAACCATCAGGTTCTTGAGATCGCCGCTGCGGAAGGCGGCGTAAAGCTTTTCGCGGTCCTTGTTGGGCGTCTTGCCTGTAATCAGCGGAATCTGCAGGTCCTTCGATAGAGCTTCGAGCTGGTCGATGTACTGGCCGATAATGAGCACGCGGTCGTCCGGCTTGTCAAAATACTTGAGCAGGCGCTCCACGACGTCGGTTTTCTCGGGGTTCGTAGATGCAAGCGTAATCTTTTCGCGCACCGGGGCAAGCGCATACTTCATCTTGAGTTCCGCTTCCATCGGAATGCGAATTTCATTACAGTCGGCGGTTGCGATCCAGCCCTGCGCCTCCAGAATACGCCACGGGATGTCGTACTTTTTCGGGCCAATCAAACTGAAGACTTCCGTTTCCTTATGGTCTTCACGGACAAGCGTGGCGGTAAGGCCCAGGCGGCGAGTCGCCTGCATCTCGGTACTCAGGCGGAACACCGGAGCGGGCAGCAAATGGACTTCGTCGTAAATCATAAGCCCCCACTTCTGCTCGCTGAACAGTGGGAAATTCGCCAGTTCCTTTTTGACTTCTTCCTCTGTAAAGTCATCGAGTTCGGTCTCGGGCTTTTCGTTTTCAGCTTTCTTCGCGCGCTTGCGCTGCGTCAAAATCTGATATGTCGCCACTGTCACGGGGCCAATTTCCTTGACTTCGCCGGAGTATTCCTTCACCTGGTCAATCGTCAAGTCCGTCTTGTCGCAGATTTCACGAATCCACTGTCGGGAAGCCGAAATGTTCGGCGTCAAAATCAAAGTCTTAGTTTGTACCAAAGCCATCGTGGCAAGTCCGATCACCGTCTTACCCGAACCGCAAGGCAGCACGATCACGCCCGAACCGCCCTTCTCGGAACCGCTCGCGTAGAACACCTGGGCGGCTTCTTTCTGATAATCGCGGAGTTCGAACTTCTTGCCCGAGAGCGTCGTCTCGCGCAGGTGGATGGGCAGGGGGTCACCGATGGTGTAGCCCGCCAGGTCTTCGACCGGGAACCCAGCATTGGTGAGTGCCATCTTCAGGTGGCCGCGGCGTTCCGGATCCACCTCGGCATGCAGGTCGTCGATGAAGTTCTGTACGAACGGTTCGACTTCCTTGAGCCTGCAGATTTCGGCGAACATGTACGGGTCGTCAGATTCGACTATCAAGCGGTCTCCATCCTTCTTGAGGCGGAGCATGCCGTAGCGGGCCATGTAGTCTTCAATTTCGGTAATTACAGTATCCGGGATGGGAAAGCGGCTCTGGCTCTCGAGACGCTCGATGACTTCCTTGGCGCGTAGCCCAGTGGAAGCAGCATTCCAGAGGCTCAGGTGCGATATCTTGTAGGTGTGCAGGTGCTCGGGGCTCTTGACCAGCTCGGTAAAGGGAGCGATTGCGTCGCGGGCAGCTTCGTAGGTGGGGGCGTCGACCTCCACCATGATTTCCATATTACTCTGAACAATAATGGCGCCATTCGGATTCATAGGCGCCAAATTTAGTAAAAAAGTCGTACAGATTCCAGACCTCGCAATGGAAAGAAAGCCATACACACTGCTGTCGGATGTTTTTCAATTATCCATTTTTCATTTTCGTGTATTTTTATATCTTTATAATGTAAGAGAAGAGGTTTTTTTGAGCCAGTTAAAATTGAACGGAAAGACGGAGACGCTTTGCATCTTCGGTCATCCTGTTGGACACAGCAAGTCGCCCCTGATGCACAATGCGCTTTTTGATGCGCTGGGCATCAATGCGGCATATCTACCCTACGCTCCGGAACCCGAGAACTTCGCCAAGGCTGTCGAAGGATTCAAGGCGTTGAAGTTCCGCGGGGCAAATGTAACCATCCCCTACAAGACCGAATTTTTCGAGACAGACGGTTCTGCACGACTTATCGACGAACTTTCGGACATTTCGAAATTTACCGGCAGCGTGAACACGCTCTACTGGAAAGACGGCATCGTAGGCGGCACCCTTTGCGGCACCACCACAGACCCCTACGGCTGTATCCACAACCTGGAAGAACACGGCGTCGACGTCAGTAAAAAATCCGTCGCGCTCCTCGGCAACGGAGGAGCAGCCAAGGCGATCGCCTACACGCTCGTCGAAAAGCTCTGCAAGCTCACCATCGTATGCCGCACCCGCGAAAAAGGGCAAGTCCTCGCCGACGGGCTCAACAAGGCTTTTGCAGGCAAGGCACCTCAGGTAAAGGTTGCCACCTTCGACGAATTCACGGCGATTTCAAAGGACATCGAAGTTGTTCTGAACGCGACTTCGGTGGGCATGAGCCCAAACGACGACCAGTCGCCGTTACCCGACGAAGCGATTGTTGAAGGCCAGGCGGTCTGCGACATCGTGTACACCCCGCCAAAGACAAAGCTTTTACAGATGGCGCAGGCCAAAGGCTGCAAGACCGTGAATGGTGAAGGCATGCTGGTGCACCAGGGCATCGAAAGCTTCAGAAAGTGGTTCCCCGAAGAAACGAAAAACAAGACGAACGACGAACTCGCACAGATTATGCGCAAAGGAATGCAGGGCTAATATGAACAAGCACATCTTTTTTACCGGATTCATGGCAAGCGGAAAATCCCGCACCGGACGCGCCCTGGCAGAACGGCTGAACCGCCCCTACGTGGATACCGACGCCGTCATCGTCGAACGCGCAGGCAAGACCATCAGCGAAATTTTTGAACAGGACGGCGAAGCCAAGTTCCGCGAAATGGAACGCGAAGTCGTCGCCGAATATGCAAGGAACGAAACGCCGCACATCATTTCGTTGGGCGGTGGCGCACTCACGCAAGCCGAGAACCTGAAGGTCATCCGCGAGAACGGAATCATCATCCGCCTGTGGGCAAAGCCCGAAGTGCTCTCGGAACGCATCGGTCGCAAGAACACGCGTCCGCTGCTTGCAAACCTTAGCGACGAAGAGCGCCTTGAAAAAATCAAGGTGATGCTCAAGGAACGCGAAAAGAATTATGCCCACGCCGACTTCAGCGTAGAAAGTTCCGACGAGTTCACCGAAGACCATGTCATCGAACGCATCCTTTACATTTTGAATTTCTGGAATAGCCACGCCCTGGACGTTTGCCCGAGCAGCGGCGGACGCTACCCCATCTTCATTGGCAAGAACATCATTCCCGAAGCGGGCGTGCTGCTAGAATGCCTGAAGCTTGCGCCGAGCCACGAATTTTTGGTCTGCACCGACACGAACATTGCGAAGGTTCAGAGCAAGATGTTGAACGAGCTGAAAGGCCAAGCCGGCCGCTGCCCCGTGTTCAAGTTCCAGGCCGGCGAAAAGAACAAGACTCTTCACAACCTGAACCAGCTGTTCAGTTTTATGCTCCACCGCGGCTACACCCGCAAGAGCTGCCTGTTGCAGTTCAGCGGCGGAGTCGTCGGTGACATGGCTGGCTTCGGGGCAGCCACCTACCAGCGTGGCATTCCGTTCATCCAGTTCCCGACAACGCTCCTTAGCATGGTTGACAGCTCCGTAGGCGGAAAGGTAGCCGTGAACCACCCCGAAGGCAAGAACATGATCGGGGCGTTCTACCAGCCGCGCGCCGTCGTCTGCGACATGGCCGTGCTTGAAACGCTCCCTGAAACGGAATACCTGGCAGGCCTCGCCGAAATTGTGAAGTACGGCGTGATCTATGACGAGGAATTCTTCCGCTATATGGAAGAGAACGTCGAAAAGATCAAGGCGCACGACCTGGATGTGCTCAAGCATCTGATTTACCGCAGCTGCGCCATCAAGGCGGAAGTCGTCGGCATCGACGAAAAGGAAGCGGGGCTTCGCGCCATCTTGAATTACGGGCACACCTTCGGGCACGCCATCGAAAAGCTGACGCACTACGACATGTTCACGCACGGAATCGCCGTCTCGCTTGGCATGCGCGTGGCCGCCCGCGCGGCAGTTCTCTTGAACAAGATTTCCGCCGAAGAGGAAGCTCGCCAGAACAAGCTCCTGGACGACCTCGGATTCCCGAAGACTTACAACATCGACGTGGAAGGAGCATGGAATGCCATGGCTGTCGACAAGAAGGCCGAAAAGGGAACGCGCGTGTACATCTTGCCGACAAAGATCGGTGCTGTCGAAAAAGTCGTAAACATAGACAAAGCCATTGTAGACAAATCTTGGGATGCTATCAGATAGCAGGAAGCATAAAGGAGTGATGTAATGAGTATTCTTGTAACGGGTGGAACTGGAGGACTGGGCTACCACATTTTGTCGAGCCTTGTAGGAACAACCCATGAACTGTTCAGCTTTAGCGACGAGCAGCCGCAGCCTTGGCAAAAGGTGGACGGAGTCCAGTACCTGAACGGCGACCTGCTGAACAACAAGGACGTGCTGGACATGATCCAGTACGTGCAGCCGACCCACATCTACCATCTGGCCAGCCAGTCTTCGGTGGGACTCAGCTACAAGAAACCCTACGAAACTTTGACCATCAACCTGCTCGGCACGCAGAACCTGCTCGAAGCGGTTCGGCAAAATTGCCCCAAGGCAAAGATTATGCTCTTAAGTTCCAGCGAAATATACGGACGAATGGAACACCAGCTGACCTACCTGCACAAGGAAACGGACAACCCCAATCCGCTCACCCCCTACGCGACATCGAAAGCCTGTATGGAACTTTTGGGCAACCAGTTCAAAAACGCCTACGGTCTCCATGTCGTTTTTGTGCGACCATTCCACTTTACGGGGCCACACCATAGCCGCCGATTTGTAATTCCCTCCATCACCTACCAGCTGGTAAAAATCAAGTATTACGGAGCAGAGCCTGCCATCTATTCCGGAAGCTTAGACATCAGCCGCGACGTGATCGACGTTCGCGACGTGGCCCGTGGCATGATTCAGCTGTTGAACCAGTCGGAACCGGGCGAAGTCTACAACCTCTGCTGCGGAAAGTCCTACACATTCCGCGAACTCACCGAAATGCTCGTCGACATTGCCGGCGTGAGCGTCGACTTCCGCTTCGACCCCGGCTATGAACGCAGCAATGACATTCCGCTTTTGCTCGGCGACCCCTCCAAGGCGATGAACCTGGGCTGGAAGCCGATGATAGGCATCGACGACTGCCTCACGGACCTGTTCAACGAGATGGTGCTCCGTCGCCGCACCGAACTCAAGCTTGGTATGGGGCAGGATTTGAGATTGTAGGAAGTAGACAGTAGGAAGTTGGAGGTGATTTAATGCAGCGAATGAAGAAAAAAAACTTAACAGCTCTCGTTTGGATTTTTGCGTTTTTATTCGGCGCATCGTTTGCTGTTGCGGGCGATGTCGTGGCGCCGCAGGGTTCTGCTCGCAGCGTGTCGGTCGACGACTTCATGCCGCACCAGAACAACGCAAAAGAATTCAACGAGACTTGGAGCTATCAGTTCGTATTCGACAACGGCACCCGAGCCTTCATCAACTACTCCACGCTCTACATCCCGGCCTCGGGCAAGAAGGTCGCCTGCGACATGAGCTTCTGGAACTTCAAGAGCAAGACCTACACCGTGGGCCGCCAGTATCCCCCCGAACGCCTTAAGGCAGACAAGGCGTCTGCGACGATCGACATCAAGGGCGAATACAAGATGGAGCACAAGCCGGGCAAAGATCATCGTGTATACTTTACCGCCGACAAGGGCGGCAAATTCCTGCTCGACGTGACCTTCGAATCGGCCGAAGTCGGGAAAGTTCCCGGCAACGGCGTTTGGAAAATCGGCAAGGAAAGTTTCGGGCAGTACGTGCACATTCCTTACGGCCGCGTAGTGGGCAAAATCGCCTACAATGAAGACACCATTGCCGTGAAGGGATATGCCTATATGGATCAGACCTGGCAAACCGTGCAGGCGACCGACATGGCCGTACGCTCCATCAACTTTAGCACAAGCGCACGCTCCCCGCTATTTGCCGGACGCGTTTCGCTCACCGAAAATGGCGAGCCCTTCGGATACGCACTCTACAAAGACGAATCCGGAATCAAGGTCGCAAGCCCCAAAGCAATCAAGGAAGGCAGCGACAATTACAACGGCAAGAAATTCGCCAAGAGCGACTTGACCTTCGAATGGCAAGATGCAATCGTTCCAGCACTCAAGTTCAACGTCGCCAAGACGCTCCAGAAGGCAAGCCTTTTGGACAAAGTAGACGGATGGATCGCCAAGAAAGCGTTCAAGATTGCAGCCGGCGGCGAAGTTCTATTCTACAGGGGTAGAAGCGACGGAAGCCACGGGAAAAAGATTGACTGGTGCATTACCGGAGTTAAAGACTAATGACTAAGTTTCGCCCATGCATTGACCTGCACGACGGACGTGTAAAACAGATTGTAGGCAGCTCGCTCAACGACAGCGGCACGGGTCTCAAGACGAATTTTGAAACGGACCGCTCCCCCGCCTGGTTCGCAGAACTCTATAAGAAAGACGGCATTACGGGCGGCCATGTGATTATGCTCGGCAAGGGCAATACCGAAGCCGCCAAAGCCGCACTCGCCGCCTACCCCGGCGGACTGCAAGTCGGCGGCGGCATTACCGCCGAGAATGCAAAGGAATATCTGGATGCAGGCGCATCTCATGTAATCGTAACGAGCTGGATTTTCCCCGAAGGCAAGTTGGACCGCGAACGTTTGGAATTGCTCTCTAAAACGGTCGGCAAGGAACACCTGGTTCTTGATTTGAGCTGCAAGCGCGTAAGCGCCCCCGAAGAAGCCCCCCGCTGGAAAATTGCGATTAATCGCTGGCAAACTTTAATTGACATCGAAGTCAACAAGGAAACGCTCGAAGACCTTTCGCGCTACTGCGATGAATTCCTGATTCACGCCGCCGATGTCGAAGGAAAGCAGCAGGGCATGGACGACGAACTGATTATGTTCCTCGCCGAGCACAGTCCCATTCCTTGCACCTACGCCGGCGGCGCCAAGTCGCTTGAAGACTTAAAGCACTGCAAACAAATTTCTAACGGAACGATTGATCTCACCATCGGATCGGCCTTGGACCTGTTCGGTGGCAAAGGAGTGAAATATGCCGACTGCGTCAAATTCAACAAAGCTTAAGGCCACCGACGTTTTAGATACGCGTCCGGCAATCTTTGGACGCACCGTTACGAGCACCTTCAAGAAGATGTTCGGTTTCAAGCACCAGCCCCCCGGAAACCTGCGCACGGGCATGATTCCGCCCATCGTTTTCGGCTCACTCATTCTAAACATCCCCAAGCTCTTAAAGCTCCGCTCTTACCTGAAAAAGGAACGCAAGCAGCACCCCGCCGACGATGTACGCATCCTTTTCTATTCGGACAACCTGGACGAGACAAACGGAATTGCAAACAACTTAAGAAACGTGATTCCCTACATGCGCGCCCACGGCATGCACGCGTTCCTCGCCGGGAACGCTTTCAACACGCGCCCCTGCGGTGTCGTCGAAAACGGCTACTGTATTTTACTCCCGCGCCTATTCAGCATGGAGCAGCTCGGGTATGCGAACAGCGAACTGGCCATTCCGCGCGTGGGACCGGTACTTCGCCTGCTCAAGCGCTACCCCATCGACTTGATTGAATTTGAAACGCCGAGTCCGGGAGCCTGGCTCGTCTGCTTTTGCGCAAAGGTTGCAGGCATCAAGGTCTTCAGCCATTACCGCACCGACGTTCCGACTTACACCCGCACGCTCGTGAAAGCCAAATGGATGTTCCACTTCGTGCTTTGGCTCATGAAGATTTTCTACGGCATGACGAAGCCCGTGATAAGCCCGTGCAAGGACTACGCCGACATTCTCACGTCGCAGTTGAAGGTGCCCGAAAACAAGGTGCAGATACTCCCGCGCGGGCTCCCCTTGGAGAAATTTTCGCCGGAATTGCGCGGCAAGGGCGTCTGGGAAAAGTACAACGGCGCAACCGAAACCGTCCAGAGCGAAAACCGCAAAGTGCGATTCTCGTTTATCGGGCGCATTTCTAAAGAAAAGAATCTGGAATTCTTGAACGGAGTCTGGAAAAAATTCTCTGCCAAGCACGGTGACGTAGAACTCATGTACGTAGGCTACGGCTGGTACCTTGAAGAAATCAAGAAATTCTTTGAAGGCGACAACAGCGTGCACTTTGCAGGCGAACAAGGCGGAGAAACACTCGCAAGCCTTTACGCCGATTCCGACTTCTTCTTGTTCCCGAGCGTTACCGACACATTCGGAAACGTAGTCGTCGAAGCCATGTCTACAGGCACGCCCGCAATCGTGAGCGACTACGGCGGACCGCACGACATCGTGATGGACGAAGCGGCCGGACGCATTTTGCCGATTGACGAAGACGCCTGGCTAAACGCCTTGGAAGATGCCCGCAAACTCTACCTGGAGCAGCCCGAAGCCTACGCCAAGATGCGCGAGACGGCCCACGAACGCAGCCTCAAATACACCATGGAATCTTCCACCAAGGCACAATTCGAATACTTCAGGAAACTGAAGCGCGAAGCGTATGGACTGTAAAAAGCTCCGCAATTGGTTTCGGAAGAATGCGGCTGAGTTACCGTGGCGCTTGAGCGATTTAGACGCCCCCCGCGATCCGTATGCGGTGTGGATTAGCGAGACCATGCTGCAGCAGACGCAGGTGTCTACCGTCCGCGACTACTTTACACGCTGGATGAAGCGTTTTCCCGACATAGAGACACTCGCCGCCACCACAGAAGAAGAAGTCTTTAAATACTGGCAAGGTTTAGGCTATTACAGCCGCGCAAGAAACATCCTAAAGACGGCGAAGATTGTCGCCGAAGGCGCCACACAGAAATTTCCGCAGGCCCGCAAAGAACTCGAGGCGTTGCCTGGAATCGGGGCATACACGGCAGGGGCGATTTTAAGCCTCGCCTTCCACCAGCAAGAAGCGATTCTCGACGGCAACCTGGTACGCATTTTTTCGCGACTCTACGCCATAGGCATTCTTCCCGTCGATTCTAAAGAAGCCGCAGATACCTACTGGGATTACGCACGTGAAGTCGCCGACTCCCCCAAGGCCTACATGCACAACGAAGCCTTGATGGAACTTGGCCGCACCGTTTGCAAGGTGAAAAATCCGGAATGCACAAGCTGCCCTCTACGGGACACCTGCCGAGCGCATCTCGAAAACCGTACCGCCGAATTTCCGCCCAGCAAAAAACATATTCAAAAAGATTGGCACGGAACAGTTCTCATCATCGAAAGCAGCGACCACAAGATCCTGGCGATTCACGGCGGACAAAAATTTTTCAAGAACCAGTTCACGTTGCCGCATTTCGAATCGCCGCGAAGCGCAACTGCGGGCCTACCTGCGCAAGCCGAGAGCTACATCAACACAGACCATGTTGCAGTAGTCGAAAACATCGGCATTTTCAAGCACAACATCACCATACATAAAATCGAATGCGACGTTTTGCATATTAAACTCAGCAGCAAGGCTCCCGTTCGCAACAAACTTGCAAAAACGGCGCATGAAATCCAGTGGATTGAACGTAGCGATGCCACAGAATTTTTCGCGAACAGCTTCTGCTTGAAGGCGCTCGCCCTTCTAAAGCCCTAGAAGGTTTTCTTCGCCGTACAGATGAAACGCAGACGGTCAATGCCGCCGTTCACCGTTTCCTCCACTTCGTCGGCAAGCACATGCATGAGCGTCCCCGTCAAGGTGATTCCATACTTGGGGAACATCTGCGAGAACGACGCGTCCCAAACCCAGTCGCCCTTGACCACCAGCGGATTTGTAGAACGCAGGTTCCACTTCGCGTCGCTACGGTAGCGCAGCGAATGTGACACCTTGAAAGTCCTGTTCAAGAGCCAGTCCCCCGTAAAGCCCGTGTAGAACTCCGCCGGAGTGACCTCGGCATTGTCTACGTTGCCTTCGATATGTTCAAAACCGGCCATCGCCGTAAAGTGGAACATTTCGTGGTACCAGGCATGGAGCCAGAATTCACCGGTCACGCCCTTGATCCATTCGTCGATGCGGTCCACATTGCCATAGCGGGTCTTCAGCCCGAATTCCTTGTCGACCTCATACTCTTCGACGTCAAAAGTCTCGGCACCGTGTTCTGCCCAGAAACTTCCGCGGCCGCCCAGCGCAAAACGTCCCAAGGTATCTTCAAATGCGACATAGCTCTGGATTAGATTCATCTGGCCGTCGGCAGTCAAATCCACCATGCGAGTACCGACGATTTCATACGAATCCGCGAGCGGGTTCAGGCGCGAACCGGAGATATTCTTGACACCCACCGTCACACCCATGTCCTTGGGAGCGGGTACATGGTACTCGACGCTATCCTGCACGAGCCAGTCCCGTTCGTTGATTCCAAAAGTCACATCGGCGGTCAGGCGGCGATGTGGCTGCACGCGCAGTTCCATGAACGGCCACGCCACACGATCTTCTTCCAGTTCCGTATACACATAACCCGAATCGTCGACCGCACGGAACGCCATACCGGCCGCCACCTGGAAGATTCCTTGCCTGCACGACTTGCCGCACTTGTAGTAGACCGAGCCGTTCACCTCCTTGCGGGCACCCGTCTCGTTCTGAAGACGGTTCTGATATTCGACATCTTCGTACGCCACCGTTACAGACAAGTTGCCAATGTCGGTTCGAGCCTCTACGCGCGGTTTGTAATGCGCCGGAATCCAGCGAGATGTTTCCGTATAGAACCAGATGTATTCATCACCCACTAGGACAGATGCGTTGACAAGAGAATTCGTATAGCCAAGGCCACCATAAGCCGAACTGAAGAAGGGCCAGTTCGCGCCGAAGTGTGAAAATTCGTCATCGACCATCTTGGAACGAATCCCGTAGGCACCGCTGCAGAAATGGTCATCCTGGAACATCCGCGCCGTCGCCCAGAAGCCCTTGAAGCTCGGCGTGCGGAATCCCGCTTCTAAAACGGGAGTCCTGTTGGAAGGTCTATTTTCCGGCGTGATAAAGTCCTGGTAAATCAGGTCGCCGAGTTCATTGCCCGTCTTCATCCAGACCGACGGCTCGAAGGGCGTCCACGAAGGAACTCCCGACCAGCGGTTAAACAGAAGGCGGTCGCGCAACTTCGCAGGAGTCCACAACTCGCTCTCGGAATGTAACCCACCCGCACCCAGAACGCGGTCAAACACAAATGTCGGTCCGCCAATCAAGAAAGTGCCATCGGCGCGGGTTTCGTATTCCATCCCTTCCATTTCGGCAGGGACCTGGGCAAAGGACATCGCCACGGCTCCCAACACAAGCCACAACAAGGAACGCATCTTCATCACCACAGACTCCTTTCGATATAGAAGCCCGCGTACAGCATATCGGAGCGTTTTGGCAGGGTCCAGATTTCTTCCCACATGACATTCAGGCCGACGCGATACTTTTCAAGCTTTATAAAATCGACCCTCAGGCGCGCGTACCAGCCGAATTCGGTCTCGTTGTCGGTCAGGGTTCCCCCAGGCTCATTGAAACCGGGCTTTTCCTTTTCTTCGTAATCGGCGCGGGTCCAGTTGCAGGCAAAACCGCCACCGAGAACGACCGGTTCAATCACCTTGAATCGCCAATCCAGACCGACCTTGCCCATGAACTGGTGAACACCGTCGTAAACCACTTCCTTGGGACGCGGCTCAAAGTAGGAGTAATGGAACATCACCACGCCATCGACATTTTCCCAATAGGAATATCGAAAACCAAAACCGCCATAATAGGTATTGTAGACAGCATCGATCAGGTCACCGAACGGGTAGACTTCGCCACCTTCAATCGAAACGGCAGCATGCGAAAACGCCCAGTCCTCGACCTTGGTGGAATCAGCCTGAGCGAGCGATATTGCAACAAGGAATCCCAAGATTATGAAAAATAATTTGTTCATCTCATGTCCTACTTTTTCCGCAGAGCTTGGGCAAAGAAACTGTCAAAACGGGAATCCACATTTGCTGGGTAAACGGCTTCACCCGCCTTTTCAAATTCCGGATGCGCCTTCAAGAATCGCATGACCACCTTGGTCGTTTCTTCGGGATCGGGGCTGCATGTGGCATACACGAGAACGCCTCCTTCCGCAAGGCTTGCCGACGCCGATTCCAATATGCTGTACTGCAGTTCGGCTAGTTCCTTCACGGAATCTTGCGTCATGCGGTACTTCGATTCGGGCCTGCGTGCCATAACACCCATGTTGCTGCACGGCACATCGAGCAAAATCCTGTCGAAGGGGGAAGTCTCCCCCTCGCTCGCACGATTCCGTTGCTCGCTACCCCTTCTAGCGGGAGAACCCGCAACGCCCCCCAGCGCATCGCGGCATTCAACGCGCACGTTCGTTAACCCCAAGCGATCCACCACGTCATGCATCTTGAGCACGCGGGTTTCGGAAACGTCACTCGCCAAAATTTGGAGCGAAGAATCCATCTCCGCCATGAGCGCCGCCTTACCGCCGGGAGCAGCACAGGCATCCCACACCTTAAGGCCAGGCTTCAGGTCCAGAAGCTTCACGACCTCGTAGGCGGCAGGGTTTTGCAGGCTGAACTCGCCATTCGTGAAAGATTCCGATTCGAGAATCGGCTTGAGTTTCGCATCATCGGGAACCTGAATGTAGCGGTCGTAGAGAATCGAGGCACCCGTGAGCCCGAGCTTCTGCGAAACGACGGGGGCAGATGCTTTCTGCAGGTTCACGCGGATCCATTCCACGGGGCGTTCAAGCGTCGCCTTCGCAAGCGATTCGGCACGGTCAGCGCCGTAGACATCGAACCAGCGGCGAACCAGCCATTCGGGCACCGAATTTTCGATGGAGACCCGGCGCACCCGCTGCGGAGGGAGCTGCGGCAGGCCGGACCTGCGCGCGGCATGCAGCACGGCATTCACCAGCCGCGCGGAACCTTCTTGAAGGTTCGCCGCCTTCGCAAGTTCCACGCTCGTCGAAACGGCGGCGTGGTCCGGCACTTCGGTAAAGAACATCTGGAAAAGTCCCAGTTCCAGTACCGTGCAGACTTCGAGCGAAGGCATTTTCTTCACGAGCGACTTCACGAAGAATTGCAGGTACAGGTGCCTGCGGCACACGCCTAGGGCAAGTTCCATCGCGAATGGAAAAAGTCCGCTTTCCTTGATAAAGCTTCCGTCCTTCTGCCAGAGCACAAGAACGCGGAACGCATCCATTCTCTCTTTCAGCGATTCGTCTAGCAAAAACAAAGTCCTTCGCGCTTCTGGATTCCGCGCATAAAGTCGGCCACAGGCATCGTCTTCTTGCCTTCGGCCTGAATTTCAATCACTTCAAGCACGCCCTCGCCCGTCCCCACGTAAAAACGGTTGTCCTTGAATTCTACCGCACCTGGGGCAAGCTTCGGGCCCGCCTCCGGAGTATCCGTCTTGCGCAGATAAACCATGCGGCCGCCCAGCTTTCCGTAACCGCCGGGCCACGGGTTGAACGCGCGAATCCTGTCGTGAATTACCTTTGCGGGCAAGTCGAAGTCAATCAGGCCTTCTTCCTTTTTGAGCTTCGGTGCACCGCTTGCCTGTGCATGATCTTGCGTCAAGTCCTTCTCGCGGCCTTCCATGAGCTGGTGAATCGCATCGTCCAGCGCGTCGCAACCGGGAGCGACCATTTTTTCCAAAAGCGAGGCCGTCGTATCTTGATGGTCAATCGCCACCGTGCGCTGGGCAAGAATCGGGCCGTGGTCCATCTTCTCGTCCAGGCGGAAAACCGTGACGCCCGTTTCGGGGAGGCCATCGGCAATCGCGCGCTGCACCGGGGCGGCACCGCGGTACTTCGGAAGCAGGCTTCCGTGAACGTTCACGGCACCGAACTTCGCGACACCGAGAATGTTCTTCGGCAAAATCGAGTAGGCCACAACCACGAAAAGGTCTGCATCGAAGGCGCGCAGGGCGCTCTCGAATTCGGGCGACTTCAGGTCGGTCGGCTGCAGCACGGGGAGCCCGTATTCGAGCGCCAGTTGCTTGACTGGCGGGGGCGTAAGCACACGCCCGCGCCCTGCCGGGCGGTCAGGCTGCGTGACAACCGCCACCACGTCCACAAAATCAGATTCCTTGAGATGCTTCAAAAAACAGGCCGCAAATTCCG
The DNA here is from genome assembly GCF_045601785.1 of Fibrobacter sp. Classification (GTDB taxonomy): domain Bacteria; phylum Fibrobacterota; class Fibrobacteria; order Fibrobacterales; family Fibrobacteraceae; genus Fibrobacter. The sequence continues at coordinate 57,142 of NZ_JAZSAF010000001.1, forward strand.
GCGTTCCCATAAATACGACTTTCATGTTACGAAATATAGAATTTACTTTTCTAAATTTACGCCCGCTATGAGAATCCCGCTCCAACTTGCCGTCATTTTCGCCATCTGCGTCGCCGGGGAGTTCCTCCACCGCATCGTGGGCGTGCCCCTGCCGGGGAACATTATCGGCATGGTCCTGTTGCTCATTTTACTTTGTACAAAAGTCATCAAGCCAGAGCAAATCTCGGGCGTCTCGAGCTTTTTCCTGAACCACCTGGCACTCTTCTTCTTGCCGCCAAGCATCGCCATCATGGCCGTCGGCGACGATGTCCTTTCCAAGTGGCCGCTCCTGCTGTTTCTCTGCATCGCCTTCACGCTCGTGACCATTGCAGCTGGCGGCCGGGTCACGCAGCTTTTTATCCGTAAGCAAGAATACCGCGAAAATCTCGCCTTGCGTGCAGAGCGCCTTGCCAAACGAGCAGTCCATAACGAAACAGACGGGGGCGAAAAATGAACGCCATCATCAACTCTCCCCTGTTTGGAATTCTGCTCACACTCGTCGCCTTTGAAATCGGCGTCGCCATCAGCAAGAAGTTCAAGTATTCCTTCCTGAACCCGCTCCTAATTGCGAACGTACTGATTGTCGGCTTTTTGCTAGTCACGGGCATCAGCCTCGAAAGCTACAACGTGGGCGGAGACTACATCTCGGTGATGCTCTCGCCCGCGACCGTCGTTCTCGCCGTACCGCTCTACAGACAAATTTCTAAACTCGCAAAATTCTGGAAACCCATACTCGCGGGCATTTTTGCAGGGAGCCTCACTTCGCTCGCTTGCGTCATCGCGGTAAGCAAGCTGATTGGCCTTAGCGAGATACTCATGCTATCGCTTTTACCCAAGTCCATCACTATTCCGATGGGTTCTGTCGTATCGGAGCAGATTGGCGGCATTCCGGCCGTAACCATCATCGCGATTACCATCACGGGAATCACGGGAGCGGTCGCGGCCCCCGCCGTATGCAGGTTCTGCCGCATCAAGCACAAGGTGGCCCAAGGAATCGCCATCGGCACGGCAAGCCACGCCCTCGGCACCACCCGAGCCATGGAGATGGGCGAAGTTCAGGGCGCCATGAGCAGCCTTTCCATCGGAGTCGCGGGACTTTTCACCGCAATCGCAGCACCGATTATTTTGAATCTTATCCGCTAAACCTTCCCCACCAAAATCTCGGCGACAATGCTTTCGCCTTCGGGGATGCCGCAGAGGGCCCTGAGTTCGTCGTGATAGAAGAAGCGCTCGCCGCGGGCCTTCCGCTGGAGCATTTCAGAAGATAGGTGCATGGACTGCAAGACATATCCCGCGTTCAGGTTCATGTAGCGGTAGGCGCGTTCACCGAGCAAGTTGCAGGACTCGTTCAGGTCGGCCGTAAGAATCACAGCAAAGCCCGCATTTTCGGCTTCTTCGGGTACGGCATGGCACTTTGCGAACTTCTTGATGTTGACCTCGCCCGACTGCATGTAGATGGACTTCCGCACCGGCACATAGCGGTAAACGCCGGGGAACACGAACATCACGTCGAAGGCGACCACCCAAATTTTCAGAAGCCCCGCCCCGAACAAGTTAATCTGCCCGACTTCCAACCAGCGGAGCATTCCCGAAAAGTCGTCGAGATCGAGGCCCACCTTCTTGAAAGGCCGGTAATCCCTAAAATCCGACACAAAGTCAGAAGCCATCTTCAGGTACTGCGGGGTGTCGAACCGGGCGGGCGTCAGCGGGAACTCATCGCCGGGGAGTGCCTGTGCCGAGAGCCTACGAATGCGGATACACTTTGAAAGGTCAACGATGCTTTCGGCCCTGTTCTGCAGCATGAACTGCGACGGATAACGCGATGACGCATCGTAGAGAACCGAATTTTCAGCAACGCACTCCATTTCGCTACGGTTGGAGTAGGCGGTCTCCCCAACGCCTTCGTCGACAGAATTGAAGGCCGTTTCGCTGTATTCCGGAAACACCGCGAGGGCAGCGAGCGGAAGCTCGGTTGCAGATAAATTAAGTGCTACGGCAAGTTCGTCATCGACAAAGCCACCCAAGGCAAAGACCTTCGCCCCCTTGGATTTTTGATGCAAAAGGACGCTTGTCGCACAGGCGCCGACATCTTGCAAGACCTGCGCATAGGCCGCTTCGCGGAAGCGCCAGACGGAGCTTTCCATCTGTCCCGTAAAAATATAGAGCAAAGGAGATTCTTCGACGACTTCCCTGTCAGGGAATGCCGACACAATCTTTTTCGTCTCTTCCTTACCACCGATACGCACCAGCTGCCCCACCACATCGGGAGCCGAGCTGTAGCCATCAGGGTCGTAGGCATACACTCCATCGGGAATGGAACGGCCTCGCACCACGACATAGACACCCACCGGGGCAAGCCCATCGCCAGAAACATACCCAAACGGGGGAACTTCTCCCTGGTGCAGGTCGATCCGGTTGCACCCCTTGTAGCGACGGTCACCGGTTTTCTGCGATTCCCAGGACAAATCCACAGGCTTTTCCTTGCGGACATAGCGAATGGAGTGGTGGTATTTTTCAGAAAAGAACCGCATATCCAAAAGATAAAAAAGTCTTTTTTTTCTAAATTTGAGCGCGATGAAAGACAAGGCAAAAAAACTGATTGAAAAGTACGAGGAACTGGAATCGGAACTCGGGAATCCGGATGTTCTTTCTGACCAGGCTCGTTACAACAAGATTCACAAGCAGTACAAGGGTATCGAAAAGGCTGTACTCAAGGCCAAGGAATACCTGCAGATGCTTAACGACCAGGAAGAATGGAAGGCCGCACTTGGCGATTCCGACCCTGAAATGGTCGCGATGGCGAAGTCGGAACTTTCCGACATCGAAAAGAAGCTGCCGGGCATTACCGACGAGCTCCAGATTCTGATGGTGCCGAAGGACCCGTGGGACTACCGCAATGCGACGCTCGAAATCCGCGGCGGTACCGGCGGCGACGAATCGGCGCTTTTTGCGGGCGACCTGTTCCGCATGTACCAGGGTTATTGCAGCCGCATGGGCTGGAAGATGACCATTCAGGATGCGAGCGAAGGCACCGTGGGTGGCTACAAGGAAATCCGCGTATTCATTGAAGGCGACAGCGTATACGGAACGCTCAAGTTCGAAAGCGGCGTGCACCGCGTGCAGCGCGTGCCCGAAACCGAAACCCAGGGCCGCGTGCATACCTCTGCCGCAACCGTCGCCATTCTCCCCGAAGCAGAAGAAGTCGACGTGGAAATTCGCGAAGCCGACATCCACATGGACACCTATCGTTCTTCGGGCGCCGGCGGTCAGTACATCAACAAGACGGACTCCGCCGTGCGACTCACCCACATTCCGACAGGCGTGGTGGTGAGCTGCCAGACAGAACGTAGCCAGTTGCAGAACCGCTTGCACGCCATGGAAATGCTGCGTTCCAAGATTTTGGACGCCGTGATTGCCAAAAAGGAACAGGAAGAAGCTGCTAGCCGTAAGGCCTTGGTGGGCACCGGTGACCGTAGCGCCAAAATTCGCACCTACAACTTCCCGCAGAACCGCGTCACCGACCACCGCATCGGCCTTACGCTGTACAATTTGGACAAAGTCATCACTGGCGACCTGGATGAAATCATCAACGGGCTTCAGATGGCCAACGCCCAGGAAAAGCTCGGGAAGTTCAACGCTTAATGGATTGCCGCGGCCCCCATACGGGGCCTCGCAATGACGCACGATAGGAATGTCTATAATGCCACAGATGACCGTACTTGAAATTTTGAACCGCACCAAGGTCTTCTTCGAAAAGAAGGGAATTCCTGACGCGCGCCTAGACGCTGAGTACATCATCAGCCACGGGCTCAAAATGAAGAGCCGCATGGACATCTACCTGAACTTCGAAAAGCCGCTCACCGATGCAGAGCTCGACGTACTCCGCCAAATGGTGGCCCGCCGCGCGAACCGCGAACCGCTACAGCACATCGTGGGCGACACGAGCTTTCGCGGATTCATCATCAAGTGCGATAAGCGGGCGCTGATCCCGCGCCCCGAAACCGAATCCCTCGTGGATATGGCCAAAGAGGCGTTGAAGGGAATCGAGAACCCGTTCATTGTAGAGGTGGGCACGGGATCAGGGGCGATTTCGATCGCCTGCGCGAAAGAAATTGCCGGGGCTATTGTGCTTGCGACAGACATTTCTGAAGACGCCCTTTCGCTCGCCCGCGAAAACGCAGAAGCGAACGGACTCGGCGAAGGCTCCGAAGGTTCGAACCTAAAATTTGTCCAAGGCGACCTGCTCGTCGCCGTCACCTCCGATGTAATTGCAAAGGCCACAGGCAGCGCCGACAAAAAAATCGACTGCCTGATCGCAAACCTCCCCTACATTCCCGACAGCGAAAAGGGAAAACTCCAGCCCGAAGTTGACAAGTTCGATCCGGCGCTCGCCCTATACGGTGGACCCGACGGACTCACGCTCGTGCGCAAGATGCTCTCGCAGACCGAAGGCAGACTCAGCTCCGGCGCCCCGATTTTCCTTGAAATCGGTTCGGAGCAAGCCGAAGTCTTGAAGAACGAAGCCGAAAGCTATCCGTGGCTCGAATTCGCAGGAATCCACAAGGATTTCTGCGGCAGCGTCCGATTCGTAAGTTACAGGTGTAAGTAAGAATCGTATGATTCCTGGACGCTACGCATCCAGGATGACAGTTCCATATAACGCTTAAGTCCCCACGGCACAGCCGAGCGCAGAAAGCACATACGTTTCGCTTTCTCCCATACGGTAATAGGGCAGGAGCGTCTCGTCGTCGAGGAGCGAATTGTCCAGGCCATTTAGCTGGAGCTGTTCGTCAATGCGGCGCTTGAAGGATAAAAAACCGGAATTTTTCCAAAGAATGTTCTCTTCGGAGTCGGTTTTACAGGCAGACTTTTCTACACGATACTTGCTATACATATTTCCTCTTTTTTAAAGAAAGGCACACAAACGGACTAGTGCTTTTCTGTACAGCAAAATATAGAATCGATTCAATGTCATATAATGACATTTTAAGCTTTTTCTGAAAAAAATTCGGCTTATTCAACGACAGTGGCGGTAACATAGGCATGTCCCACCTTGTCAAGGCCAATCTTCTTGCCCGCCGCCACGCTCAAGTCCAGGATTCGGTCGCCCACATAGGGACCGCGGTCGTTCACGCGGACTTCGACGCTTTCGCCATTGTCCTTGCGCACCACCTTGAGCTTTGTGCCAAAAGGCAATGTCTTATGGGCGCAGGTGTAGTCGTTTTGGTCGAAGGTCTCGCCGCTCGCCGTGAGCTTTCCATGGAAGCCAGGGCCATAATAGCTCGCCTCTCCTTCGATCTTTGTACCAATCTCTGCTTTTTCACCCGAAGCGTAATGCTTGCCCGGGAACCTAACATAGCCCTTTCGCGACGCAATTTTTGCATTTGCCGCCGCACAGCCAGACAAGAGGAGCGATGTCGCAAGGCCAAGGACCACCGCCAAGGCGGCAAGATGTTTCAACCTACTCAAAATCATACATACTGTTGTAGGTGTTTTCGAGAATTTCGTCTTCCTTGCTCTTGACTTCGGCCTGCTTTTCTTCGGGAGCCTTGTTCAATTCTTCGTAGTACTGCGCAGACAGCCTATCCACATGTGTTTCGGTGCTCTTGACGCGCTTGCGGAGTCTCTCCAAATCCTTGTCCGTGATGGTCAAGCGGGAGTTCATCATCTTTGCAGCCTGTTTGCCCCATGGGGTCTGTCCATACTTGTCGCGCAGTTCCTTGTATGTCCGCATCGTGCTGTCGATGCGTTCCGGGTTCATCTGGAAATAGACCGCCTTCATGTAAAGGGCCTGTATTCCCGACTGGGTTTCTGGATACTGCTGATACAGCGTGTCAAAGTAGGTGAATGCCCGCGCGTACGCCGAATCTACGGAATCCATCTGGTCCAGGGGCATCTCGGAGGCAATCGTCCAGAGGCTTTCGGCCTCCATGTACTTTTCTTTTGCCAGGTCCTCGCGGGTCTTGAGCGTCACTCGCATTCCCAGGTTCACCTGCGCCTGCTTCGCATACTCTGTATCGGGGTACTTCTCGATGATTTCCTTGTAGATTTCTTCGGCCGCATCGGGGTCGTGCATGTATTCATCGTAGATGAACGCCTTGGCATAGATGGCGCGCAGGGTCTTTGCGCTGTCGCCCGAATCCTTGATGACGTTGTCGAGCCTCATGATGGCGCTGTCGACTTCGGAAAGCTTGAAGAGGAAGAGTTCTGCAATCAGGAATTCGGAACGGAAGAAGTTTTCCACGTTGGGAATGGAATCCTTGCGGTCCTTGTCGTTCTGGTTCCGCATCGCGATCAGGCGCTTCAGGGCGTCGCGGCGTTCGCGGCTTTCCTGGCCCCACTTGCTAATGGTCCTGGAGATAAAGCTGCTGTCGTAGTAGACCACCGCCTTGTCGTAGTCAATCGTCTTGTGCTGTTCGTAGTCGCCCAGGCAGAAATAGCTGCGGGAAGCCTCTTCTGAACGCGGATAATCCGTATTCACCTTCTGCAAGATGATAATGGCATCGGGGTAACGCTCGGCAAGCATGGTGAGTTCACCGATGCGCACCAGGTATTCAGCCTGCTTGGATTCATATTCGGGATTCTTGTAGAGTTCCTTGTATTCGTCGGCGGCTTGCAGGTATTCCTTGCGGTTCGCTAGACATTCCGCCGCCTGCGAGCCCGCCGTCTGCTGTTCGCGCGGGTTCAGTTCCTTGATTTCCTTGGCGATGTAATGTTCGCGGGCCTTGTCCCAGTTTTCCTTCTTGAAGTAAAGCCCCGCAAGCCTGAAGTGAGCCTTGCCGCGCATGAAGGGTGTTCCCGCCGTATCCGCGAGCAGCGCTTCCAGGGACGCAATCGCCTGTTCGGGAGCTTCGGACTGTTCATCCAAAAGCGAAAGGAGATTCAGCCCCTGGAAATAGTACGGGTGATCCTTTGAAGCAACCACCGGTTCCAGAGCAAAACGGCTGATGTTGAATTCCTGGTTGCGGTAAAGGCAATAGGCGCGCTGGTACTCCACCGCCTTCATGGAATCGTGGTCGGCAAAGTAGCGTTCAAACTCGTCGTACTTGGTAATCGCCTTGCTCCACTCGTGCTTGTGGCGGAAAGCCTCGCCAATCAGGAAAACGGCCTCGGCGGTACGCTTCTTGTTCTTGGGGAAGCGTTCCAGCACACGGGAACCTTTTTCGATAATTTTGTCGTACTTCTGGCGTTCCTCGGAGCCGGGCAGGGAATTTTCGCTATCGGGAATGCTGTCCATGCGGGCGGCGCGCATCTCCCCGGCCTGTTCGTCCAGGCGTTCCGCATTGAACATGTGGTTCAGATAGGCACAGCAAGTGCAGCCCTCTAACACGAGGGCAACAAGAGCCAATGCCAAAAAACGGAACATCATAGCGTAAAGATACAAAAAACCACACTACACATTAGTACTGGTTCAGGTACTTGCTGTAATCGCAGAGCTTGAGTCCCGGCGGAAGCGCCGTCTTGTCGAATCGTACCATGCGGACTTCGGCGGGCTTACCCACCACTCGGGCAAGCATTTCGAAGTTGTCCTGGGTTTCCCACACGGCCGCATCGATAATAAGGCCGTCGCCACAGTCCGTTTCGCCAGTGCTGTTCCCGATGCCCGATATTCTAGAGTTCTGCTTCAGGAGCCGCGTGTACACTTCCGGGGCGATTCCAAAGTGGTTCGAACTCGACGACGAATCGTAGACGACCACATGGACCTCGCGGAAATGATTGAGCGAGTCGAACACGACCGTGTAGGTGTGCTTGTAGGGAGCAATGTAGAACGATTCCTGCCACACATTGTTGGAAACAGGCCTGAAATTTGATATGGAATACTTCTTGAAGAACTCCCTCGGGGTCGCCCCATAACGAACAACATAATGGCCAAGCATCGTCGAGAAGTCGTGGACCTTCGACGGCGACATGCTTTCGCGGAGGCTGTCAACGGCACGATTCAAGTTCGCTGTCAGGCCATCGTTTTTGTTGATGGGCGCAGGGCGCGTTATTGACGCTTCCTGGATGCGCTGCTGGATATCCGGATAATCGGGATCGACCTTCTGGATTTCCTGGAACTGTGTTCGGGCACGGTCAAACTGGCGACCCTTCAGGTAGGCGCGGCCAAGCGCTTCGCGCAGCGGCAGATTTTCGGGATACTTCTCGACGAGCGGCTCCAAGATGTCTAAAGCGGTCTGGGCACGGTCTTGCGGAGAAAGCACCACGCCTGCCCCCGTACCCGGCGGGGACTTTTCTCCCAAAGTCGAGGCAGCTTCACGAGCGGGCTTATAGTCGGGCATAAAGGCAAGAATGCGCTGGTAGATTTTTTCGGCCTTGTCGAAATGCCCCTGGTATTCATCCAGATAGCCCCGCAGCAAGAGCAGCTTGACATTGACCGGGAACTGCGACAGGGCGTACTCTACAATGGCAGCACAGCTGTCCAGGTTACCGCTCCGGTGATACAGGTCGGCCAGCGACTCGTATGCAGAGGGGACATCGCCGCTGGACAAGCTGATGACCGTCTTGAATTCGTTTGTCGCCTGCAGGTAGCGGCCGTTATCCATCAAAATCTTGCCATACCACAGCCTGGTCTGGTACAGCGCAGGCGCCCGTTCCGAGGCGACCCGTGCAAGTTCCATCGCCGCGGACTCGTTGCCGGACTTGTAGATTTTTCGGCTTTCCAGATAGGCGGCAATGCCAGACCCCGGAAAACGCACCTGCAGCTTTTCTATCAGGAGGAACTGGCGGTCCTGCTGGGCATCCGTCAGGGAATCCATTTCGAACAAGATGTTCAGCTGGCCCAGAAGCGCCGGCAAAAGATCGGGGTAAAGAACGATGACGCCGTCGTAGATGTCGTACGCCGACGAAAGCGAACCCGACCGCGCCAGTTCTGCCGCACGGCGCAGCTCCGTCTGGACCTGCACCGGAACAGCGGCCATTTCAGCGGAGATGTCCGGAGTGTCACCGCGGATGACCGTGGAGCCAGCCGGAAGCCCAAAAGGGATACCCCCGACAATAATCTTACTTGGGCCATAGACATCATAAATGCGAAAGCCCGCCAAAGCAAGCAGGGCCCCACAGCATAGCGTCAAAAACAGATAGGCGGCCTTTCGGGCCGAAGAAGACGAATTCGCCATTATTTTTCCAGGAAATCAGCCAATCTTTCTTTGTGTTCCTTGCTCTTCTGCAAGCGGCGCAAAGTCTTGTTCTTGATCTGGCGTACACGTTCGCGGCTCAGCTTCAGGTCCTCACCGATGTCCTTCAGCGTATTGTCTTCTACGGTATCCAGTCCATAGAACATGCGCAGGATTTCCTCTTCGCGCTGCGGCAGCGCGGACAGGGTTTCCTGAATCAGCTTCTTGCGTTCTTCCTTTTCCAAATCTTCGTTCTGGTTTCCGTCGGAACCGAGGACATCCATCAGGGTGCTCACCGTATCGCCAGTACCCGCCACGGTCGTTGCATCGCCAATGGGGGCGTCGAGCGAGATGTCGACAATCTTTTCCATGACTTCGACGATATCCTTTTCGAACGGGGCAAACTCGTCCATCGCAATAGTGCGGTCGTAGTCGCCTTCGTTCTGCATCAGGGCACGCTTAAAACGATTCACCAGGGCAAGCTTGTTGGGAGGAATTCGAACCGCCCCCACCTGTTCAAACAGGGCCTTCTGAATGGACTGACGAATCCACCAGACCGCATACGAAATGAACTTGACATCCTTGCCCATATCAAAGCGTTTCGCAGCCTTGTAGAGTCCGATGTTACCTTCGTTGATAAGATCCAGGAGAGAAAGTCCCCTCCCCTGATACTTTCGCGCCACGCTCACCACAAAGCGGAGGTTGCCACGAATCAGGCGCTGCAGAGCGGACTTGCGGATTTCCTCGGCCTGGTCGCTCTTGATAATCTCAAGAAGAGCATCCTCTTCCTGGGGACTCAGGGTAGGAAACCGATTCAGATCCCTAAAATATAGCGCTTCGTTTGCATCACTCATAAAAACACATACCTTCGATTCTTCAAGGAAAATTTCCCTTAAGACATTCCAAATATGTCTTTTTACTTTATTTTCGTCAAGTTGTATAACTTATCATACGGGTAAATTCCTGAATTGTGACCATCGCTAAATGAAAGGCCCGCCGCATAGCGTCCAATCGACTGCACCTTCACAAGAGCAATATCGGATGGAACCGTGGTATCATCCAAAAGCTTTTCACCCGTATGTTCGTCGACGCACAGGGCGCATGGGCACGCGAGACGAAGTTCGCGAATGCCACACGCACCGCGGCTGCCGTCGTTCCACTCAAAGCCGAGCTTTCCGTCGCTTGTTCTGAAAACTTTCTTGGGCTGAATCATACATCCTCCACAGGAAGTTCCGCAAATTCGTAGTTGAAATTCTTGAGAACGGCTTCGCCTTCGGATTCAAACATCGAAAGCGTGCGCACGGTGGCGTCTGCAGCCTGCATGAACGCTTTCGCCGACTCGGAGTTCGGGTAACGCAGCACCGCGGGGGTCCCTTCGTCGCCACAGCCCGCAACAGCCGGTTCAAGCGGCACCTTCGCGATGAGCGGCACGCCCCAACTTTTCGCGATGCGTTCACCGCCACCTTCGCGGAAAATGTTGTGATGCTTGCCGCACTGATCGCAAATGAAGTAGCTCATGTTCTCGACGACGCCTACCACAGGAACGCCCACCGAGTCGAACATGGCAAGACCCTTGCGGCAGTCCGCGAGAGCCACTTCCTGCGGAGTCGTCACCACGACGGCGCCTGCCATCGGGCAATTCTGCGTGAGCGTGAGCTGAATGTCGCCCGTTCCTGGAGGAAAGTCCACAAGCAAGTAGTCGAGACGCCCCCACCGCACATGGTGGATAAAGTGCTGGATCATCTGCGACACCATGGGGCCGCGCCAGATGGTCGCCTTGTCGCTGTCGGCAAACATGCACATGGAAACGATGCTGATTCCCCCCTTCGCTTCGACCGGGGCAATCGTGTTGTCGTCAAAGACCTCGGGAGCCTTGTCGATACCGAACATGAGACCCATCGACGGTCCGTAGATGTCGGCATCGAGAATGCCTACGCGCGCACCGGAAAGGCTCAATGCCATGGCAAGGTTCGCCGTCACCGTAGACTTGCCGACGCCGCCCTTTCCGCTTGCGACAGCGACCACATGGGCAACTTCGCCCAAGTAGGACACCTTTGGAGCAGATGTAGCCGTATTGGAGTCCCCCACGCGCCCCTGCGCAGTAAATGTCACATCCACGGCAGAGGCGCCAAGCGACTTGACAATAGCCACGCACTGGTCCTTGAACTGGTCGCGGATAGGGCATGCCGGAGTCGTGAGCCTAAGGTCGAAGCTCACCTTGTCGCCATCAATCTTTAAGTTCTGGACAAAATTCAGTTCCACGATATTCTTGTGGAGATCGGGATCCTGAACTGCCCGCAAGGCATTCAAAATGGTCTGTTCGTTCAGTTGCATAATAGTAGGCGGTAAACTGGTTTATAGAGAGAATTTCGGCATGCGAAGGAGATGGGTCATGCAAGGAGGCCACTCCTCTTCGTAGTGGCTCACTAAAATGATCGTCGTCTCCCTAGAAAGCAGCTGCAGCAAGTTGAAAATCTTTTCGCGGTAGGCGCCCTGCAGTCCCTGGGTCGGCTCGTCGAGCAAAAGCACCTTGGGCGGTCGTATCGCCGCGCGAGCCATCAGCACCACGCGCTTGTCGATGGGAGAGAGACTACGGAAACGGGCGTGAATATCTTCGAAACCTAGGTACGTGAGCCAATCCTTGGCCTTCGCGCGTTCTTCCCAGGTGGTGTTTTCGGCCTTGCAGAGGTTCCCGGTAAAACCCGTGCACAGCACTTCGGAAAGGTCCAAGTCTTCGCGGTACTGTAACGCAAGTTCTGGCGAGAAGAATCCGAGTTTCGCCTTGTGGTCCCAAATATTGAGCCCATGGCCCGGACGCTCCCCCAGGAGCGTGATGTCGTTCTTGTAGATCTGCGGATGGTCCGCCGTGAGCATGCCCAAGAGCGTACTCTTGCCGGCGCCGTTTTCACCCATGACCGCCCAGTGCTCGCCCTTACGGACAGTCCAGCTCAGATTTTTCAGGACAGTCGTGTCGCCGAACTGCACGTTCACGTTCTTCAGGTCAAAGAGGATTTCAGAAGAGGTTTGAGCGATGGGGTCGCTCGCAAGCTCGCTTTGAGGTTTGAGCAAAACTATCTCGTAATCCGTGAGTTCGGCCTTGGTGAACTTGGGCTTGGCCGCGGCATCCGGGAGCTTTCCCGCATACTGCGTAAAGGTCTTGTCCGCATACACGAACGCAGGAATTTCAGGCAACAGCTCATCTTCACGGGCAAGGCGCACCGCAAGCTTTACGCCGGGGCGCTTTGACAAGTCCACGACGCTTGCCGAAAGGTGACAGCGGTATTCCGGGTCAAGGCCTCCAAACAGGTCGTTGAAGTAAATCCACTCGGGATTTTCCATCCACATGCGCGCCAAGAGCACGCGGCGAAGTTCCCCATTCGATAAGCTCAGGAGCTTGCGATCCAAGACTTCTTTGGAAAGTTCCGCAATCGCTATGGCCTCGTCGAGCTTTGCAGGATCAGTCTCCGGCCACGCCATGTCATCAATGTAGCGGTCAGTCTGCAAAAAGAACTTCTTGTTCAAGAGCAGGTTCCTTACGAGCGGGGCCTCAGAGTCGTGCAGGCTGATAAAACGCTGCTGGAAAAACGGGGCAAGCGCCCGCTGGATTTTCCGCTGCATCGCTTCCGACATCGTGGAAACATTTTTCTGCTGGTTCAAAAAATGGGTAATGACCCTGTCCAAGTCCTCGCCCTCGGTGCTGAAAATCTGCACCTGCGGGTACATTTCAATCAGGGCCTCAAAACGCTTGAATTCCATACTCCCAAATATAGAAAGGTCTTCTCAACAAAGAAGAATAACGCCATAGCCGATTGGGCTTGACGATTGGGCGCGAGTGGTCTTTCACCCTACATTGCTTGGTATATTTTGAATATCGCGAGAATCTTCCCGACAATAGCCGGAATTCCCGGGCACAAGAAGCAGAGTATTACACGTGTCACGCGGTTCTTCCACCAGCGCTTGACCTGCCAGACATCGTCGGCCAAGGTTTCCATTTCAGAGACGCGCGGAGGCCGCATGTACACCTGCGTAAGTGCCGTGAAGAAACCTACACCGATGAGCGGCGTAAGCCCCGTAAAGGGAGCTACCAAAAGCGCCACCAGAACCGTAAGCGGGTGGCCGCCAGCAACAATCGCACCAAGCATAGCTCCCCCACCGGTGAGCATCGCCCACTGCAGGCTGAGTTCACCCGCCTTGGCGGCACCTGCATGTACGCCGACAGCGACAATGCTTGCGACAATCGCAATGGGTATGGCCCACCCGATAATCTTCCAGACCGGGGAGCTCTTCGGAATGACACTGATGGATTCTTCGCTCGGAAGCGGCTTGTCCTCCTCGATGATACTTGCAATCCCCCTCATGTGACCGGCTCCCACCACGGCGACAATCTTTTTTCCTGGCGCAGCCTTGATCTTCATCGCTAGGAACTGGTCGCGTTCGTCGATCAGCACCTGCTTGACTTCGGGAAAGTTCTTGCCGAATTCCTGCATCATGGAACTCAGGGCATCCTGTTCCTTAATTTTTGCGAGCTCTTCCTCGCTTACTTCGGTCTTGTCGAATATGCTTGCAAAAAGTCCAGCCAGCAGGTTCAGCTTGCGGTACCAGGGAGTACATGCCCATGTGCGCCTAAGCGTCACCTTGATGTCGCGGTCGGCAAGCACCAGTTCGGCATTCTTCTCGCCTGCGACATCGACCGCCTCCTTTAGTTCGGAACCAGGCTTTACACCCGTCTGGGCGCCCATACGCTTCTGGTAGGATCCAAGGACCAAATTTGCAATCAGCGTCGCGAGCTGCTTTTTCTTGATGACTTCCTTAAGGTCGGTCTTTTTCCAGCGGTCGGGATCCTGAATGGACTTCAGGCGGCCTTCGTCCAGTTCAACGCAGACGGTATCCGGGGACTCCGCCTCGATTGTTTCGCGAACCAGTTCCTTGGAGGCCTGCGAAATATGGGCGGTTCCAATCAAAATGATTTCATGGTCGTCTCTTTGGATGCGGTAAATGTCTGCGTTTTCGTTCATAGGCCTATAATGATAGCAAGAAAAAGGTGTCTAGATTGAAAAAATTTTCACTTTTTTGTTTACTTTACAAAAAAATGTTTATATTTAGGTAAAATCCTATTTTTTTTCGGAGGCTAAACCCTATGAAAAAACTTTTGGCATGTATTTCTTTTGTGGCGCTGGTTCTGACTGCCTGTGCAGGTTCCAAGTCGGACGATCCCGAGGCTCTCGACAACGCCCTCGTGGCTTTCACTTCCTGCGTGCAGGGTTCCCGCTGGCAAGAAGCCCTGGAATACGTCACCCCGGACGAAGCGAGCGCCATCGCATCCGACGACGGCTACGAATTCAAGGACCAGTACAAGACCGCCGCTCGCCGTCTCCCGCTTTCGACGCTCCGCAAGGCCGGTCTCGAAGTGGACGGTCGCGGCCGCCTGATCGGCATCAAGGCTGCCATGGATGAAGCCAACGAACGCTACGTGATGTCCGAAGAGCAGGCCAAGGTCGGCACGAACCTGAAGCAGATGGAAGACGAACGCATCAAGCGCCGCCTCGAGCAAGGTCAGAAGATTTTGGAAGAAGAAGAATCCGAAGCCAACCAGGAACAGGAAGAAATCGTCTATTCCAACAAGCTGACCGAAGAAGAAAAGCGCAAGTACGGAAGCACCCGCGACCTGCAGGCCCCCGAAGCCTACCAGGACGAAAACACCCAGGAAGCCGAAGAAGAACTCTACGGTGGCGACTACGAAAATCCGTAATGATCAACTCGTTTAAAAAGCTTTTTAAAACGGCGCTTTACACGGCGTCGTTTTTTTCAGTATCGTCCGCTCTCCTTTTGGGCCTTACCGCATGTGGCGACCTGGGCCCCGACCCGGATGCGGACGGAGCCAGGTTCAATAGGAGCTACAACTACTATTATGTGCAGATCTGTAGCTACAATACCGTGAGCTACGACGTGTACCTCTGCAGCGATATCGAGGGGCTAGACCGCCCTAAGCACCTGAAGCTCCGGGTCGACAGCGATGGATTTGCAAAGCTCGAGATAAACGGAGACCTCTACACCTACATGGAATCCGAATACAGCGAAGGCTACGATTCGGAATTTGGCAGTTTTTTCCACTTCTACCAAGACGATGACGAGCTGACAGTCTACAAGGACGGCCTAACGCTCGCCTATTGGAACTCTTTTGACGGAACGGTCACCTACTACTACTACGATTTTTTCTATTTTTAGCCCCACTCATGAGTAGTTCAGAAAATTTCGTTATCGCCCTGGACGGCGGCTCCGGCACCGGAAAGAGCACCACGGCCAAACTTGTGGCCAAGACTCTCGGCATTACTTATTTGGATACCGGCGCCATGTACCGCGCCGTGACGCTTGCCGCCCTCGACAAGGGACTTGCGGCCGAAGAAGGCCCTGCCATGGACGAACTACTCAAGAACCTTGACCTCGGGTTCGACTCCGAAAACCACATCCTCATTAACGGAGTGAGCCGCGAAAGCGAAATCCGCGGCATGAAGGTGTCGAGCAACGTGAGCATCTACTGCGCCCTCCCGTCGGTCCGTGCCGCGATGACCGAAAAGCAGCGCGAAATCGGCAAGAAGCAGAGCTGCATTCTGGACGGCCGCGACATCGGAACCGTCGTTTTCCCCGACGCCAAGTACAAGTTTTTTATGGTGACGGATGTAAAAGTCCGCGCCGAACGCCGCTACAAGGAACTCCTTGAAAAGGGCGAGAAGGTAACGCTCGAAGAAGTTCTCCAGAACCTGGTCGAACGCGACCGCCTGGATTCTTCCCGTGCAAACGCTCCCCTCAAGAAAGCAGACGACGCTATTGAAATTGACACTACACACATCTCAATCCAACAACAGGTTCAAAAGATTCTCGACTACGTAGGTGTAGTGGCGTAGCCTGAATCCTTTGTTCCACAACCCAATCAAACAATATGTCTCAAAATCTCAAATTCGGTACCGCAGAAGATCTCGCTGAAATCCTCGCCGCTCAGAGCGAATGCAGCCCCGACTTCCGTAAGCAGAACGCTGACGTTTACGCCGGCATGGACTGCCTCGAACAGGGCAAGCTTGTTACCGGTAAGATCAGCCAGGTGAACGACCAGGAAGTCCTGATCGACGTGAACTACAAGTCCGAAGGTGTCATTGACCGTGCTGAATTCAAGGACACGGACTCCCTCGAAATCGGTTCCGAAATCGAAGTGTTTGTCGAAAAGCTTGAAGATGAAGACGGACGTCTCATCCTCTCCAAGCAGAAGGCCGACTTCGTGCGCGTGTGGGATCGCATTCACGCTGCATTCGAAAACAACGAAGTCGTGCGTGGTACGCTCACGAAGCGTATCAAGGGCGGTGTGGTTGTCGACCTGTTCGGCATCGACGCCTTCTTGCCCGGTTCCCAGATCGATCTCCGTCAGATTCCGGACATCAACGCCCTCATCGGTCAGGAATACGAACTCAAGGTTATCAAGGTCAACAAGCAGCGCCGCAACATCGTCGTGTCCCGCCGCGTCGTTCTCGAAGAAGAACGCAACAAGCAGCGTGGCGACGTTCTCGAAACTCTCGAGAAGGGTCAGGTTCGCAAGGGTATCGTCAAGAACATCACCGATTTCGGTGCATTCATCGACCTTGGCGGCGTAGATGGCCTCCTCCACATCACCGACATGAGCTACAAGCGCATCAACCACCCGACCGAAATGGTTCAGCTTGGTCAGGAAGTCGAAGTCATGGTTCTCGACTTCAACGACAAGAAGGAACGCATCTCTCTCGGCATGAAGCAGCTTAAGCCGCATCCGTGGAAGGACATCGCCGAACGTTATCCGGAAGGCGCCATTGTCAAGGGTAAGGTTGTTTCCATTACCGATTACGGTGCATTCGTTGAACTGGATAGCGGCGTCGAAGGCCTCATCCACGTTTCCGAAATGTCCTGGACTCAGCATGTCAAGCACCCGTCCAAGATCCTTACCGTTGGTCAGGAAGTCGAAGCCGTCGTGCTCAAGGTTGAAGAAGATGCAGAACGTATCTCTCTCGGCATGAAGCAGCTCGAAAGCGACCCGTGGGATTCTATCGAAACCGAACTTCCGCCGGGTGCCCGCGTGGTTGGTGAAATCCGCAACATCGCATCCTTCGGCGCCTTCGTCGAAATCAAGGAAGGTGTTGATGGTCTCATCCACGTTTCCGACATGTCCTGGACCAAGAAGATCACCCACCCGAACGAAATGGTCAAGAAGGGTGACAAGGTCGAATGCGTCGTGCTCGCCGTCGATAAGGAAAAGCGCCGCATTAGCCTCTCCATGAAGCACCTCACCGAAGATCCGTGGGACACCATCGATTCCACCTACCCGGTGAACAGCGAAGTGAAGGGCAAGATCGTTCGCATGCTCGACCGCGGCGTCGTGGTTGAACTCGCCGACGGTATCGAAGGCTTCGTTCCGGTTTCCAAGCTCACCGCTGAATACATCAAGGTTCCGGCCGATGCATTCAAGGTTGGCGACGAAGTTCCGGCTGTCGTGACCGAAATCGATCAGAACAACCGTAAGATCTTCCTCTCCGTGGTTGACTACTTCAAGAACCGTGAAGACGCCGAGCTCAAGGCTTGGATGGAATCTCACAAGCCGGGCGAATCTGGTACCACCATCGGTGAAGCCGCCGCTCCGAAGAAGAAGTCCTCCAAGAAGAAGGCAGACGCTGAAGCCGAAGCTTAATTCGCTTCTGTTGTTCTAAGCCTAAAGCTTAAAGGAATCCCGTGGGTAAAACCACGGGGTTTCTTTTTTTTGGGGGCGCAATCAATTTCGTTACTTTGTTGTGAATTCTAAATACTTTTTGGGCCGGTTCGGCATATAAAAAATAAAAATGGTTCAATTTATATGCTTATTGAATTCGCAAAGCATTTTTGTTAGTTTGTTTATGCTACACGAAAGCATATAAAATGAGAGAGTGGAGATGATTTATATGCCTCTTTAGCACGATAGATGTTTTTAGAGATCTTCTTATGGTGTTTTGAAGCATATAAAAAGAACAAAAACGCAATTCTTATATGCGTTGTGTTCTTTTTTGTCTAATTTCTAGTTGTAGAAAAATGGCAAAAAGTTATTTTTCTATTTTAATGCTCATGAATTTCGCTGGAAAGAAAATTTTGCTCGGAGTCTCGGGCGGCATTGCCGTGTACAAGAGCTGCGAGCTGTTGCGCCTGTTGCAAAAGAAGGGCGCAGAAGTACGCGTGTGCATGACCGATGCGGCGACAGAATTCGTGGCACCGCTGACTTTTGCAAGCCTTAGCAAGTGCCCCGTATACCTGAAGAACGGCGCCGTCGAGGCGCGCCCTTTCCAGCATATTGATTTTCCGCGCTGGGCCGACCTTTACCTGGTTGTGCCCGCGACGGCAAATGTCATCGGTAAATTCGCCTGCGGTATCGCCGACGATCCGGTGAGCCTTTGCTTTATGAGCTGCACGTGCCCGCGCGTGATTGCGCCCGCGATGAATGTGGCGATGTACAACTCCCCCGCCGTAAAGCGCAACCTCGAGATTTTGCGCGGCTTTGAAGACACGACCGTGCTGGAATCGCCTGCGGGTGAACTCGCCTGTGGCGAAGTCGGGCAAGGTCGCCTGATGGAACCGGCCGAAATTGTGAAGTGGCTAGAAGGGGCAAGTACCCCATCGCCTAGGGGCTCGGCCCCTAAAACCCCCGTGCCGGCTGTTCCTGTCGCTGTCGATGTTCCGCCGACACAAGACGCAAGCCTTCCCGGCTACGGCAAAAAAGTTCTGTTGACTGCGGGCCGCACCGAAGAAGCGATTGACCCGGTGCGCTACATCAGCAACCGCAGCAGCGGAAAGACCGCCGTCGCACTCGCCTCGGTGTTCTACGCCAACGGCTTTAACGTCGAAGTGGTCGCAGGCCCGATGGAGGCGGCGTTCCCGGGCGGCGTGAAAGTGACCCGCGTGAAAAACGCCCGGGACATGCACGACGCCGTGATGGAAAGGTTCAATTCTGCGGACGCCGTCGTGCATTGCGCGGCGGTAGCGGACTACCGCCCCGCCCACGCCGCCGACGAGAAAATCAAGGACAGCCGCAGCCAGCTCTCGATTGAACTTGTACCGAATCCAAACATACTTCGCGATTGCACCGCCGCCCGCAGGGCGCGCAGCAATTCCGCATCGGGAACCGCAGCACACAAGCAGGTGATCGTCGGATTCGCACTCGAAACAGACCACTTCGAAGAACACGCCGCAGAAAAACTTGAAAAGAGCGGCGCCGACGCACTCTTGTTAAATGCACCCGTGGCCGCTGATTCCGGCTTCGGCCGCGACTGCGTGCGCTTCGCCCTGGTGGAGCGTGGCAAGGCCGTTCCACCGCTCGCCATGGGCGAGAAGGTCGATTTGGCCGAGACGATTTTGAACTTTTGCCTGGAGCGCCTAAATGGCTGACGAATTTGACTTTAGCGAACTGCACCGTTACCTAGAAGGTCAAATCGACCTGGGCGAAGCGGAACTGCTGCTCGACGAACCGTGGACGCTGACTCGCAAGCCCGCTGTTCCTGGTGCGCCCGCACCTGCCACACGCCCGGCTGTTGCCGCGCGTCCCATTCCGCCGACTCCGGCCACAGCTCGCCCGGTGCCGCGCAACCTGCCACCGCAATTTCCGAACAGCTCGACACCTGGCGCACCCGCCGATATTCCGCAGGCCCCGATTCCGGACACCACCGGATTTGCCCCCTCGCTCTTCGGCGCCGTCGACACCAAGGCATCCGCAATTCCTGCCGCCAACATGCCGACGGCACGCACCGTCAAGCGCGCTACCCACGCCTTTGAATCCGCAGAATCCCTTGACGCATTCTACGAATCCATCAAGGGCGAAGCCATGTACGCCAAGGAGACCGCACTCGCCCGCTACGCGGGCCCTGCAAAGCCAAAGCTGCTCTTTGTGCTCCCCGCCGTAAAATTGTCCGATGCTGGCTCCGCCGCATCCCCCTTCAATACGGCGGGCAGCACCGACGCCTTCTTCGGGACCGCTGTCGGACAAATGCTTTCGCGCCTGTTCGCAAGCCTCTCCATCGAGCAGAAGGACATCGGCATCACGTACTTCTTCAAGTCGACCGAGCGCCCGCTCGCGCCGCTTTTGGAAGCCGCGCTCCGCAAGATGCTTACCAAGGAACTGGACTTTATTCAGCCCGAAATCATGGTGACCTTCGGGCAGCCGCTGTTCTACCAGGTATTCGGCAAGGGCAAGAATTTCGACGACAACGCCGGCACCGCCATGGACTTCGCCGGCACCAAGAGCGTCGCTCTCGTAGACCCCTACCTCATGGTAAACGACAAGCAAATGAAATGGCTCACCTGGAAGGTTCACATCCCGCGCAGTGGGCTTTTCACCATAGCTGCAAAGTAATTTTCGACGAGGCAGAATCGCATGAGCGCTCCGAATCCGAACACGGTGCATCCAATTGCGGGCTATGACAAGGAAATCTATGTCAAGCCGACTATCAAGAACCCGAATATCATTGTCGGGGACTTCACCTATATCGCGGACTCGGAATTCGAAAGCCATGTGACGCACCATTACGATTTTATCGACGACAAGCTGAATATCGGAAAGTTCTGCCAGATTGCCGCGGGCGTAGAATTTGTAATGAACGGGGCGAACCACCAGATGAATGCCGTTTCGACTTTCCCGTTCTACACGCTTGAGGGCTGGGACATGAAACCGCCTGCCGCTGGCGACATGCCGTTCAAGGGCGACACCGTCATCGGAAACGATGTGTGGATTGGGCAGAACGCCACCATCTTGCCTGGCGTGCATATTGGCGACGGTGCCATCATCGGCGCAAACAGTGTCGTCGGTAGCAACGTGGAACCCTACGCGGTCGTGGTCGGGAATCCTGCTGAAACAATCCGCTACCGCTTTGACGAAGAATTGACTTCGCTCCTTTTGAAGTTCAAATGGTGGGACAAGCCCGTCGAAGAAATCAACGAACTGATTCCGATCCTTACAAGCAGCGATCTTGATAAAGTCAAAGCCGAAATCCACCGGCTAATGAAAGATTAATTCAAACAGCTACACTTCAATCAGCGTCGCCACTAGGCAGCTGTCTTTAGTGTGGCCAGAGCCCACAAAGTCGATATCCTGCGACTTGTTCCAAAGCGTCTTGGCGCTCGAGTGAACAGACGCCACCGCAGCGAGCGCATCGCGCGAAAACTTGGACAAATTAAATTCGCTGTAGTTGGAGCTCACCATAAAGAAGCCACCCTTGTTCAGAAGCGTGGCGCAATCGGCCACCAGCGGCATCAGGTGTTCACGCACGTTGAAATTCTTGCCCTTGAAGCGAGCAAAACTCGGCGGGTCCAAAACGATGGCATCAAACTTAAGGCCTTTCTTTTGCGCCCAGTGAACGTACTCGACGGCGTTACCCCTGAAGAATTCACCCTGCTTCGGTTCGAGTCCGTTGAGGGCGTAGTTTTCGCGGCCCTTATCCAGAATCTTCGCGCTGATGTCGGCGTTCGTCGAAATCTCTGCACCGCCCAAGCGGCCGTGCACCGAGAAGGCGCAAGTGTAGCTGAACAAGTTGAGCATACGGCGGTCGGCCGCGCGTTCGCCCATTTCCAATCGAATCGCACGCATGTCGAGGAACAGCCCCGGATTCACCGTGTCGAGCAAATCGATGTGAAATTTCGCAGAACCTTCGCGGACTTCACCTACAGAATCTTCCGCGCGCCCCACCGCCACTTCCATCGGCGGGTTCTCCAGCGACTTGCCCGAACGGGAAAGGCGTTCCTTTATAACGAGGCAAACCGGCGCGAACTTTTCTGAGACGGCGGCAACGACAACATTTTTTTCGCGGAGCAGTTCTTCGCCGAAAAACTGAATCTGGTAACGGTCACCGAACTTGTCGAGCGTCATACCGGGGAATCCATCTGGAGCCCCATTCACAATGCGGAAAGCCTCGGTAACCCCTAGCAAAGGAGCACGTCTTTTATAAGCAGCATCTAAATTATTGGTTAAATCTTTCATGGGAATGAGGTATGAGCTCGGTCGCCTTAAGCTCCCTATGAGGAAAGAGGCTTTAGTAGAAAGATAAATTTTTGTTCCTAGCTGAATCCTCAAAGGTGCGTAGCACCGACCTCAAAGTGAGTTTACGAACGCGCTCAAAACTCATAGACGCGCAGCGCTACTTGTCCATGCTCTTGATTTGGTCCACGAATTCGCCGACTTCCTTGAATTCGCGGTAAATCGAGGCAAAGCGCACGTAAGCGACGGCATCGAGTTTCTTGAGTTCCTGCATCACCAGATTGCCAATCTGTTCGTAGCTGACTTCGAAGTTTTCAGTCACGGTCAAGGCGTTTTCCACGTTGGTCGCGAGCTGTTCTATGTCAGCAACAGAAACCGGACGTTTCTTGCAGGAGTTCATGATACCGCGCAAGAGCTTTTCGCGCTGGAACGGTTCATGTTCGCCGCTGCGCTTGATTACGGTCAGTGGCTGGACTTCGATGTATTCGCGAGTGGTAAAGCGCTTGCCGCATTCGCAGCATTCACGACGGCGTCGAATGGAGGAACCGCTCACGCGGCTATCCACCACCTTGTCGTTATCTTTCTTGCAGAATGGGCAAATCATCTTGAACCCTAGTTGAACTTCTTGAATTCAGCGACATTTGCCTTGAATTCAGCGAGGTATTCCTTCGCAGCAGCCACGACGGCTTCCGGAGTGTAACCGAATTCCTTTTCGAGCACGGCTGCCGGAGCAGAGGCGCCAAAGCGTTCGAGACCGGAGACCTTGCCGAAGCCACCCACGACCTGGGCGAACAGAAGCGGAAGGCCACTGGACTTTGCGAACACCGGAGTCCAAGGAACAATGATGGAATCGCGGTATGCCTTGTCCTGAGCCATGAAGAGGGCCGGGCTGATCATGGAGACCACGCGGATCTTGAGGCCTTCGCCACGGAGGATTTCGGCGGCGTCGTGAGTCAGGAGCACGTCGGAACCGTTAGACACAAAGGTCAGGTCCGGGCGTGCGGAACCGCAGTTGTCGCTCACGATGTAGGCACCCTTGCGGCAAGCCTTGGAAGCTTCGTAGCGCTTGTCACCGGGGAGCGTCTTCACGTTCTGACGGGTAAGGATAATCGCTGTCGGGCGATCGTTGTTTTCAAAAGCCATTTCCCAGGCAGTCACGGTTTCGAAGGCGTCGGCCGGGCGGAGCACCAGCATTTCGGACTTGCCGTCTTCGCGCTTGAGGCCTTCGAGCAAACGGATCTGGGTTTCGTGTTCGATCGGCTGGTGTGTGGGGCCGTCTTCGCCCACGCGGAAGCTGTCATGCGTGTACATGAACTTGACCGGGAGCTTCATGAGGGCTGCCATACGGATTGCCGGCTTCATGAAATCGCTGAACACGAAGAATGTAGCACAAATCGGGTAGAGGCCGCCGTGCAATGCGATACCGCAGCAGATGGCGCCCATGGTCAGTTCGGCAACGCCCACCTGAACGAAGGCGCCCTTGAAGTCGCCTGCGCGGAAGATGCCGGTCTTGTTGAGGAAGGCCTGGGTGTTGTCGGAGTTGGAAAGGTCTGCGGAGCTGCAGATGCAGTTCTTCACGTTTTCGGCGAGGTAGCCGAGCACGGTGCCGGAAGTCACGCGGGTTGCGACACCTTCCTTGAGTTCGAGCTTGGAAAGGTCGATCTTCGGAGCCTTACCCGAGAGCCATTCCTTGAGGGTAGCGGCCTTTTCGGGGTTCTTGGCGTCCCAAGCGGCCTTGGCCTTTTTCCATTCGGCGACCTGCTTGCGAAGTTCTTCCTTACGGGCCTCGAAGCCAGCCTTCACGTCGTCAAAAATCTTGAATGCATCGGCCGGATCACCGCCGAGGTTCTTCACCGTTGCGTCGGTAGAAGCGCCTGCTGCATTGAGCGGCTGACCGTGGGTTGAAACGGCACCTTCGAAGGACTTGCCGTCTTCGGCAATGGCGCCCTTGGCCATGGTGGTGTGACCGATGATGATGGTCGGCTTTTCAGTTTCGGCCCAGGCTTCCTTGAAAGCCTTGCGGAGGGCGGCGATGTCGTGACCGTCAGCCACGTCAATCACGCGGAAGCCCCAGGATTCGTACTGACCAGCCAAGTCGTGGCTCATCACGTCTTCGACCTTGCAGGACAGCTGCACCTGGTTCGCGTCGTAGAAGAAAATGAGGTTCGAAAGCTTGAGGTGACCGGCAATACGGCCCACACCGTAAGCGATTTCTTCTTCGAGGCCGCCGTCAGACACGAGGCATACGACCTTGTGCTGCAGAATGTCGCCAAAGCGTTCCACCATGAAGCGTTCGGCAATCGCGTTACCGAGGGCTACGGCATGACCGATACCGAGCGGGCCCGAAGAGTTTTCGATGCCGAGGGCGACTTCGACTTCGGGGTGACCCGGAGTGCGGGAACCCAGCTGGCGGAAATTCTTGAGGTCATCCATCGAGAGGTTGCCGAGCATGGCAAGTTCGCCGTACAGGAGCGCAGACATGTGGCCCGGATCCATGAAGAAGCGGTCGCGGGCTTCCCAGTAGGGGTTTTCGGGGTCAAAACGGAGAAATTCCGAATACAGGAGCGTAATGGCGTCTGCAGCGCCCATGGCTCCACCCGGGTGTCCGGACTTTGCCTTCTGCACCATGGCAGCGGAAAGGATTCGAATGTTGTCAGCCGCTTTTGTAACCAACGCGTCTTGCACTTTTTTAACCTCTCTTTATAATAGCGGGCGATGAGCCGCCCATAAAATAAGCGACCCAAATTTAACTTTTTTACAATTTTCTCTCAAGGTTCCAGAGCGCATTTCACGCTAAAACAATCTTATTTCTTTCTTTTTATTCCTGTTTTTAGCAAACGGAACTCAGAATGTCCGTCTTCGAACTTAAAGTCAATGTGCCAGATAAAGACTCCGGTGCCGACCTTGCGGTTTTCATTCGTCCTCTGATTCCAGTAAAGGAAGCCTATTTTCGACCTGTTTTCGTCGTTTCCGCGAATTTTCTGCTTCATTTCGCCGTCGTAGCCGAAAGTCTGCTTGAATGTCGCGACCACATTGGAATAACCGTCGAAAATGGTGATATAGGCCTTGTACGGCGCAATACTTGCAACTTTTATCGTCGAAAGCGTATCGGGGACCTTGGTCCAGGAATCTCCCTTCGGCTCGATCCACTTGGCACCCTTATCCATTCCACTTACAAACGGCACAGGAGTCACTTCATACAGGTAACGGTCGCCATCGTCGCCTTCCATCTCGATCCCGCCATGTCCCATCGAGTTCTTGGAGGAATCCTCATAAGCCGCCTTCGGGTTCGTCCTGATGCAGTTTCCGACAATCATGTTGTAGTCGGCAAGAATCAGCGTCCATTCCTGCCCCGTAGAATCGACCAGGGGCTCCTTGGCCAGGTTCATCGGGTATTCCTTTTCCTCATCGCAAGAAGCGCTGTGATAGAAGAGCCTCTTCCATTCGTCGCTTTTCGCTTTTTTTGCCCTGCGAATCGGTTCCGACATCGTGATGACGATGGTATCCGGCGGAGTTTCCGCATCTGGATTCAAGAACTCCGTCATCGACAGCGTGCCGGGGTGTTTCACCGCCTTGGCAGGAACGGCCCCCACATAGTCCACCAAGCGGACCTTCTGAGAGAAGTCGTCTTCCGTCTTCTTGACTCTCAGGTAGGGAGGATTCGCTGAATCAGCAGCCGTTACACCATACTCGAACTCGTCCGAGAGTTTCGCTTCTATCCATGATTTATCGTCGCCCATCTTAAGCTGTTTCTTGGGCACTTTACGCCACTCGCCCCCCGCAGCGTTCCAGTAGACCGTATCGACACCGACCACCATCGACTCAAGCTTTTTCTTGAAGTGAATCCTGATCGAATCGGCGTGGCCATCCAAATCAGCATCGTAGATTTCAGCGATGTCTGCGGGCACATAGTTCGAGAACACGACCAGGGAATCCCGAGCATCCAATTCAGATGTGTCGCCCAGAATTTGCGCATGGATTATAACGCGGTTGTAAATGGTGTCCAGGTTGAACACGGCATCGAGCTGCGAGTCTTTCAGCAAAGTCGAATCTTCGACAAAATAGAACTTGCCCACATATTCGAAAGTGGAAGAAAACTTGCCCGTCTCGACAGCCTTCACCCAAATGGAGTCCCCCTGGTCCGTAAACAGGATAAGCTTCAGGGTATCCACCTTGTTCAAAGATGGACTTTCTGCAGTCACCCGCACACGAAACGGGGCGCTGATAGTTGTTTCTACGGAATCCAGGTCGTCATCATCCTTCACTTCTAGGAATCGGTAGGTGACAGAAACAGAGTCGTGAATAATCACGGTGTCGTAAACGACCGTCTTGTAGACGGGATCCTTGTATTCGGCGACCAGCGTATCGATCGGAGCGCAAGAGATTGTTCCGTTGTCGCGCTTTGCGGACAATTCGTTCTTCGGAATGGAATCCTTCTTGAAGAATCCGTTCTTCGTTTCCACAAGCTTGATGTTGTTTTCAATGTCACCCGAAATAAGGCAGGAGAGTTTCACCTTCGCGGTGTCCACCTTGAACGAGAAATTCTGCGTCTTGAGAGTAAGTCCAATATAGGGTGTCTCACGGGAAATGCGATCGTCTTCGTCCATCGAGACAATCTTGATTTCGTCATCGACATCGGGCACCTTGTAGCCATCCTTACAGGCAGAAATTTTGTAGTTGCTCTTCTTCTCATAGCGTACCGACGAGCCATCGCCATCCATCGCGCGGACATAGTATTCCAGCGTTCCCGCAGAGAACGCTTCTGCAGGGACATTCGCGATCCAAGTGTCTTCGGTCGTCCGCCCCATCGAAACTTCACGGAACAGCACCGCCAGAGAATCCTTGTAGTACAAGGACGACTTGTAGATGCCATCATCGTCGGTAATGTCAAAGGCCATGTAGCCTGTTCCATCGGTCGTATCGACACATTCCACACCGGAGAAGGCTATCGCGGGGACATCGTTCTTGATCGGTATCGAATAAGGTTCGCGAGCCGGATTTGAAATCAGTGGCGCCTTGCCGATCAGAGCCAGGGAGTCCGTCGCCATCACATAAAAGTCAATTCCCGGAGCAATGGCGCTTGACGCAGGAACCACATAGCGCCACAGGCTATCCTTGACATGTTCCATTTCGTAAGAGACAAAGGACTGTCTGTAGGTATTGGATCTTTGGATATAGATGCGGGTCGAAACGACAGGCACCTTCGAAGTCACGTAAACCGTAATTTCGATGCTGTCCTTCTGCTTCTGGGATACTCCCACCTTCTTCCAGGTATCCTTGGTGAGCTTCACCTGCGGCGGCAGGTAATCTTCGCTCCAGTAGGCCGTATCGACATCGTTCTTGTTCACAAAATCCGTCTTGACAATCACTTCGTGGGTATCGCCGTTCAAGACCGTATCGGGGCTCTGGTAGCAAAGGATATACTTTGCCTGCACCGAGCTCTGGATAGAGGCATAGATGTCTGCAAGTTCTGTTGCCGAAGGTGCAACCGCAAACGTTCCGCCAGTGCCTTCCGCCATACCCTTCAAAGGTTCCTTGGTCGCACCTGCACCAATACCCACCGAGTGAATCACCGTGTTCTGCCAGAACGCCTTTTCAACGATTTCTTCAGTCCTGTAGGATCCCTGACCGGAACCATCCGAGAAAATGATGATCGTCGTCGAACCCGCTTCGTTCGCCAATTCATCCAAGGCCGCATAGGCGCCATTGGTAATGGCCGTTCCGCCCCCCGAATGAATCTGGTTGGTCGCCGCATACAACAGGCTCTTATCCGATGTCATCGGCTGAATAATTCTTGCCGAAGTTTCAAAGCCAATAAGTGTCGTTCTGTCCGAAGGCCCCATGGCATCAATGAACGCACGAACTGCGGTCTTGACTTCCGCAATATCGGATGTTGACATAGAGCCACTTTCATCGACGACAAGTGCCACAGCAACGCCCCCGAAGTCCTGAATGCTCGTTACCTGAATCGGCAGCGACTTTTTGTCCTGGAACAAGATGAAGTTCGTCGAATCCAAGCCATAAATCGGACGGCCCGTATTTTCGTCGGTCACGGAAACTTCAGCACAGACACCCGGATGGTTGCTCAGGTCAAGGCCCGTGATATCGATTGAGGGTTCCACCGTGAAGTCAAGAACATAGTTCGCCTTGATGTGGCAGTATTCAGACTGGGGAATCACCTTGGTCTTGATGTTTGTCGGATCCACAATCTTTGCCTTGCCTTCCACCAGACTCCACGAGTCAAACACAAAGCCGCCATAAGGAGCTACCGTTACTGAGGTATCCTTGCCCGGTTCTAGGTAGACATTGCCCGAAGGAATCGCCCTGCCCTGATTGGACTCTACATACATCACATAGGGCTTGCGGATCTGCATTTCAAAGGACTTGTCAGGATATTCTGAGGTGCGAGCATCTTCAAAGCCCAAATAAATCGGGATTCCAGGAATACCCTGCACGACGACCGAGGTATCGCCCGAAACGGTATACTGCTTGCCAGCCGTCTTGTAAGTGGAATCTCTGCCAAAATTCACAAATTTTCCATCGAGTTCATCGACATGCGTAATGGTAAGCAGGTGGGCGTTCGTATCCGGCGGATACCAAACGAACCGGACCATTGAATAAGTCGAATCGCTGTAGTAGTTGTCGCGGAAGTTGTACTTCGTCTTGGTTTCGGTCAGCTCATAAGATTCGCCGAGTTTGAAAGACGCCTTTACCGTAATCGTATCCTTCGCGGAAACTGTCGTCATCTTCGCCTTGGAATCGGCCAGGGTTCCGTTTCCAGAAATCACCTTCCAGCGGTAGAAACGGTAGCCCGCCTTGCCCATCGCATCGATGGGATACCCCACATTCGCCCATGCCTTCGGATAGCCCCCAGCGGGAATTGCGACACCATTCTTTCCGCCTTCGAGCGCAATGGAAGCCCTGGATGTCGAATAGCTCACCCAGAAGGGCACTTCGTTGTCCGACGTGTAACCGTTCGAGAACGTATAGAACACGGAATCGCCCTTGGCAAGCTTCAGGGAATCCACTACAATGTCATAGCCTGACAGAGAATTTGTGTACGAGGAGAAGTCGGACGAATCGTACCGGTAGACATTGGAGTATGTTCTCTTGGCTCGGCTAAAGACAAAGGCGTATGTTCCCGCAGAAGGAGCCACGAACTTGAAGCGGACGGCACTGCCGACATTTCCAGAATAGTAATGTTCAGCCGTCGTGTACTCCGTCGAAGTCTTTGTAATCGTGTACACCGTGCCTTCGCCAAATACGGCCTTCACGCGGCAATCTCCGTTCACCACCGCATAGGCGTTTACCTTGGTGGAATCGACAATCTTGCACGAGCCCGAAACCTTCTGCCAGTACTTGAACCTGTACAATGAATTCAACGGATACGCCCGCAGGGGAACAGAATCCCCCGACACATAGGTGGAGTCGTAGTTGCGGCTGTTAATTCCCACATAGGCATAGCCACCCCCCACCGTATCGGCACTCACCTTGACCGTCTTTTGGACCTTGGCATGCACGGAATCTGCCGTTACATCTCCCGTGGGATACAACAGGAAATACACCGTAGAGTCTGCATTCAAGGTGACAAGCATCTTGCATTCCATCTCGTTTCCGGACGGATAGCAGCTGCTATAGTTTGAATACGAAGCAAAGGTGCTGTCCTTGAAACGGTATGCGGTCGTGTTCCGCGCCGTCCTATAGACTAGGGCATACATCGCCGAATCGGTGGCCTTGTACGACGAACGGATTCCGTAGTAGCCGTATGCCGTCTGGCTGCTATTATCGGTATACGAAAATCCCTTGTACTTGCCCGTCAGCTCGTAAATCGGAAGGTCCTTTACGGTCTTCGACAACTTCACCACCGGAGCTGTCGGAATAAACGTCGCCTTGGGGTCATTCTTGTCGCTGAAGGAGCCCGTTCCCGAAACGATTTTCCAGCCCGCAAAATGTTCCCCACTAGAAAGGGGGGCCGACAGGCTCATCGTCTTGCCCATCGAAACGGTGTCCGGCGTACCACCATCAACGGTCACGATGGAAGCCTTGTCTACAAAGACCGAAATCGATTCGTCGTAATAGGAAGAAGAATAGGGCACGACAGACAAATAATAGGCTTCGTCCTTAGCAGACGCCTTCACATACTCATAAGACGATGCCCTTGTGCTAGATACCGTTTTTACAGGAGTCGTAAAGGAGTCGTCGGTTCCATAATACCGGTGAGTCCCATAGAAATCGGTCGACTGCACGCGCATAATATAGAGATCGGTCGTCGGAGCCACATACCTGAAGCGCATACCATTTGCCGGGGAAACATTGTAGAAATCATTGTTCGGGGTAAACTTCTGGACCTTTTCGGAAATGTCAATCAGCTTAGCCTCGCGGCACAGCAGCTTGACCTTAGTGTCTTCAAGAACGGTAAGCTCGATCGACGATGCAGACGAATCGGAGAACTGGTGCGTGCCGCTTACAAACTTCCAGCCGTTCGGACGGTAGCCCGTCACGCCGGTCGCTTCCAAAAGGGCCATTTGTCCATCGAGAACCTTTTGCGTTTCCGTAACCGGGGAGCAGTTCGGAGACTCGCTTTCTACGGTAACAGTCCAAACATCTGCACGGGAGGCCTTGATGTCAAAGATATCGGTATAATCGTCGCTATAATAAACATCGACCACGAAATAGTAGGTCTCTCCGGCATCGCAGTAAAAGGATACGCTAGGGCTATAGTAGCTAGAAGAATTGTCCAAGGAGCTGGAAAAACTATCGTCCGTTCCATAATAGTAGAGATACCGATAAAAAGAGGAGCTCGCGTAAGACGAAGTGACCGTGCAGTACCCGGACTTCGACGGTGTGTAACTAAAATGAACCCGGCCGGAATCGGCTGCATCGTAAAAATTGTCGCTAGCGTTATATTCTGTCGTCGTTTCCGTTATCGGGAAAACAACTCCATGTTCTTCCGCGGCAAAAGCCAAGGAAAGAAAAATGACAAATGCAATGCCCCAAATTCTCCTCATGAACTAACCTCTCAAAATTGTATATGTAAAAAATATAAAATTATAGCATTTTCTTCAACTATTGCCGCAAGATTTAGTTATCTTTCACCCGCAAGAGGAACAACACAGAGAACTTATGCAAAATAAATTTTACAATAAAATTCTTTTCCTGACCGTCGTCTTCATTTGTTCGCAATTAGCTAATGCATTTGAAGTTCGCCCCTTTTTCCAATTCGACTTTCCATCCAAAGTAAACATTGAAAAAGACGCCAAGGGTGTGAAGCAAGAAAAGAAGTGGAACACAGATCCCGTCTTTATCGGTGCAGCAGAAATGTTGTTTGCCGCCGAGTTCAGCCCTCTCCATTATGGATTCGGCCTTGGCTACAAGAGCGCCCAGAAGAAAGGTTCCCAACAGGCAACCCCCGCATCGATTCCCGTATGGGGCCACCTCGCCTTCGGTGCATTCAAAAAAGATTGGTCAGTCACCCCCTACGCCGTCGTCCGCGCAGGCTCAATGGCCCCGCTTTCCGGCAACGGAAACTGGTGGGAACGTCCGTTCAACTTCTTTGTCCAGGGCGGTCTCGGAACTTATCTGCCTTACAACATCGGTCTCGAAGTCAATTACGACTACTCATCGATGCTGAAATCCTATGAAAGTTCCAAAACCAAGTTCCGCGTATCGTCCGGCCGTATCGGTCTACAGCTTTCTGTTGGCATCAAGCTTTCTCACGACAGGACCTACAAATCCGACGAAGAACTAAAGGAACAGAAGAAAGAAAGCACGGACACAAACAGCACCGTCGAACCCTATACCGCTGCCTACAGCGAACTTGACGATCAGACCGCAACGGACGAGGATACGACCGCAGCCGAAGAAAGTGCCGCAGAACCCGTTGCAGAGCCCGCCGCCGAACCAACCGAAGATTCTACAGCAACGGAACCCGACACGGCCGCGACCGCAGAGAGCACCGCAGCGGAAAGCGCCGAGGAAAGTGCCGGAGCAACAGAACCCGAAGCCGCCGAAGAAGTAGCCGAGCCCGAACCGGAAGCAGCGCCGGTTGAAGAACCCAAGCCCGCAGCAAAGAAGAAGGTCGCCAAGAAATCGACAAAGAAATCTTCTAAGAAGGCTTCCAAAAAGTCCTCGAAAAAGTCGAGCAAGAAATCCCGCAAAAAGAAGAAGTAAAGATCACACAAAAAAGAAATCTGAATAATTCACAACAAGCTAGGCGCCTTTCGGCGCCTTCTTTATTGTATACAGAAAACCACCCGCTAGGCGGGTGGTTCCAAAGAGCCTACGGCTTTACATCCTTGTGGAAAGCAGAAATCCTTTGATTAAATTTGCCACGCGGTCTGACCACCTGCATAACAAATAACCAAAGGATTTTGCAA
>NZ_JAZSAF010000002.1:0-9553 GCF_045601785.1 Fibrobacter sp.
TGCATTTACCTAAGTGGGGCTCTCGACTGCCTCTGAACGATAAACACAAACGACCCACGCCCCGAAAGGGCTGTTGCTCTTTGGCTATACGACCAAAGACCAGCTAAAAAGCTGGTACAGCAAACCGAAGCATACCGCAAACGGCATACTTGCGTGAGCGTTCGCCTTATTCTCGTTCAGGGAAACTGTCGAGATTTCACTTAGAGAACAAGAGCTAAACTCTCTAATATGTCCAATTTAAAAATAACTTAAATACAGCCCAGACACAACAAAAAATTACAAAGCAGCCTGTTTTTGTGCAAAAAACCGCCAAAAACGCCCCGTCTAGGCCCGCCAGACGATTATTCAAGGTAGGAAACACCAGCCATGTCGGCGTTTCTAATAAAAATTGGTATATTATAATTGGGCTGGTCGGAAGACCCAGGTCCATCTTTGGCGAGGATGTTCCTCGCTTTTTTTGTTCTAACTATATCTTGGCAACCGCTTTCTCCGCCCAATCTTCAGGGAACGAGATATGTTTCAACTGAATGGCCGACGAATACTTTTCAAACAAGGCCTTAATTGACGGGAGAAATTCTTCGTTCCATTTTTGGGGATTCGGATACAAAATTCTACAGCCACCCAAATAGGGAAGACTCCATTATAACAGTCTTGATGGTGCTTCACAAAAGGAATTTTTGAACTATGCTCAACTTCCCTATTGAACATGTCCAGGAATTTCTGATGCTTATGTGAGCGTGAATAAATCGACGCATCCAAATAGCCAACGGGGCTGTACTTATGCGCATGGAAATAAGCGGAGAGCCTGTAATAATTTATGGATTCAAGGCAGCGGATGGCTTCGTCAACATTTTCGATACAACAGCCGCGTTGTTCGTTCTTTTCTACTTGTTCCCTATAAGTTGTCGCCTTTTTTACTTCCATAAAAAAAATGTCCCCCCTGGGACACATCAATGAGAGGTGCGGGGGGTCCTGTTATCTACATATATACAATCTTTTTCAGAGAAAAGCAAATCGTTTTTTGAATTAAATAAAAAGCATCATACATTTAAGACCTAAAAAATGGTCGCCCCCAGGGGGACGACCAAATTAATTGTAGCTAGAGATCCTTCGACTTCGAGGCTTCGCCTCTCCGCTCAGGATGACACAACCTCTTAGTTTCCGCGTTCGAAGCGGATGAAGTTCACGACCTTCAAGCTAGAAAGACCGAGCTGCTTGGCAACGACTTCCTGGAGGTAGTCCTTGACGCTGAGCTTCTTCGGGTTCTTTTCGGACATGAAGAATTCCTGGTCTTCGAGAACGATTTCCTTGAGCACCTTGGCGACGCGGCCGTCGATCTGGCGCTGCAGGAATTCGGGCTTCGGAGCCTTGCCGGAAGCTTCGATCTGGGCCTTGGCGATTTCCTTTTCCTTTTCGATGGTTTCGGCCGGGACGGCAGCATCGTTCAAGGCGACCGGAGCAAATGCGGCGGCCTGCATAGCGATGTCCTTAGCAGCCTGCTTGAGAGCAGCCTCGTCAGAAGCGGTACCTTCGAAAGAAAGTTCGGTAATCACGCCGATCTTGCCCTTCATGTGGCTGTAAACGCCAAACACGGAGTTAGCGACCTTCTTGATTTCGGCGAACTTGCGGAAGTCGATGTTTTCCTGGATCTTGACGAGCACGTCCTGGAGCACATCGTTGATCTTCTTGCCATCGACCACGGCGTTCTTGAGGTCGTCGACAGAGGCGATAGCCTGAGTTTCGACAGCCTTCACAGCCATGTTAGCGAGAGCGACAAAGTCGTCGTTGTTGGAGACCGGTTCCGTTTCGCAAGAGAGTTCGAAAGCGGCAGCCTTGTCGGCGGTTTCGATGAGGTAGATGCGGCCTTCCTTGGCGGCCTTGTCGGCGCGCTTGGCGGCAACAGCAGCACCCTGCTTGCGGAGGAGTTCAACGGCCTTGTCCATGTCGCCGTCAGTTTCGGTGAGGGCCTTCTTGCACTGCATCATGCCCACGCCAGTCTTCTGGCGGAGTTCGTTAACGAGGGAAGCGGTAATCTGCATATTACTTTTCTTCCTCGCCGTTGTCGAACTTCTTAGCTTCTTCCTTGTCGGCCTTCTTGTCGGCGGAACGCTTTGCAACGTTGGCGGCAATGTAGTCGATGATGAGCGTGAGGGACTTCACGGCGTCATCGTTGGCCGGAATCGGATAGTCCACGAGAGTCGGGTCGACGTTCGTGTCGCAAATGCCGATGATAGGAATGTGGAGGCGGCGAGCTTCAGCCACGGCGATCTTTTCGTGAGCGAGGTCGGTCACGACGAGGAGGCCCGGGAGGTTCACCATTTCACGGATGCCACCGAACACGGAAAGGAGCTTTTCGCGTTCGCGGTTCTTGTCGAGGACTTCCTTCTTGGAGAGGGCCTGGAAAGTACCATCGGCTTCCATGGCGTCGATCTTGTCAATCTTCTTGATGGACTTACGGACGGTCTGGAAGTTCGTGAGCATACCACCGAGCCAGCGGTTGGTCACGGAGAACTGGTTGCAAGAAGCGGCAGCGTCGAGCACGCACTGACGGGCGGTCGGCTTGGTGCCAACGAAGAGCACGGTCTTGCCAGATTCAGAAATCTTGGCAGCGGCCTTGGCGGCTTCTTCAAGGAGTTCACGAGTCTTGGAGAGGTTGAGAACGTAGATGCCGTTCTTTTCAGCCAAGATGTAGGGTTTCATTTTCGGGTTCCAGCGCTGAGTCTGGTGACCAAAGTGGGAGCCTGCAGCAAGCAGATCTTCGACAGAAGGCAGATTTGCCATAATGATTTTCCTTTTCGGTTGTTACTACCCGGACTGCAATTAAGCCGCGAAGCACAGGGCGGACCCAGGGGTCAGGACTGTGCCACCGAAGCGACTCTCGCAAGCCGGTGATTGGTTTTACCTGGGCGAAATTGCCCAAGCGGCGCATAATATAGAAAAAAGAGGGAGCAGTGTCTAATGTATATTTGAACGAAAAAGCCGTATAAAGGACCCCCAAATGTCTACCATCCGCAAAAGAATTTCCGCCAATTCCAATTCCCGCTCCGAAAAAGCCCTTTTCGATACCGCCGCCTGCCTGAACGACGAATGGGACATCTGGATGAACCCGCGGCTAAAATTCGAGGACAGGAAGAATTCCCAAAGCATCGACCACGAGGTGGACTGCATTCTGTACCACAAGAAATACGGGATGCTCCTGATCGAATGCAAGGACGGGCAGATTTCCACCGAAGAAGCCCAGGGTACCGAAAACGGATTCATCTGGAAACAGGGGGGCCGCATCATGGACCGCTCCCCCATCCAACAAATCGAGCAGTCCATCCACCCGCTCCACGACCACTTCAGCGAGATGTTCCCCAAGGAAGGAGGACTCACCTACTACAAGGTGCGCGTGCAGTGGGCAGTCTGTTTTGCCGACATGGAAAACATGGGCAAAATCGGCAGCAACGCCATTCAGCCCAAGCGCATCATCCTGAAGCAAGACCTAAAAAGCTACAACACGCTCGAACGCAAGGTCAAGAAAATTCTCGAGACCAAGGAAGAATCGCACGGAGGAAAGCCCTTCCCGAACGAAGTTCTGAGCGACGAGGACTACAACCGCCTCACGAGTTTCTTGGGCTGCTTCGACGAGCCGACCTGGCCGGAACTCTGGGAAATGGAATCGAGTGCGCGCCTGCAGCCGACCGCTTTCCAGGAAATGCTCATGGAATCGATCACCAGGAATCCGCGCATACAGATCGAAGGGGTCGCCGGGTCCGGAAAATCGCTCTTGGTGCTGTGGGAGACCCGGCGCCTGATCGCCGAAGGCAAACGCGTCGCGGTACTCTGCTTTAACGACCTGCTGGCAGAACAGCTTCAGAAAAATTTCAAGAAAGAAGGCCTTGACGACAGCCAGGTGGTCGCGGCAAGTTTCCACAAGCTGGCCTGCAAGTACGTGCGCAATGCCAAGATAGAAGGAGTGCCCCGCCACGAACCAGAAGATCCCGCCGCAAAGACGGATTACTATAAGGCCGTCGTCGCAAGTTTCCCTGCCGCCATCAAGGCGCTCCGCGAGAAAAAGAAGAAACCGTTCTTCGACGCCATCGTCATCGACGAAGGGCAAGACTTCGAAAACGGCTGGCTGGATACAGCGCTGCAGCTATTGAAAGACCCCGAAAAAGGAATCGTCCGCTTTTTCTACGACCGCAACCAGACCATCTTCAAGAATCGCGACGTTCTCGGGAACAAGACAATAGGCGCCATGCCCGTCATGGTACTGAAACGCGGGTACCGCTGCACCAAGAAAATTCTGGACTGGGTCTACGACACGACAGACATACGAATCCCCTGCTACGACGATACCCCGACAGGCCGCCCCGTCGATGTCAGGATGTATGAAAATCCCGAAGACCAGGTCGAATTGCTGCGCAAAGAAATCAGGCGTCTACAGAAAAAAGGAGTCGGCTCCGAGAACATCCTTGTCGTCTCGCTGCGCAGCCGCGCAAATTCGGGGCTTGCCAACCTGGACGACGACGAATTCCACTGGAGCGACATCAGCGATTCCCTGAATGGGACCGCGATAAACATCGTGTCGGTGTACCGCTACAAGGGCCTGGACAAGCAAGTGGTGATTCTGACGGACCTGGAACCCTCCAAGAAGGGCCCGGGATTCCCGCACAGCAATGCCCACCTGATCATGGTCGGAGCGACGCGCGCCAAGGAACACCTCATCGTGTTCAAGCAACGGCATAAGATTTAAAAAAGTTTACAAAACTTTTTGACCCCAAATTTCAAGTGTCATCTTTTGACATCTGGGTGTTGCTATATTTGTAAGCATGAGAGTGATTGATAATTTCTCTGTTTGGTTTTCCGGCGCCCCAATGGGTGCTTCCTCCTACTATATCTATAAGGGTCTCGCCCTCGGCCTGACCAAATAACTTTCGTCTTTTCCCTTTATATAACCGTCTTTTGATAAAAATTTTATCAAGGGGCTTTTGTCGTCTACACCCAAAGGAGTACGCCCATGCGTCACAACAACACCCCGGCCACCGCCACCCCGATCAACAACCTCATCGCGCTCGTCCAGACCGCCCCGACCGAGGAAGCCCGCGCAAGCGCCATCGGGCAGATGTGGGAGCAGTTCGGCGACAATGTCGTAGGAATCGCCGCCAAGCAGTCCTACAACATGGACTCCGACTTCGGCTACCATGGCTACAGTGTCGCCGACCGCCGCGCAGCCGTCATGGGCGAGACCTTCGAAGTATTCCTGAAGACAGCCCAGGAATTCGACGCCACCCTCGGCGTGCCCTTCATGGCACACGCCGCCAACAAGGTCAAATGGCAGCTCCAGACCGACAAGCGAGAAAATTCCAAAAGAGACGACCGCGAAGTTTCCATTGACCGAGCCCGCGAATGCCGCTCCTACAAGAAGAAAACGAGCGAGAAGGGAGACCAGCATGCCGCGGACCCCGAAAATATCGCCTACATCGATCGCCACCACCCGATGGCGAGCAACCTGTTCGACGACATGGAAAACAACGTCTACCTCAAGGACGCCATTGACGTCATGAAGCGCAGTCTCGCAAAGAACCCGAAGCTCCTGCGTTACTTCAACACCCTCATGGAGATCTGCAACGAGGGTCTGAGCCCCACCGACGCCGAAGCCGCTAGCCGCCTGAATTGCACCCGCGCCACCACGAACAACTACCGCAAGCAGCTTCTCCAGCACCTGTGCGACAGCGGTCTTTACGAAGAATGCCACATGGCCCTGGCAGCGTAGCCGTGGCCGCACCTTTTGCGACCAAATTCTGCCGTGTTACGGTAGCACGGCAAAATTTTTTCACTTTTATTTGACAAATCACGGTTTCGATACGATATGTAAGTAGAAACTTGAACAAGGAGTGCGACATGCCGAAGAGAAAGCAGTACCAGATCGTTGACGCCCGCGTGGAGGTGTGCAGCGGCGGCCCGGACCCGTCCATTCTCGTTGCCGAGGTGGAACTCATGCCCCAGACCGCAAAGGGCAAGCCTGTCTTCTACACGCTTTCGGAGGCCGAGGGCATGCCCGCATTCTACAAGACGAAGGAATCCGTGTTCGACAAGCTCATGAACCCAGACGAAGACGTCATTTCTGACATTGTAAATAAGCACACCCTGTACGAAGGCGAGAGCTACGCCGA
Organism: Fibrobacter sp.; assembly: GCF_045601785.1. Lineage (GTDB taxonomy): Bacteria > Fibrobacterota > Fibrobacteria > Fibrobacterales > Fibrobacteraceae > Fibrobacter. The sequence goes on from NZ_JAZSAF010000002.1 coordinate 6,159, forward strand.
TTTCTTCGAAAATCACAGGGATATTGAATGTTACGAGGGGCTGCGCTACCTGATTTACATCATGCGAGCCGACTGGGACACCACCAAGGCTTTCATCAAGAAGACCAAGGGCAAGCTCCTGAGCGAAATCGAAATCCCGAAATCCGACGCCGAAGAGGACTGGGAAAACGGAGAAGACGAGGACTAGCGTAACATTCCGTTTTGAGCTAAAAGCGTTAATAAGAAAACAAAAGTTTACAAAAAACCAAGTAAAAATAGGGACACAGTCAGCTTTGGGCATCGATTTTGAAGATTTATTGACAGAACGTGCACAAACTGTTGACTAGATACGTTTTTCCCTAAAAAGACCCCGAATCATTCAACTTAGGTTATCACCTGAGAAGAAAGTGGGAATGAGAGGGGGATACCCCCCTATATTAAGCGATGTCCAAGGCAGTGAAGCCCTGGACATATACTATTTGTAGTAAAGTAGATCTCTTGTAGATCGTTTGACATAGAAAGACTTTAAAAAGAGCCTTTTGATTTAAATGAATTTTAAATCAAGGGGCTCTTTTTTGTCGAAAAATCCCACCCCGCTCCGATAGGGGCGCACACCCAAGGAGTAACTTATGAAGCTCAACATCCAGGCAACCACCACCGAAATCAACAACCTCATCGCAATTGTCCAGACGGCACCGAGCGCGAAAGCCCACGAAAGGGCTATTCAGGCCCTTTGGGCCATTTTCGGGGACTTCTTTACCGCACTCGTGGCAAAGAAATCTTACCTGCTCAACTCCGACTTCAGCCTCTGGGGATGTAGCCCCGCAGAACGCCGGGAAAACCTGGCGGGCAACGCCTACATGTTTTTCTGCAAGGCCATCTCAGATTTCGAGCCGAGCCGAAAGGTCCCCTTTGCCGCCTACATCGCCAAAATCGGGGAATGGCGCATGCTCGACGAAAAGCGCAAAAACGCCAGGCGCAGCAAGTACGAGGAACTCGACCGCCGCGCAAGCAACAGCGATACCGACGAGGAACAATATTCCCGCATCGACAGTTGCGACGTAAACCCCTTTACCGGGGAGCGCAACGAACTGGACTGCGATTTTGATAAAAAGGATTTGGTCGCCCGATTCAAAAAACGCCTTGCCACAAGAGACCCCAAGGCACTCCACCGGCTCGACATCATACATGAACTCTGCAGCGAAGGCAACTACTCCGACGCCGAAGCCGCCAGACGCATCGGCTGCGAACGCGCCAACATGAAGAGCGTGAAAAAGAACCTCCGGCAAACCATGGTCGAATGCGGGCTCGAAGAGGAATTCCGCCAGCTGATGGCGGCGTAGGAGAGATTACTTATTAGAGTTCGCGGATTTCTTTTTCAGAAAGCTTCGTATTTCGGACAATTACATCGATAGGAACCCCGTCTTTCAGCAGGTTCTTCGCGATTTCGCAGACTACATTATATTTCAACCGCGCTTCGTCAAAATCTTTCATCATTTCGCAACGCATATATCTAGCACTAAAATTACACAATTTCACTTCGTTTTGCAAGACCTTGAATACGGGATCGGCAGCAAATTCGCTAAAATCAGCTTCACGATTGAGCGTATCAATGGCACGGAGCCACTGGGCGATGCGGCTATTGTCGCTCGCAAACACATCCTTCTGCCGAAGAAACTTGTTGACTTCGATGAGCGTGACAGTCTGACGTTCAAAGAATACCCGCTGTTCCTGATTGCGCAACTGCACCTTGTGACGATAATTCGGGGATTCCTTGAACGCATCAAAGAACTGGAAACTGACTACATGCAAATTTTCCAGGCGAGTAAACCTTCCAACCTTTTCCATGCCGCTTGTAAGGCGAGCTACATAAAGAACCAAACGGTCATTGAACAGGGAATCGTTATTTTCATGCTGGACATCAATGGATATGCGGTCACGCGGGATTCCTTCGCCACGGTCATTAATCAGTAACAAGTCCGGTTCAACACTACGGTAACCCAATTCGCCTGGAATATAAGGGTTTACAAGCTTCGGGTTCTCGATGCGATCAGAACCGACAAGGTTCAGCGCCGCATTCAGCAGATCCGTCGTAAGCATCAAATTTTTCTCGCTTGCAAGAATTTTCTTGATACATCCGTCGTTGTAGAAGTAAACATTCCGGTTCTCGTATTCCTTGACAATTGCATCAAGGTCGAGTCCGTTATTATCTGCGTTTTTCAGTTTTCGCTGAAAGGCGGCAAATTCTTCTCTAGTCATGTATAAGAGTCCTTTCCGCAGGCAACATGCCTGCAGACTTGATTGTTTTACGGGGACCTCCCGTAAGGCGCCAGGGAAAGAGTCCCTGCTTATTATCTAATACGCCGCATTCAAGGGAAATGTGAAATTTGGAACTATTTTTTGCACCAGCCTAAAGCAAAATTTGCCGAAAGCTCTTTACATTCGCAGGCTTCGTTACGATATATAAGAGTGAACACTTTTTGAAGGAGACCCTTATGGGATACGCTATTATCAAGAACAAGCAGACACCTACCCCCACACCGGAACTGCCCCAATACACCACGGTCGAGCGTTTTGTGGAATACGCCGAAGCAATGGTCGACGGTGATTACAAGAATCTCGAAGAACTTCTAGCCGATGCCAAGAAAAACTGGGCTGAATTTCTTGAATACGAAGAAGGCAAACTGACCGATGAAATCGTAGCGGCAGCAGCCCCTCAGTTGGAGCATTACTTCAAGAAAGAGAACGCTTAATCAATCTGTAAAGGAGGCCCTTATGGCACAACCCAAAATCTACACCGCCAAGAATGGCACGGTATTCATCCATTACATCGGCCAAAAGAAGGTTATTCAGGACAACAAGAACCGCACGTACGCAACGAAGGGGTGTAAGTAAGAAAGTTTCCGTTGTTGGTTGAAAAAAGCCCGGTGACCTTCGGGTCATCGGGCTTTTTCAGCACATCCTTACGGATTAGCGGAAGAATCTGGCTGTAAGGAACCACAATCAAGCTGCTTTTATAAAAAAAACAGAAAAACAAAAAAATTATGTATATTATGTAAGTCCCTTTTAAGTCCCCTATATAAATCGGAGTACTAAATGAAATTTGACAACAAGATGAACCGTTCTATTGACGATGGTGTAGAGCAATATTGCCAAAATGCCCTTGAAAAAGGGAAGAATGTATGGGGGCAGGAACTTCTCGATAAGGCCGAAAACATTCCGGTTTATTTTGTGCAAGGGTGTGACGCTCAATTGCAAAAAGACTATGAGGGGCTTGAGCGCTTGTTGGAAGATGTCTTGGATAATGGCCTGGAAACACCTCGCCCGTTACAAGAAGTGCTTAATAGCAAAATCGGTCCTTTCAAAAAAAACGGAAGCGATTTGCTAAACAAAATAAGACAGATGCAAGCTACGAG
>NZ_JAZSAF010000003.1:0-70835 GCF_045601785.1 Fibrobacter sp.
CACCCTCGTCATAATCCTCCGCCTGAATAAATCCAGGAATGCTGAACGCAGCCTTGTACGGAGCCTGCGCCACAGTGTTGCTGAAGTCCGCCAAAGGAATTTCCTTAATGTCGCGGATGTAACGAAAATCTTTTTCAATACCGGCGTTGTTCACCACATTCTCGCTGTAATAGTTGCCGTCCTGCTGTAACGTATTCTGACCGGCCTGGTTCTGGCCCACGCCGGAAGGAGAATTCTTGAACACGTTTTCCTTCACGGTAAAGCCGCTGGAACCTTCGTCCAGGTAAATAGGCACGTTCCAGTAGTCCGCCCACTTGGACGTTCCGTTATCGTGGATATAGTTGTGCTGGATTTCGCTACCGGTCCCCTGGTTAGAGAGCGTGTAGATCGGGCCGGAGTCGCAAAGCAAGCGGGCAATGTGGTGAATTTCGTTCCAGTTCACATGGTTATTGGTCATGGCGGTCTGATTCTTTGTCCAGCCAAAGCCAATAGAAATGCCCGAATAGTAAGTGTAAGAGACTTCGTTATGTTCGATTACCACATAGCGGGGGTAACCGGCGCCAATACCTACGGCCCCCTGATGCTCGTTCGTCACGTTAGTGATCAGGTTGTTCTTGACCGTATCGCGGGTGCTGATTTCATCCTTGTCACTCGGGTTGTAGGCGATGTGGATTTCTGTCGTGGAATCCTGATAGAACTTGCCCAGCATAATGCCCGCAGCACCGATTTCGAAGAAGGCATTTCCCTGAATCATGTCGTCATTGGTACCGGAAACAAAGTCGAGACCCGTGGCAGCAATCTGCGAGAACACGTTCCCCTGCACCAAAAAATGATGCGCATTCTCGACGCGGAAAGCCGCATCGGGGCGCCACAGCAAATACTTGTTACTGTTCAACTTTTCCCAGTTTCCGCGACCCGGATCCGGAAGAACATCTATGTTGAAGTTTGCCGCCTGCAAATCCAAAAAACCTTCTTCGCTCGGGCGAGTATAGTTGGAATGAGCAAATGTCAGGCCTTCGAAAGACATGTAACCCACCTTGTTCTTGGTATCCTTACCCAAGATGCTGAACAAGGTATTGAGTCGAGGCGCAACCACATGAGCAGTCGACATACTTTCACCGGAACGAGGCTTATAGTAAAGCACGTGTTCCTTTTCGTCCAGGTACCATTCACCCGGAGCATCGATCAAGTCGTAGGAGTTTTCCAGATAAAAGACCTGCTGCTTAGGCGGATTGCTCATGAAAGCGGTACCGAGCATGGGGTATGCGCGGTGGAACAACTTAGTGCGTTCAGGATCCTTGGGAATGAGCTTTGCCGTACCGCCATTCACCTGGGCACTCTCCAGGCGCAAGATGTTTTCGGACCAGGCAATCATCAGGTGGATTTCGACATCCTCGATGTTCTTGATATTCTTGACGTAGTCGGCGGAGACATCGAAGGCACGGCCCGTAGAATCCACCTTCGTGAGGCGCACGAAATCGTGGTCAAAACCGCCGTTGCCTTTTTCATTCGCGGAAATCACATTGGGGAAACACGCACGAACCGCCTTGCGATTGTTCACGTAAAGCTGGCGGAAACGGCCATCGACGCCTTCGGCTTTCCAGATGTTGTTCGCCTCGTCGTGAATGGTCCAGCCGGTAATGCCCATACCGCCGGTAATCAGCGGGCGTTCTCCTTCAGCGGCCTTGTAGCGCACGTAGTGGCCATCCTTGCCACCATCGCGTTCGTCAAAGTTAATCGTCGCGGGCAATGCATAGGTTCCTTCGCGGAGAATCACCTCGATGTCGCCCGTCATAGAGCCATTAATGGCACGCACGGCTTTTTGCGCCTGCGTAATCGTCTTGAAGGGTGCATCTTTCGTACCCTTGGCGGCATCACTGCCCGAAGGGGAAACATAGAATGTCGCCTGAGTCGCAGCAGCGGCGGCACCTGCAAAAGCGAGCGTGCAGCCAAACGCCAAAGAAAGAATCTTTGTATCCATAAGAAACCTCACGAAAAATCCACACCGATAAAAAATTACCTTTTGCCACAAAAAAAAGAGCTCCCGCCTAGGGAGTTCTCGTTGACAACTTGTCAATGCAGATATGTCTTTTTTCGCAAATTATGGTCTTTTTTAATCCTCCAGGAAGTATTGCACGCTAGTCACCACACGAACCTTCTTGATGTGCGGCGTATTTTCGTCGCGGTCTTCGACCGAGAATTGCCCCTGCGATGCGGTCTTGATCTTGCCAAGCTTGCTTTCGGAATCTTTCGCAAACTTCTGTGCCGCAGCGCGGGCATTCTGGGTCGCTTCGTCGATCATCGCGGGCTTGATTTCATTAAGCGCGTTGAAACTATAAACTTTACGGTAGCGGTAATCCCCTTCGCTGAAGGCGATGCCCTGCTTCAGGAGTTCACCTTGTTTTTCCATCAGAGCACGCACCTTGTCCACGTTTTTCGACGCGACCGTCATCACGACCGTCGCCACATAACGGTAGGGGCGTTTCTCGCCACCATAAAGTTCGCTGTCCGTATCCACGATATCGGGGGCAGCCTTGCTAATTTCGCCATTCTCGACGCCGTTTTCCTGCAGGAACTTTTCAAGAGCCGCCGTCTTGTTCTGTACCACATCGTAAAGTGCCGCAAGGTCATTCCCCGCTTCCTTATACACGATGGGCCAGATGACAAAGTCCGCAGCCACTTCACGTTCGGCAAGGCCACGCACCACCACGACCCTGTCGCGGTCCTTCACATGCATCATAGCCGCATACAAGAGCAAGCCGAAGCCAAGAATGGCAAGAGCAATAATCACAGACTCCCTAATTCTATTCTGCATCCAATTCTCCATTTGTTGATTCAAGTTCTTTTTCGTTCTGGTTCTAATATACAATCTCAAAACAATATTGTCAAATGCATAAATTTTATTAATTCAATCAATAAATTTTATGAAAATTTATAAAAAAGGCAATCCAACCCATTTTTATTGACAATCGTCGTTTTTTATCCTACATTCTCGCCCACAAAAGAAGAGAGATTTTCATGAAAACATCCCTATCCCTTAGCAAGCGCTTGCTCTGGAGCGCAGCGGCCTCAGCCCTGCTCGCCCTAGCGGCCTGTTCGAGCGATTCGTCGACAATCGGTGCTGAAGAAAACGAGCTCGAAGATTCCATCGAAAAAATGACCCTCCGCGAAAAAGTGGGAACGATGTTCTTCGTGCGTCCCGAATCCATGGACACGACCATCCACTGGAAGGAATACACCGAGCTCACCGACCACAAGCTGCAGAAGGTCAACAAGACGATGCTCGCCGTCAACAAGGACTACCCCGTCGGTGGAGTCATCCTATTTGCGCACAACATCGGCGACGAAAACCAGCTTGCAGAATTCATCAAAGAAATCAGGGAGCTGAACGGGACTCCGCTGCTCGCCATCGACGAAGAAGGCGGACGCGTGGCACGAATCGCAAACAACGAGAATTTCGACGTTCCCAAGTACGAAAGCATGGCGGCCATCGCCGAAAGCGGTGACCCAAACGATGCCTACAAGGCTGCGTTTACCATCGGCAGCTACATCAAGGAATACGGCTTCGACATCGACTTCGCGCCCGTCTCCGACGTGAACACCAATCCCGATAACATCATCATCGGCCCCCGTGCATTTTCGGACGACCCCGAGACCGCCGCAGACTTCGTCGTCAGCTACCTGAACGGGCTCGACTCCGCTGGCATCGTCGGCACGCTCAAGCACTTCCCCGGACACGGCGACGTCAAAGCCGACACGCACTTCGGCTACGCGCAGACAAACAAAACTTGGAAGGAACTGCTCAAGTGCGAAATGGTCCCGTTCAAGGCGGGAATAGACGCCGGCGCGCAGATGATCATGACCGCCCATATCGCCGTTCCGAAGGTGACTGGCGACAACCTGCCGTCCACGCTCTCCCCCGTCATTCTGCAGGACAAGCTCCGCGGCGAACTGGGCTTCGATGGAGTCATCGTGACCGACGCCATGGACATGGGAGCGATCACCAAGCAGTTCAACAACAAAGAAGCGACCATCAAGGCCATTCAGTCGGGTGTCGACATCATCTTGTGCCCCCAGGACTTCGTAGAAGCATTCGACGCCGTCGTCAAGGCCGTCGAAAAGGGCGAAATCGAGGAATCCCGCATCGACGAAAGTGTCCACCGCATTTTAAAACTCAAAAAGAAATAAGGAAAGCTATGAACATCAAGAATCTATTTCTAGGTCTTTCTGCAAGCGCACTCCTCCTGACCGCCTGCAGCGACGACTCCGTAAGCATCGGCGCCAACGAAGAAAGCTCCGCAGCGTTCGAAGAATGTACTGCACCGGCCTTCCTGAAGAAAGGCGACAAGGTGGCACTCCTTTCCCCGTCGTATTCCACTCCCGATTCCAACATCGAGAAGACGGCCGACGCCATCAAGGATTGGGGCTTTGAACCCGTCATCGGCAAGAACGTGGGCATGCTCGACGCAGGCAAGTACGCAGGCACCGCCGAAGAACGCGCCGACGACTTCATCGCAGCCCTCAAGGACACAAGCGTCAAGGCCATCCTCTGCAACCGCGGCGGCTACGGCACCATCCAGCTGGTAGACCTCATCGACCAGCAGCTCATCAAGGACAACCCCAAATGGCTCATCGGCTTCAGCGACATCACCACGCTGCACGCCATGCAGACCAAGGCAGGTGTCATGAGCATTCACGGCACCATGAGTTCCTTCATCGCTAAGACCGCAGGCAAGGACGACAACAGCACCCTGCTGCGCGACCTGCTCAAGGGAACGGTTCCCACCTACAAGGTTCCGTCGCACAAGTTCAACCAGAAGGGCCACGGTGAAGGCGTCCTCGTGGGCGGCAACATGGCGACCTTCGTCCCGCTCGTCGGCGCAAGCGACATCGACGTGTTTACAAGCGACAACGACATCATCCTCTTCATGGAAGAAGTCGGCGAATCCCTGCACAACATCGACCGCATGTTCAATACGCTTGAAATCCACGGCGTCATGGAAAACGTGAAGGGCGTCATCCTCGGCGACTTCGTGGATTCCGGCATGGACCAGGAATTCGGAAGCACCGAAGAGATGCTTTCCAAGTACCTCAAGAAGTACGACATCCCTGTCCTCTGCGGATTCCCGGCAGGACACGACGACCTGAACGTTCCGCTGGTCATGGGAGCCAAGGTCACCCTGGACGTCGACAAGAACGGCGGCACGCTCGCCTTCGACATCGAAGGCGACAAGAAGGATGTCAACACCAACAAGCTGACCGTGAAGACCATGCTTTCGATCCCGCTGCGCAAGGTGCTTTCGGGCAAAACCTTCAGCATCGAATAAATACGCCGACAAAAAAATGGTAAAGGAACTCCCCGCACAAGGGAGTTCCTTCTTTTTTGGATATGAAGTATGGATATAAAGCTTTTTAGCGGATTCTGTGGCCAGTCAGGTCGAAGCGCAGCCCATTCTTTTCGATGAAAAGGGCATTGTTCTTCTTGACAAGGCGCGGAGCCAAGGCACCGTGCGCAGTCGCAGGCGAGGCCCAGCGAATTCCCATAGACGATTCACACCTTTCGCCTTCGCAGAACTTGAGCCAGTCCACATTCACATAGCTACCTGCAATGGCAAGCCTCAAAATGTGCTCACCCGCAGTAAGGTCCACCGCGCCAATATCGACTTCCTTGTACACATTCCAGGTCGTGTCGACCTTTTCGATTGTAACCGTATCGCTAACAGCCTTTCCGTCGACAAGCAGCTGGATTTTCGAAGTCTCTGAAGCCGTCGCCACATTCGCGCGAACGCCGTATTTGCCATCGGCAGCGACCTTCACGCTGTATTCAAGCCACTCGCCGGCCTCGGTATAGCCAATCGCAAAGCCCTTGCAAGCCTCGCCGTCGCAAGTCGCACCGTCCAGGGTAACGACATCCACGGCATCTTCGCGGTAGATTTCGCCCTTGTTCGCGGCATCCTTATCGTAGAAGCTGAAACGGTTCCCGCCCTCGTCGTAATTTTCGGCCTCGATGATACCCGGAATCGCCGCAGGTTCGCCGCCATACGCCTTACGCTCTGGCGGATCGGTCTCGACCGTGTCGGCCCAGGCCATCTTCATGCGGTCCACGCCCGACTGATTCACGATTTCAAGCTTGATGTTCGCCCCTTCGCCGCTGCGCTTGGTCATGCTATACCAGTCGCCATCGCGGAGCCCTGGCCAGTAGAAGCTGCCCATTTCCCATTCGCGCAGCTGGTCCGACATGCCGCGAATGTAGGCCATAAAATAGTTTGTCGGAGTAGAATTGTAGTCCATGTAGTCGTAATGCACGCCATTCTTTTCGCCAGGGCTCATGGCACCGCCCCATTCTGTACACACGGTGCGGTCAATGTACTTGCCCACCTTACCCTTGAAGCTGTTTTTCCAGCCCTGTTCGGTGGTAATGCTCATGTTCCAGAAGGTATATTCGTGCACCGCAAAAAGGCAGCCTTCGAAACGCGGGTCATCGGCAATGTCGGGCACATTCCAGGCAAGGCCCGAACCATCGAGCAGAATATGGTCGCGAGGCACATTTGGGAACTTTTCAAGCCATGTTGCATACAAGTTGCGCAGTTCGTCCTTGCTGTACATGTGCGGTTCGTTGAAAATTTCAAAGTAGGCGTTCGGATGGTCGCCATACTTTTCGACGATTTTCGCCCACATGCTCCACCAATTATTCATGTTCTTGGGGCCGGAGGGCTGCGCGGGGCCCCAGTAGCCCATCACCAGGCGACCATGCTTGAGAGCCACATCCAAGGCACCGGAATACATGTCAAACGCTTTGAGAACCGTCGGTTCGTTCACCGGCATGCGCACGCTGTTGGTGCCGAACAGCTCCTGGAACTGTCCTATGACGCGTTCGGCAGCCACCGACGCCGACTGGTAATTGTCCGAAAGGCTTAAGCCCGAAAGCACCAGCACATCAGACACAAAATTATCGCGCTTATCCGCCCAGTTGACACCGCGGAACTGACTCGTCACCGCGAAAGAACTCACCGTCGAAAAAGCGGTTGCAGCCAAAATACCACAGGCAATACGCCTGACCTTGAAACCAAACATCATGACACCTTCCTTTCCTCCCACCAAACTAACCTAGCTATAAATTACCTTTTGGGCGAAAAAAAAGAACCCCCTAAAAGGAGATTCTATTGACAAGTTGTCAAAAAAGGGGGGGGGAGCAGCGGGATCACCGATCCTTCCTGAAAATCGTTGTGCCGTAGCTGAAACCGTCGCGCTGGATTTTCAAGACATACATGCCATTTTTCATGTCGCCAAGGCCGATGCTGAAGCTGGACTGCCCCGCAGGTAGCATCTGCGACTTGACTAGGCGACCGTTCATCGCGTAAATCCTTGCGGTAAAGCCCTGCGAAAGCGGTTTGTCTACCGCAATCTGCAACTCGCCGCCCATAATGCGGGCCTTCAAATCGGGGCGAGCAACCGGTTTCGCGGCAATTACCTGCGGAGGTTCCTCTGGCTTCGGTTTGTTGCGCAGCAGACGCACGCCGTAGATGCCACCCACCATGCCGGAACTTGCCGTAAACGAGATTTGCACAATCTTCTTGCCCTTCACCATGTTGTCCGGAATCGGGTAAGTCACGTTCACGAACTCATCCTTGTTCCACTTGCCCGCAATATTTTCGGTTACGAGCTTTTCGTCATCGATTATAATGTCAAAGGTACGAGTACAGCTTTCGTTACCCCAGTAGCGCACCATCAGGCTCAAGGAATCTTCGCTGTTCGTCTCAAATTCATAGCTGATGAGTCCACCATCGCCGCCGCTGCACTTGCCCGCGTCGCGGTAGAATTCACCCTGATGCGTTCCCGTCGAAGAATTTTCCGTTTTCATCTTGTGGTCCACTTCGGGCTGCTGCTCGCCGGGCGCCACTTTATCTACAGTCTTTTCGTCGAGCGCCAAGGCCTCTTCCTGTTCCTTCTTCAGGCGTTCGAGAATCGAGGGGTCAGTAAGCACCATCCAGTACATCATGTAGCGCGCATCGTGCACTTCGTAGAACGGCTCCAGCAGCAGGTTCGCATCCTTCTTGTTTGCAAACAGGTACGGCGCCTTAAAGTGCATCGGTTCGCCCTTGACGCGCTCCACCTTCGACGGAATTTCTTCCTTCTTGCTCGCAAGCATCGGTGCCTGATCCAGCGACTGCAACGCACCCGACGCAATATGGCTCCAGCGGCCGTCATCGGCCACGAGGCCGTTCAGGTTCTCGGTTCCGGTCTTTGCAGAAAGCACGATCGGCCCGTGCAAAAGCGCCACGTAATCGCTCACGCCCGGCAAATCTTCAGTATGCGTGTACATCGGGAACAGCACCTCGATTACATCACCCGACTTCCACGATTTTCCCGCAGAAACATAGCTCGACGGGTCGGACTTTTTCACCACGGTATCGCCGTTCACGACAACCTTGAATTCGCCTTCCTTTACCCAGTACGGGTGGCGGATTTTCATATCGAAACGGCCACTACCCGTAACGGTAAACTTCGCCGATTCCCCCTTCGGGAAAGCCGTTTCCTGCTTGATTTTCACCTTCTTGTCTTTCCAGTTCAAAAGCGATGCGGCAAACAGGTTCACATATAGTTCATCGCCGTCCTTCGTATAAATAAACTGGCTGTACTTCGTCGGGTTTTCCATTCCGGAACCCACGCAGCACCACATGGCCGCATTCACCTTGGAATACACCCGATAATGGCGGGGACGCGCAGGAGTGAAGTACACGTACCCGCCATGTCTCGGATGTATTGTAGATAAAATATGATTAAAGAGGGCACGTTCGTAGAAATCCGCCTGTTTGGCGTCGTGATCCATATTGAACAGGCGTTCTGTAAGCTTGAGCATGTTGTAGGTGTTGCACGATTCCGGTCCTTCGCGTTCCTCCACATACTTCTTGTGATTGTCGAGCGCCGGGAAATGTTCCGAGATACTGTTGCCGCCAATTGCAATGCTCCTCTTGTTCACCACACGGTCCCAGAAGAATTCGGAACCCTTTACATAAGTCGCATCGTTCGTGAGTTCCGCGATACGTGCAAAACCCACGACTTTCGGCACCTGCGTATTCGCGTGGATGTTCGTGAGGTTGTCATTCCCCGCCGCCATCGCGTTTAAAAGCCACTTGTGCGACCAGCGCTTGGCCTCCTTAAGGTACTTTTCGTTTTTCGTCAAGGCGTAGGCATCGGCGTACACTTCGTCCATGCCGCCATGTTCCGTACCGAGCATCGATTCCATGGCGTTGTCGTTGAGTCCGCCCGTAATTGTAAGACCCCAGTCGCAAAGGGCAAGGAACATCGTCTTCGCCTGTTCATAGCCGCCATAGATATAGGCATCGCGGAGACCCGCAAAGATCTTGTGAATGTTGTACCACGGCACCCAATAGCCGTTCTGCGCGCCCGCGTTTCCACTCTTAAACTTGAGCCACATCTGCTTCCCGTTCGGAACGCCGCTCAGGTAACCCTTGAAATTGTTGTCCCTGGAATTGTAATCTTGAATTGTCTTGAGTTCGCCCAGCACATACTCCAGCCGTTCCTTGATGAGTTCGTCGCCGGTTGCCGCATACTGCATTGCCAAAGCACTCAGGTAATGCCCCAGCACATGGCCATCGAGACCCGCCCAGTTCGAAAACTTGCTGGCCTTCGGCTTCATCCCCGCTTCTTCGTAAAACGGCGCAATTAGTTTGTCCGTGTCATAGGCGAGTAGCGTTTCAACATTCAGGTCCTGACGCTCTTTCAGCGGACCATCGAGCAGTTGCACATCGCCAAGCGCGAACATGTCGGGGTAAAGCAGATCTTGCGTATGCCCCTGAGCATACCAACATCCCATTGCAGCAAGGGCAACGCAAGCCATGCGATTGATTTTGATTCCAAACATCTCGTACCATCCTTTTTCCAGCACAAGCCAACCAATCTAAAATTAAATCCTGTAGCACGAAAAAATCCCCTGTTCGGGGATTTAGTTTTGTCAAAATTTCAAAGGGGTGTCCGGGAACTAACGCTCAACAAAGTTACTGGGCTTGACGCCGTAGAGTACGACATCGTCTATCCAGAATTCTGTATCGTCGTAAGCGGCAATCGAAATCGTCGTCAGCGCCTTGCTGATAACATCCCAGCCGAGGTTTCCGTAAAGGTCATCGCGTGGCTTAAAGTTCGAAGGCTTTATAACGCGGCGGCTCCATTCACCATCTGTGGCAAGGGTGTCGTACGCCAAGGTTTTGCCTTCGACATTTGAACTTCCCAGAGTTTCAAAGGCAATCGAGATGACGCCAGTTCCGCGAGCATAAAACACGATGGAATCCGTCGCCGAAATATCGCAGGGAGACTCCTCCTTGCAAATCCAGGTACCAAAGAAAGACCACTTGCCCACTGCAGCCGAGGATTTCCAATGCAACGCTCGGCCTTCGCGTCCAGCGCCCGCATATTCGATAAAGCTTGCGACACCTGCATCCACATCCGGCGTCGTCACCACGTTCGTGTCGGTAACGCGCATATAGCCTTCCACCGAGATTCCCAAATCGGTAATGAAAAATTCCTCGCTGTCCGACTCGAAATCAAGAATCTTGACGGAATCCGGTTCAAAAGCATAAATGACCGTCGAAGTTTCTTCGCCGGCACCAACCATCGCCGAACTCTCGACAACGCTATCGCCCACAATGTAGCGCAACTCATAATCGAACGGCGGCAATGAATCCATCGCGTAGAAACCTTCGCTGTCGGTCTTGACAAGGCGATCCGTTCCGTACACCTGGACCCACGCATAGTCGACCCCTTCGGGCAAATGCACCTTTCCGCGCAGGCTTCCCGTCTTTTCCAAGACAAACCGCACGGAATCTCCGTCCTTGATGTCTTCGGCTGAAATCTTTTTGAACAGGCCTTCGCCAGCATCCACCACTTCAAGCGTCGCCACATCGACGGCAAGGCTATCGATACGAATGCAACCCAAGGAATCCGTCACGAATTCGCTGAAAAATTCGGCATCCGCGGAATCCGCAGCAGCCCCCTCGACGCTTCGGACATATTCCGCAGAACGCATGCGCGCCACTACGTTTGCCGCCGGCAACGAATCTCCGCGGACAACCTGAATCAGGTAGGCATTTTCCGTCTCCACCGTGCTGATTCCGGCCACCTCTTTTTCGCCGGAACACGCCCAAAACGCAAGCGACACAAAAACGGCGAGGAATAAAAGAAACTTTTTCATCTTTTCGCCCCCACTTTTTTAGCCTGTGAACCCTTGGACTCCTTGGCAACTTCGGCGACCGGGTAAAAGGCGAACACGAACTGCATCGCGCGATTCACGTCCTTCACCTCGGCCACCCTCTTTTGCACCTGTCGTCTAAATTCCAAAGTCATCTCGTTCAGGTCATCAAAGCATTCATCGTCCACACCCACCAGCAGCGAAGAGATATTCCGCTTCGCAGGCTCCACGGCGACCAGCGCATTCTGCGCAAGCGCCAAGAGCTGGTTCTGGTAGCTGCGAATGGCAGCGGTCTTTGTCGGCGACCCCGCCGATGTAAAGTTAGCCGTTGTCGCGGCGTAGCGTTCCGAGGCAAGCGGCGTAATCAGCTTTAAATCCTTGAGAACCGCGATGGCCTCGCGCACCTGGTCTTCCGAAACAGCGGGCGTAATCTGCTTCACCAGACGAGAAACCTCGGCATGGCCCCCGTTCATCTCGATCAGCGCCCGCACCACCGGAATCCACCACTTGCTTAAAAACAGGTATTCGCTCGCGCTGAACTTGCGCAGGTCCACATCCTGCAGCGAAAGCGCCATCTTGTAGAGTTTTTCCTTTTTCGCCTGCGACTTCGCCTTGGCTGCCGCCACCAGGATTTCAAAAATTTCGCCGCTACGCCCCTTCAGGTCCAACAGGTCCTTCGCCAGGGGAATGCTGTGGTTCGGCAGATGCAGTTCCTTGTTCAGTACACGGAAAATCTGGCTCGTATCGAGCCCCAGCTTCTGCCCCATCATCTTGTAGGAATACAGGGGCATATCCAGCTTGCGCTGGGTATAGTAATTCTTGAGCAAATCCCTGTAATCGCTAATTTCGTTGATATTCAGCATAGGCGCATTCTCGAAAAGACATTCATCCAATCAATAAAATAATCTTTTCTACCCCGCCGGGGACGCCTATATTGAATTTTCCTTTGAAAAAATGTCAAAGGGATGTATTATAAACCTTTTAAATATTCCTCGACATTCAGATAGTTAATATTACCGAGCGCTCCCGTGGGGCCTCGGTATATTATGTTTTTGCTCAAAATTTTGCCGTAGCGGAATTCCGTATCGGCACACTTTTTTGCGTCCAGCAAGTGACGGCACTGTTCCTTGGCCACTTGGTCGCTGTGCTTGATTTCGTAGATTTCGCAGCAGGCGTTTTTCGGGTCAAACACCACCATATAAAATTCGCCAACAGCAAACTGCAACTGAAAAACTTGCTTTTCGGGCCTAGCCATCTTGGTTTCGAGCAGGACAATTTCTTCCATCATGCGACCACGAATCTCGTCAAGAATTCGCTTTTCTATGGACATGCGCTCGGCTATCGGAACATTCCTGAACGTCTCATCGAGCAACAAGCTCTGGATAAGCGCCGACGCCTGAGCGTAACGAAGCCCCGGCTGCGAAAGAACTGTACGCGAAACACGCGCATTCAAGTTCGACATGTTTATCACATCGATGTCGCACGTAAGGTCCAACAAGTCCAAATATTCTTTAATCTCCGCACGGTGAGCCTCGCCTATCCCGACAGACAGTTCCGCCTTATCACGAATCTGCAAAAGATGCTTAAGCCTCTTCGTTACCGCACCAACATCGACCCTATCCAAGACATCCGTGGGTCTGAACCTGTCGCGACGCAGATTCTGTGCGGAACGGCTCAAGTCACCTGGCTTAAACGTTCTTGTCAACACCTCTATCGTAAAGCGGTGATTCACGTCCTCCACGATGCGGTTAATCGAATTCGTCAGCTCCCCCGCATCATAGAGTTCTTGCAACGAGCGGAAATGCCCCTCATGCTGATAGCACCTCAAAGAATGCTGAATATTGCGGGCAATGGCGGAATCCACATAATCGTCCGCACTCTCTTTCGTCGCAAAAGTAAACTTGTCCATATTGTAGTTCGTGCCACCCATGCTCATGGTACCGCCGAACTCAATGAACTTGTCAATCCCCGCTACACCAAGGACATTCTCAAATTCACGATATGGGATAAAGGTCGTGTGCAACAAAATGCAACGGTCATAAAGCTGTTCGTCTTCAGAAAAGACAAACCCCAAGGAATCCGCCCCCGAAAGGACTACCTTCATGCCACCTGCCGCAAACACATCGGAGAACAGCGCTGCTCCCTCGATAAAATCGCTGAGCATGGTCACTTCGTCAATGAACACGTAGCGATAACCGAGCGATTCCAGCAACTTGAGATCGTGATTGACATCGGCAAGGGAATGGCGGGAGCTCAGCTGGACAAACGCCGTTTTCGCAAGCATCTCGGCAGGCATCTCGCCCATAAGCTGGCGGACAAGCGTCGTCTTGCCTGTGCGGCGAAGCCCATACAGAATCAGAACGCGGTCATTGTTTTCGCTATAGATATAGTCGTGGAGAGCGGCAAAACACTCGCGTTTTTTCCACTTCATTACAGAGGCAAAAAAGCGGGGCAACTGCGCACCGATTTTCACGTCTGTCTTGAAATTCGGAGTGGCAGAATAAGCCGCAACGGGTTCAGCCACCATGCCCTGCAAAATGCCACGCAGCGATTCTTTTTGCGCACGCTCCGCCGCAATTTTCGCGGCAAGTTCCGCAAATTCCTCGTCTTTTACGCGACGGCTACGCTGCTTTCCGTCTTCCGTCCACTGGTAGTAAGCATAACGCTTGCCGTTGATTGTCTTGTAGGTGATTCCGCCGATACTCATACCAACCCGCTCTTTTAACTTAAATTTAACTTATTAAGTTAAAAAAGTCAATAGGGCGGAAGAAATTCGCTCTACAGACGTCAGCCCGTAA
The DNA here is from genome assembly GCF_045601785.1 of Fibrobacter sp. Classification (GTDB taxonomy): domain Bacteria; phylum Fibrobacterota; class Fibrobacteria; order Fibrobacterales; family Fibrobacteraceae; genus Fibrobacter. The sequence continues at coordinate 14,005 of NZ_JAZSAF010000003.1, forward strand.
CGCCGTTGAAGCCATCGCACCCAGGTTCGCTAGCATCGCTGCACTGCATCAGATTAGCCTGGTGTGCCAATTCGACAATTTCGATTTTCGGGGGCATATATGTCTTCTTCTGAGATTCGTTTTCCATTATTTCCTCACTTGATAATCACCATGTTTACGTTGTTGTAATAGGTACCCTTGGCAGAGGGCTTGCCGTTCAGGCGGCGGCCACGCAAGTCGTACCAGCTGTCTAAATGATAGCGGTCAAGGCGAATCTTGCCCGTCTTGGCATCCAGGGTTTCGACGGCCATCACATTTTCCTTTTCATCCAGGAATTCGACGGTAATTCGGTCGGGCAAATCCTCGATGCTCGCCACGCTGTTTGCATGCGGGGCACACATCGCCCCCGCCGGGCACTGCGCAGACTCTGTTTCCGTTTTCACGAGATAAGTTCGCAATGCAGGGATCGTAGCGCCTTTGCCCAGTTTCACAAATTCACCGATTTTATACCCGTCCTTGTCTTCGCCCGCAAACCCATAGGCGCGCCCCAGCAGGTGCGTCGAATCGGCCATGGCGATAGCGCCGTAAGCGCCTCGGAACTCCCAGTCGCCAAGCTTGGTCACCTTTGAGCCGGTCGTATTCAAGGTAACGGTTTCATTTTCTTCCAGGTCGAATGTAATTGCACTAGCCGTGGGAATTGCAAGGTAAGGCGTATTCGCCTCCAGCGTTCCCGTAACCTTCGTAGCACCTGCCTTCCATTGGCCATCAGCATACTCCATTTCGGCAAGACTATAGAAGTCCGCCCCATTCACCTTCGACACGTCAATCGAGAAAGGCAACATCACCGTGGAGCTCTTGCCCACCTCGAAGGTGCGTTGCAGTTCAACATTTTTCACCACAATATCTTCGGGAATGCCGAGAACTTCGCCATCCGTAAAAAGCCCATCGATAATCGCTGTAGAGTCAACCGCCGAAATCGTCATGGCACCGAACTTGGTCCGCAGGCATTTGATGTTGTCGATTTCAAGGGTCGCGTTTTCAGCACCATCTTCAAAACTCCAGGACAACTGGAATACAGCCTTCTTCACCTCGGAAACAGGCTTGCAGCCACTGTGGCATTCCAGGCCGTCGCTCTCCAGATAAACGGTCTTGGTACGCCAATTTACACCGTCTTCATCACCCCATTCCGTTTCAAAATAGTCCCGTGCTATTTCAAGGTTATCAAATATGGTTCCCAAATGGAACTGGTGGGTTGCCGCGGTCCTATAATCGTACTGGATTGCATCACATTGCGACAAGTCCAGGGCAACGCCATCATCCCGCAAATTCAACACGATATCGACCCTCGTATACGAACCTTCCTCATTTGTAAAGTCGGCCTGGAGCCACTTGCCGTCCGCATCTCCCGCTACGGTCATATTGACCGTAGCCGATTCACCATCCGTCGTGAAACTCCACTCATTACCTTGTTCGCCCACCATATCGCCATCTTCAAAGTCATCAAGCAGCAAGGTCTGTCCGGCAACTACCAACTTCCGGGTGGGTACAAACAGAGCATCGAGCCTCAAGTTTTTCGTCAATTCAAAATCATAGTACATCTCCGGTGTCCAGCCGACAAAAACATATTTTTCCCCATTTTCGGAAACCTTTACAGGGGCATTTGGAGTTTCTACATTCTTGAAATAGGTCGCATAAGGAACAGACGTTTCCCCGACCTTATTCCCTTCGCTATAGAACTCCACCAAGACCTTCGGCAAATTCCGAATGCACTGGATATCGTCGATTTCTATTGGACCCTTTCCGTCAGCATCAATAGAGAACCAATCTTTTTGCCAAGTCAGGGCGACAACTTTGTGTTTGATGACACCCACCTGTTTTAGCGGGAGATTTCCTTCATCGACCCATTCATAGCCTTCCAAGCGGTTCCAATCAATGTTGGCCGTAGTCCAGTCGTCGCTAGACGGCAAATCCTTATGGTAATGCTGCCAACCATTTTCGTATTCGCTTTCGACGCGGAACTGATGCGATTCGCCCTTGTAGCGGTACTGAATCGCCTCGCACTGCGACATATCTACAGCCGAGCTGTCTTCCAACAAATAGAGTCTTGCGCCAAGCCATTCATAAGGCTCTTCCGGTTCAGCAAGGTTTCCGATACCAAGGATTTTGTTTTCTGATACGGTCTCGATGGACGAAGTCGACCCACTTTCTTCCGTTTGTTGGGCGTCAAAGAATTCCCAAGTTCCGCCCAGCAAGCCAACGCCATTGCCATCTTCAAAGTCATCCAGCAAAAGCGTATCACCCACCATATTCAGCGGCTCTCCCACAGAAATTACCGCCGAATCAAACAACGCCGTATAGACAGTCGGTGCCGTGACAGGCTCAATATTCTTGTTCCATTCCTTAAAGGTGTACATCATGGTTTCGGACGGTTCCTTTGTCGGCCTCGTGCAGAGATCGTAATACTTGCATTCTTCCAGCGGGTCACGCGGAGTTGTTCCACTATAGTACATGTCCGAAGCAAACACCTTGCCATCGGCCATAAATGTGACTTCATATTTGGGCTGGTTGATGCAGCGGAAATTGTCCAGTTCAATAGTTCCCTGCGCCGCATGTTCCGTATGCCAGAACCAGCCGAATGCAAGCATATTCTTTTGTACCGTTTCAACAGGAAGATTGATTCCCCAGCCATCCTGAAAAAAATCATTCCAATGAACCGTTACCGTTTGCCAGTCATCGCTTGCGTCCAACGGTATGGAATGATAGTCCGTCTCGACATAGGCATTTTTGTCATCGCCCTCTACGCGGAAACGCAAGTCAAGCCAGTTATCGTAAGCGCTGTTATTTTGATAATCAGCCTTGTAATCAAACTGGATTTCAGTGCAATTAGAGAAATCTAGGGAAGTGTAATTCGCGACAAGGACACGAGTTTCCATCCATTCCCATCCGTTGTTTTCCTGTTCATCCTGAAATTCGTAGTCAATCCGCAGGACTTTCGAGTTCTTTTCTTCCGAATCAACAATGGAGCGCCCAAAGGTGGCGTTATACCCTTCTCCCGTGAAAGATTCCCACACGCCAAGATTCGAATTGTAATCGCCATCCTCGAAATCATCAATCAAGAGCGTATCATTCTCGGCAATTTGCACAAGCGAAGCTGAAGCCCATGCCGAAGCGGCAGCGAGCAGCGAAAACGCCACGCCAAAGTAGATTTTAAACAAGTTAAGATTCATTTTATCTCCTTAAAAATCATGCTGCCAAGGGCATTTCATAAATGCTCCCGCTTGCTTTTACAAATTTCTTTTTACAACATTTTGCAAACAACTGTTTGCAAGAGTGAAAATTATTGTTTTTAGATTTACCCTTCAAACCGATAGAAGGAACAGGTTTATGAGCCGCAGTGACTTTTTTGCCATGGTGAAGGATGTTCATGAGCACCCCGAACGACTGGCCGAATACCGCAAGATATACAAGAATGTTTACCCATTCAGTGATGGCATCTTCAAAATGCTCATAGCGAACGAGGCCAAGCCCGAACGCACCGTGAAGTTTCTGAATGCGATGCTCTTGCTTTCCGGTGAAAACGCCATCAAGTCGTTCACCTTGGGTGTTCCGGAAAACCCCGGTGTTCTGGATGACAAGTCCCCCATTTTCGATATCTACGGCACTACCGAGGCGGGCAACCCTATCCTTATCGAGGTGCAGCAGAACTTCAATACGCTTTTTATCGATAGGCTTATCTACTACACGTCCCGTGTCGTTTCGCGCACCGTCAAGAAGTCGCAGGATTACAACCTGCCGCGCATCTACGTGCTTTCGCTGCTCACCGAGAACCAGTTTCCCTTGGAAAGGAACACCTACCTGCACCACGCTCAACTCGTGCGCAACCGCCGTATGTTCTACGAAAAGCTTGACATCTATCTTGTCGAAATTGAAAAGTTCTTCGCCATTGACGACCGCACTCCCCCGGAGAGTCGTGATACAACCGATCGCGCCGAAATGCTCCGTATTTTTCGCAATGTCCTTGAAGAAAAAGATATTTCCGCCGAAAAGTTGCAGCGTCTTCTTGACAAGGAGTTCGCTAAAGATGTATCTTTGAAGGGGTACACCGATGAAACACTTTTGAACGAGGTTGATGGAATGACCGACATCCTTTACGAAAAACAGGGGTCTTACCTGCAAGGGAAAGCAGACGACCGCAAAGAGGTTGCCAAAATTTTGATTGAGGCGGGAATCCTGACTCCCGAAAAGGCTATTTCGCTCCTGCACGTTAATAAAAGAGACCTTCAGTCTAGCAATAAATAACATTTGAACGAGATTGACGGAATAACGAATCTTCCTAAAGAGAGAATTCTGCAACTGCAAGCGGGACTTGCAAGGAATCTTCAGTTCATCTTTCGTTTGCAAATTACTCTTTTCTACACGGCTAAATTTTTTAGGGCAAATCAAAACGGACTCCCAAAACACAACCCTTTTCCAACACAAAATCCCTTATCAATTTCCACGTTTTTTCTACATCAGCATCAATAGTTCTTATTCCCTGAGTTTTCTTCATATTTACAGCCTTGCCAACAATCATCTTCATCATTTTTTCGTCTAACGCAATTCGTTCGAACCGGCAACCAGGACCATAAATTTTTGCGGGAGAAAAAGAAAACATTCCTTTTTTCTGATATGTTTTGCCTTCATAATACGCCAATGAAGCACCAGGATTGTCCAAAGGCAACGTATAATCAAGAACTATCTTTTTATAAGCATTAAAATCACGAATTGATTTTAGGGTTTCTTTTTTGGAGAATCGAATTGAGTTGTCGTCAGCAACGAACACTGTATCCAACAAAAAAACATTCCCTTTGTGCGAGCCAAATAGAATTATGGAATTTGGCGATATTTTTTGAAGAACATTTTTCCTAGACAATTGTTGACAATTTGAATACCGAAAACATTCGCCAAATACAAATGGATCCGTGTTGAGAGGAATTTCTTTTTTTCTGCAACCCGTTTTATTGACGCAACTGGAATAACCACTCGGATATTTTTGTTTATGAGTTGGAGATATCAATCTTTTCGGCAAAAGACCCGCTAATTCATAGAATTCTACAACATCTGCTTCAGCCTCCCATTCCCCCCAGAACACCAATGTTCCTTGTTTTTTTCTTCCACTCTTATCTACATATTCGCCCTTACATTTTATGAAATTACGCGTATGACTGTTTACGGACCAAGGCTTATGTTTATGGGTTTCATCAATTTTCTTTTGCGGAAATTCACTTCCACTGTGAAAAAACTGAACGACCTTGGGCTCAAAAAGATTTTTTTTCATGGCCTTCACCGATATTTTATTTGAATTTTAGTCCTTGAGACAACGAACAGACGACCCGATGAACTTGTAGTCGTCGCACAGGTTCGCATAGTCGTTGGCGTAGTACAAATCCATGCGGTACGCGCGCTTGCTATTGAGCTCGGTAGAACTCCAGATGTACGCGAGGATGCCCTCGTAGTAGTACTCATCGTTGATCCTGTAGCCGGCAGGAAGCGCCGAAAACCCGAAGGAATCCTCGTTGGTAACGCTGCTATGAGCTTTCCAGCCTGTCTGAGACTTGAGCTTGGCTCTCGTACTATTTCCAGACGTATATTCCGTAATGGAACCGTTAACGGTCACAATCAGGGTTTCCCATTCTGCCTTACTTGGCAGGTGCCAACCCTTGGGGCAAACGCCTTGAACATCGCCTGTGCCCAGATTACATTCGTGTCCCCCACCACATTCGTCTTCAGCACCCCCAACTGCCGCAGCCCAGGTGTAAAGGCGACCGTACTTGGCACAGTTGGCAGGGGCGTCGCCGTAGCACCAGCTGTTATCCGTATCAATGTTCAGGTTCTCCGCCATCCACCACTGTTCACCAATCTTCACGGTCCTGTATTCCTGACCATCACGAGAATCCTTCAAAATTCCATATTCGCAGTTGTCTTCGGACTCCGTCTTACAAGGCAAAACAATACCTGATGAACTACTGGAAGTAATCGACGAGCTTGATTTTACCGATGAACTTGATGATTTTGCAGAACTGCTGGACGCAACCGATGACGATGACTGCGCAACGGAGCTGCTGGATTTAGTACTGTTGCTGGACACACTTGTCTCGCTGCTGCTAGAAGACACCACAGAACTACTCGACACATCCGAAGGACTCGTCCCTTCGACAGGCTCAGGGACCTTAGACGAACTGGATCCTATCCCCCCTTCGGGGGTCCAGGATGACGAAGAAGAGACATTCGAAGAATTTACCCACTTGCCGTCTTCACAGACAAGGCTCTTGTCTTCGTCGACGATATAGGCAACTTCGCCTTCGCGCTTTGCGGTGCAGTTCTTGATGGCGTCGTTGTTCGCGTAGTATTCGCCCTTGTTTTCCCAGCGGCCGTCTTCGCACTTGAACGCCGTCGAACCTTCCTTGACAAAGGCTACCGCGCCGTCGTACTTTTCGGTACAACCCGGCAAGTCATCTTCAGAAGCGTAGACTTCGTCGAGAGCGGCAGTCCCTGCATTTGTAGAAGTATTTGCGCCGTCGTCGCTATCGCCACAGGCGTAAACACCCGCCAAACAGACCGCAGCGATTGAACCCCAAGCAAGGTGAAATTTTTTAGCCATATCGTCTATCCCTTTTGTCTTTTTCTAAAACACTTTTGCAACAAATATATATTTGCCCTTCAGAGAATGTCAATAGTTTCTCTGATACAATTTTATACAAAAAGAAGCAATTACAAACCATTTTAAGTAGTGTAACAAAATAATATACACATCTATGATACACACAAAACTTTTCCACAATCACCAAATAGTCACAAAGGAATGTGATTCCTATGGTAAATATAGGTTTTCAAATCACCAGCGTCACAAAATTTTTAAGGAATTTTTACAGAGGACTGTGATATTGTGACATATCGCAACCAACAATCCAGGTTGCCGCATCATAAGCCGTATCACAACCCCGAAACAGTATCATGGGGGGGCACAAAAAAAATTCACAGACATCTGTGACGCCATTTTACAATTTCTGCCTATTTTATGTATCATAAAGCGTATCACAAAGAATTGTTACATGGGCAAAAGGCAGAAAAAAACTCCGGACTGGTTCGGTCTCGACGAAGACCGCTTTACCGAGGCGATGGCGAAAGTCATCCAGCGCCACCGTGCAGCCATCGGCATTTCCCGCGACAGGCTAGCCTTCGAGCTCAACCTGCACAAGAACACGCTTTACGGGGTCGAAGTGGGAGTCATGCGCAAGAGCGGGAACTTCGGGCGCACCCAGCTCACCATGCTCAACTTTATCCACATGGCTGCATTTTTCAAGATCGACCCCGGCGAGCTTCTGAAAGAAATTTTAGAAGAGATTTCATGATACACGGCTTTGATACATTCTAGTTTTTTACTATTTTTCGGGACATGCGTCCCATTATCGAATACAACAACTACCGCCGATACATCCAGGACTTCTACCAAGAAAAGAAGAAGATGGTCGGCTTTTCGTGGCGTGACTTCGCCCGCTCCGCCAAGTTTTCCTCGCCCGTATTCCTGAAACTGGTCTGCGACGGCAAGAGCGGACTTTCGGACGACGCCGCCAACCGGGTCGCCAGCGCGATGGACCTGGCAGGATTCGAATTCGACTACTTTACGGCCCTGGTGCGGTTCAACCAGGCGAAAAACGACAACTTGCGCGACGAGACGTTCGCCGAGCTCAAGGATATCGCCAAGGCGCACAAGGTGAACATTCTGGGTTCCGACCTCTACACCTATTTTTCGAACTGGAAATACGCCACCCTCCGGGAACTTGCCCCCGCCATGCAAGGCGCAAAGCCGAACCACCTGGCAAAGCAGTGCATCCCCGAAATTTCGCCCGACGAGGTCGTGAAGGCGCTCCAGTTTCTGACATCGGCAAAGCTGCTTCGGCGCACGACAAGCATCCACAACTACCGGCAGACTGAAAAATCAGTCGCCACGGGGCCGCTGGACATTGCGACTCCTGCCGTCCGCAGTTTTCACAGGCAAATGGGTGAACTCGCGCTGAATACGCTGGACAAGGTTCCCGTGACGGAGCGGAACTTTTCGACACTTACGCTTGGGCTCACCGAAAAGTCGTACCAGAAAATCTTGAAGGAACTGGCGCACTTTCGGCGAAAGATTGTCGCCATAGCCACCAACGAAGACGAAGTGGAACGCGTCTACGAGCTGAATTTGCAGTTGTTCCCGCTGACGAAGAAAATAGACGAGAGACATGGTTCGGCAGGCTCACCAACCTTGACGAAAGATGAGGAATGAGAGATGAAAGGTAAAATATCAAATAAAAATACAGTTTCGATTTTTTCTAATTACAAACTTTTACTAGTTACTTTTGCAACAGTATTTTTCGTCGCGGGTTGCTCCAACGACGACAAAAAAACGACCGGTGGTTCCACCGAAGCCGAAAACGCTATCGCCGACAAGACCGTGGCGGGCGTTTCGCAGAAGGGACCGTTCGTGAGCGGCTCAACCGTAACCTTGTACGAAGTCGATGGCGACAACCTGGTGCAAACGGGCAACACGTTTACGGGAAAAGTCGCAAGCAACAAGGGCGAATTCAATATTTCCAACATCAACCTGGACGCCCCCTATGCGCTGCTCGAAGCCGAAGGATACTACTGGAACGAAGTCACCGGCAAACGTTCGGTAAGCCAGATAAAACTGAACGCACTGACCGATTTGGAAGACCGCGAAACCGCGAACATCAACCTGCTTACGCACCTCGCCTACGAGCGCACGCAATGGCTGGTGCGGAACAAGCCCATGAAAATCGGCGAGGCGAAATCGCAAGCGGAGCGGGAAATTTTCGCCGCATTCGGGATTACAGACATTTCAAGGGGATTCGAAGACCTGAACATCTTCGGCGACAGTGAAGGGGACGCTGCTCTGCTCGCCATCTCCGTCTTGATGCAGCTGAACTGCACCGAGGCGGAATTCAGCGAACAGCTGGCAGGCTTTGCAAAAGACCTGGAAGAAGACGGCTTCTGGAACAGCGAACAATTGAAGGCGACCCTTGCCGACAACGCCTTCGAAGCGAACGCCCCCAAAATACGCAAAAATATCGAGACGTGGGATTTCGCGGATAACGTTCCCGAATTCGAGCCCGTCATGGAATCGTTCTGGAACGATGTTTACGGGCTTGGCCGCTGCACCGAAAAACGCGCCGGCGCGCTGCTCCCCGACACCAGCGAAAACTCCGCCTACTACCGCTCCATATTCCGCTGCCTAGACGGCCACTGGATCCTAGAGCAGAAATTTGACGGCGGCGACACCGTAATCTTCCCGGTCGTCGAGCTGGACACAATCGCCGAACTGGACTGCACCGGCTCCATGTACTGCGCCAAGAACTGCATGAACGTGATGGACCCGGACCTTGGCCGCACCTGCAGCCGCGTGAACACGCAAATCGACGACGGCAGCGACACCTATGGCTTCTTGCATTTCTATACGGATTCCGCATCGACATTCAGCTGGCCCGCGGGCGACAAGGGTTACGGCTACGAATCGGCATCCCGCGACAAGTACGGCTACATCTACACCATCGCGCGGCTCGGCGACAGCCACCCCTATGCAAGAATTTTTTTCGAAATTTCCGGCGATGAACAGCGGGGCAACGACCTGACCGAATGGGGCGGCGTATGCATCACCTACACCGCGAACGAAAGCTTCTTTATAAACATCCGCTTCCCCGACGACAACAAGCTGACGGAATACGATTACTACAAGGCGCAACTTCCCGCAACGGAGCAGCTCGTAACCGCCAACATCAAGTGGAGCGACTTTGTCCAGGAAGGCTTCGGGCTCCGCGTCGAACGCGACAGCGTCGTGAAAAACATCAGCCGCGTGGAAGTCAGTTTCGAGAAACCAGGCTCGAACATTTCGTCAAAGATTCATTCCATCAGCAAGTACGGGACCTGCAACAAGTAAAGATTACTTAATCCTGTGTCCGGTCAGGTCGAAGCGTTTGCCGTTCTTTTCGATGAAGAGCGTGTTGCCCTTCTTGAGGAGTCGCGGAGCCAAGTCGCGGTTCATGGCGGCAGGGAGTGCCGCGCGAATCCCTTGCGTGTCTTCGCAGCTTTCGCCTGCGCAGAATTCAATCCAGTCGATGTCCATCCAGTCGCCGGTAACCGTAAAGCGGAGGATGTGTTCGCCCTCGGTCAGGTTCACCTTGGCTTCGACCGTATTGTATTCGTCATAGTTGTCTTCGCCCTCGGTTGCTGCAGGCACGGCGATTTCTTCGGTAATATCCTTGCCGTCCATAGAGAGCTTGAAACTTGACGTGCTGTTAGCAGAAGCCACGGAGGCGTTCATCGTGTAAGTTCCCGTCGAGGCCACCTTCACGGTGTATTCGAGCCATTCACCCGCCTGATTGTAACCGACAATCACGCCAGTAGCCTTCTTGTAAAGGTCTACACCTGTACCCGGGCGGTAGTCAGAATCGCCATGGTTTTCGGTATCGTTTTCGTTGTAGGTGGTGTTGCCCTGGCCCACACCGTTAATGTCGAAATCTTCCACTTCGATCTTGCCCGGAATGGCGAGAGCTTCGCCCTTGAACGGAGCGCGCGGAACCGGCTTGAGAACCAAGCGGAGGAGTGCCGAGCCGTGAGCCGGAAGTTCGATAGAAACGTGCGAAAGCGGACCCATGTCCTTCTTTTTCCAGGCATCGCGAACTTCCACTTCGCCTTCTACGCCAATGTCTGCAAAGTTGCATTCCACAGTCTGGGTAGAACTGTTGTTATTCAGAAGTGCCACGGCAATGTCGCCATTCTTCAAGGGCTTGGTCCAAATCTGCTTGCCGTTCACGTCGGAGACGCGATGTCCCTGAACGCCCAGAGAATCCTGGTTGATGGCAATCATGTCCTTGTTCAGGTAGAGTTCCTTGGTCTCGTTACTCATGTTGCGCACATCGGAACTGATCATGATGGGGGCAGCCATAATGGACCACATCGTCATCTGGGAGCGTTGTTCTTCGTAAGAAAGTCCCCTGTTACCTACTTCGAGCATGTCCGGGTCATTCCAGTGGCCGGGCTTTGCAATTTGCCAGTACTTGTTGTTGGCATCGATAATTTCGTAGACGCCGCGGTACCAGGAGGTAGAAATCCATTCGGGGCCAATGTCGAAGGTGGTGCGCCAGAGGTTAGCAATTTTAGGCATCCAGTCCTTGTATTCCCACATGCAAATGCTGAACACGATATCGCGTCCGGAATTGCGGAGGGCCTTGGACATGGCGGTGTAATCTTTTTCCTGAGTTGTCGGGTCGGAATCGCAGTTGTCGTACTTCCAGTAGTCCACGCCCCATTCGGCGAGCTTCTTGGCATCCTGTTCTTCGCGGCCATTGGAACCGCTTTCACTCTGCCAGTTGCTATTGTAATGGTGGCAGGTGCGTTTGCCGCGGTCGCCGTAAAGGCCGAACTTCAAGCCCTTCGCATGCACGTAATCGGCAATGGCCTTCATGCCGCTCGGGAATGTTTTCGGATTATTCTGGAGATTACCCTGGGCATCGCGCTTGGTGTCCATCCAGTTGTCGTCGAGGTTCAAGTAAATGTAGCCAGCATCCCTCAAGCCAGAAGAGACCATGGCATCGGCAATTTCCTGAATCTGCTTTTCATTGATGTTTTCGTGGAACACGTTCCAGCTGTTCCATCCCAAAGGGGGCGTAAGCACCAGGCTGTCAGGATGCGCAAAGGCCTGAGAGGCCAAACCACAAAAAGCAAGGGCGATAGCCCCGCCGAACGAGTATTTTTTTAAGCCAAACATCTTCATCACTCCATGATGATATTTACACCTAAAAAAATATTCTTAAAAAAAGGAAAAACACCCACCTAAAAGAAAGGCTTCATTGATTATTTATCAATGAAGCGCTATGGGAAAAATGGCGTTTTTTAACGGGATACGGGCACCAGGAGCGACTTTTCGCCCTTCAAGCTCCGCAAAAGGTAAACACCCTTAGTGAACCCAGCCTGTTCAAGCGATTCGGCAATGCCCGCACCATGAATTTCAACCGAGCCGAGCCTGCTTCCGTGTATATCGAACACGGCGTACGCCGATGGTTGCTCACGCATATACTGTACCCCACGCAAAGTCGACGGACCTTCCTCAGGAATTTGCGCGGCATCGAGTTTTGCAATTTTCACGTTGTCGAGCGTAAGCGTTCCCGTCGCAGCACCAGCATTGAAACTCAGGCGGCTGTTCGTATCCGTCGCGGCCGTCATCTGGAACTTGAACGAATAGGTTTTCATATCCGTGCCAAGATCAAAATTCTGATTTTCCTTGAGGTAGCTCGCCCACGGATCGTTATGCTGCTCCACATTCACTTCGAGCGTGCGGGCAGCCCCTGCACTTGCCTCAAAGCTTACCTCGTACCACTGATCTTTTTCAAGATGCAAGTCGTGCTGAATCAGCTGCACTTGGTAATTCTGCGTACCGATAGCGGAAATGTCAAGCTGGTACTTTCCATCTTTCGCATCACCAGTCGCAGCGGCATCGCCATGTAGCTGCAAGTCCCAAGCCACGGCGCTCGAATCGAAGCCGCCGTTAAAGACTTCATCGCGGTTCGTAGGCACGACAATCGCAGGTGTCGGCGGCGGAAGAGAGGAACCATCCAGCGAATAGTTCTTCACAAAGTTCCAGATTTCCACGCTCGTGTTCACGCTCACGGCCTCGTCCATGGAATACCAGTGGCCCTTTCCTTCGATTGTCAGCAGGCGCACTTCCACATTATCGGTGCAGCCGCTCCAAATTTCAAGAGACGCGGCAGAGCCCGACTTAGTCGTCGGATACGGCTTAATCTTCTGCGAACTGCTTGAGCACTTTTGCGCATTGACCCAGCCCTTCAGGGTATTCACGGTGCTGTTATAATTCACCACATCGTCGCTCGTGCCGTGCGTATGCATAATCGGCATCGCACGCTTGGGCGAATTCACGCCGCCACCACCCGAAACAGGCGCAATAGCCGCAATCATGTCGCCCATCTTGTTTGCCGCATGGTAGCTCATCATGCCGCCCATCGAAAATCCCGAAACATATACACGGTTTTTATCAATTCCGTATTTTTGATACATTTCGTTGATGATTGCCTTCAAGAAATTGACATCCTTGTCGCCGCCAATGTCCCAGGCCTTGTTTTCGCCATTGGGGAACACCACCACGAAGCGAGCCGTGTCGGCTATGCTTTCCCACTTCGCCGCATTCTTCTGGTAGGGGGCATCTTGGTTCATGCCGTGCATCTGGATGATGAGCGGGCGATTCTTCTCGATACCCGACGGAGCATACACGAGCATGCTGCGGGATTTCCCGTCTACAGTTAGGTTGTCTGCAAAGGCATTACCCGTAAACAGCGCAACACTGGCGAGGGCAAGCACCACCTTGCCCAAATTTTTCATACCAAACATCCTTCGCTCCTTTTTTGCAGCCCTTACTTCGTTACCATAAAGCGACGAACCATCCCATTCTTCGCCCTGATCAGGTACACGCCCTTTTCCGAAACCATGGAGCGCACCTTGGACTGAGCCTCGCTTGCACTTGCTGCAAACACGGTTCCCACAAAGCTTCCGTTCAAGCCGTACACGCGGTAAAGCTGTTCAGCCTGCACATCGTAGCGAACGGCAGTTGCAAATCCTTCCGTTCCGATGGGTTCCGGATCCGTTGCATCCTTGCCCTTCACGAACGTGAAGTAGTCAATATCGAGCCAAGAACCTACAACCGTGAAGCGGAGCACGTGTTCGCCCGCAGGGAGAGTCACGTTGGCCTTCACCTTGTTATAGTCGTCGTAATTTTCTTCGCCGGAACTTGCCGCAGGTACCGCAATTTCTTCGGTAATGTCCTTGCCATCCAGGGAGAGCTTGAAGCTAGAGGTATTGCCCGCTGCAGCGACAGCCGCAAACATGGTGTAATCCCCCGCTTCCTTCACGTTCACCGTGTATTCGAGCCAGTCGCCTTCGCTGTTGTAGCCCACAATGACGCCGGTCGCCTTCTTGTAAAGGTCAACACCGGTACCTGCGCGGTAGTCGCTATCGCCGTGGTTCTCGGAATCGCCATCGTAGTAAGAGGTACCGTCCTTGCCCTTGCCCGGCACGTCGAAGTTTTCGGCCTCAATCTTGCCCGGGAGCGCAACGGCAGGGCAGTTTTCACCAGCAGTACAGAACGGAGTCTGCGGAACAGGTTCAGAACCAGCGCCATCGAGATAAATTTCATCGTTCGCATCAACACCGACCTTGAACCAGTCAAAGTCCGCATAGCCGCCCGCAGTCTTTGTTGCAAAGTTGAAGAGGCCCCAGCGCACTCCCACGAACATGTGGAGGTCGTAATTGAGCTTCACGTCGCTACCAATCTTTGTCCAGGTATTGCCATCGGTGCTGTAATAGAAGTAGGCGGTACCGCGATCAATCGGCAGGTCGAAATCAATTCGCAGGTAAACCTTGGAACCCGAAATCGCCTTCGTTTCCTTCAGGCTTTCGCCGTCCTTGTTTCCGGTATACATCACCACCTTGTAGCTGCCGCCATCTTTAGCAAGCGCCACAAAGCCCTTGTCATCCTGCAGGGCAACGAGGCCGGCCATATCGCCATCCTTCATGCCGGTGCCATCGACAAGCGTACGGCCAGAACTCTTGGGGCCAAAGGAACGCTGGGTCAGGGTGTTCTTCGCATTCACCACGCGGCTATCGGTGCGGCTCGTAGTAATGCGGTAGAAGCCCGGATTTGCAGACAAACTCCAGTTCTTGTTATCGGGATTGTGGTTGAACTGCCATTCAAGAGCAAGTTCGCTGGATTCAAAATCATCGCTGGTGACCATGCCATAGCCCGGGAGCGGGGATTCCGGCAGGTCAATCGTGGAGGGAGCCTTACTTCCGCTGGTCGGAACCGGCCAGCCGTCCTTCCATTCCATCGGGACCAGGTGCGACATACGGCCGACCGGGCCGGAATCGCGGAACAAAAGCGCATACCACTTGCCATCGGGAGTGTCAAAGATGCCGCCCTGGGCAACACCGTTATCGGAGAGGAAGTACCTTCCGCTGTAACCGGAAAGCAGGCTCTTGGAGCGGTAAACAATTTCGCTACGGCTCTTGCCCGCTGGCCAGGAAATCGTGAACAGGTAGTATTCGCCGTTCACCTTTTCCATGTGCGAGCCTTCCTGCTGCACATAGTAGTTGCTGGTGCCGGTCACCTGGTTGATGCTCACGCCGCCAATCTTGCCACTCTTACCGCCAGCCTTCACGCCGCTTGCGTCGTCGTTCAACTGCACGTAGCTAATCTGGTCGCCGCTGCCGTAGAACACCCAAACGGTGCCGTCGTCATCGAAGAAGAGGGACGGATCGTGATAGAACGGGAGCTGCACTTCGCTCCACTGGCCGCTTTCCACGTCAGCGGTTTTGTACAAATGCGTCTTGCCTGTCGTGTAGGACGGGGTCAGCACGTAGAAGAATCCCTTGTGGTAACGGATGCTCGAAGCCCAAGAGCCCTTACCGTAAGCATCCTTGCCGCCATTCAAGTTCTGCTGGTCGTTGTTGGTGAGCGTCTGGTAGGCATAGCCCACCGTGCGCCACTGGGCCAAATCCGTGCTCTTGAAAACGGGCACGCCCGGGGCAAAGTGCATGGTCGTCGTCACCATATAATAGGCGTCGTCAACGCGGACAATCGAGGGGTCCGGGCTATCGACGTACATAATCGGGTTATTGACCGTAACGGCACCAGCAATTCCGGCAGAAACCAAGGCTACGCAAGCCAAGAGCTTAAAGCATCCCATTTTTTACTCCTTTTTGCCCGGCGCACCACCGCCAAGCAGTCCTTTTCAACTTAAAATTACCCTAAAAACAGGGCAATTTTCGCTTCGAAACTAAAAGTTCTCTTGACAAATTGTCAATCCAAGGCAACAAAAAAGCCGCCGTCGCCAAAAGCAACAAGCGGCTAAATTTTGCCAAAAAAGCAGTTTTGAGCTATTTATTAGTTTCTGTGGAAGTCGTCTTCCACGCGAATGATATCGTCTTCGCCGGTGTACTCGCCCACCTGCACTTCGACGATGACCAGCGGAAGCTTGCCCTCGTTCTGCAGGCGGTGAACTTCGCCCACGGGGATGTAGGTCGATTCGTTCGGGCGCACATAGAACACGTTCTTGCCGACGGTCACGGTGGCAGTACCGCTCACCACGACCCAGTGTTCGGAACGATGCAGGTGCTTCTGCAGGCTAAGGCGCTTGCCCGGCTTCACCACGATGCGCTTCATCTTGTAGCGTTCGGTGGATTCAAGCACGGAGTAGGTTCCCCACGGACGGCTCACGGTCTGCGGCACGTTGATCAAATCGGAGCCACTCTGCTTGAGCTCTTCCACCACCTTCTTCACCTTCTGGCTGCTAGAAAGCGGAGCAACGAGCAGGGCGTCCGGAGTGTCAACGATGAGCATCTTGTCGAGGTCGATCGTCGCAATCGTGCGCTGGCACCCCATCACGAGCGAGTTCTTGGAACCCACCGCGATGTGGCGCGGGTTCACATTGTTACCGTTATCGTCGTGCGGGAATTCGCTGTAAAGGCTGTCGAAGCTACCGAGGTCGCTCCAGCCGATGTCGCTAGGCACCACCTTCACCTTGGAGGACTTTTCCATCACGGCATAGTCAATAGAATTGCTCGGGATAGCCATCATGTCGTCGCGGTCGATGCGGATGGGTTCGCCCTCTTCAATTGTCGCATTGGTAAGCGCCTTCTGGGCGGCGGCGAGCATTTCCGGAGAATACTTACCGAGCTCAGCGAGGAAAGTCTTCGCCTTGAAGCAGAAGATGCCGCTGTTCCAGTAGAAGTTGCCGGAGAGCAGGTACTTTTCGGCAGTGGCGAGGTCGGGCTTTTCCACGAAGCGCTTCACGTCTTCGCCTGCGGCTTCGATGTAGCCGTAGCCGGTTTCGGGGCTTGTCGGCGTAATGCCAAAAGTCACGAGGTTACCCGCCTCGGCGAGTTCCTGGGCGCGGAGCAGCACCTTCTTGTACTCGTCCTTCTTGCGAATCACATGGTCCGACGGGGAAACGAGCACGATGGTTTCCGGGTTCATGGTCAGGCAGGCGAGCGCAATCGCGGGGGCGGTGTTTCGGCCCACGGGTTCAAGCAGGAACTTACTCCCCTTCATGCCTTCCATTTCGAGCTGATCCTTGGCCAAGAAGAACTGGTCGGCGTTACTCACAATGAACTGCGATTCGCAAACGGCTGCGTTCGTGACCACCGTCTTGCGGAAAAGCGACTGTCCGTCAAAGAGCGGAGCAAACTGCTTAGGCATCAGGGAACGGCTCACGGGCCAAAGGCGCGTACCGGAACCACCACAGAGAATCAGGTTAATCATTTTCGGTTACTCCTTGCTTCGCCTACTTGGTGTAGTCATCCTTGACGACATGAATGTTATGCGCTGCCAAAGCTCCGTAGTAGACGGTCTGGACGGACGGGAGGATCAGGCTGATGAGACGGTTCCAAGAAGCGAGCCCAGAAGCATCCACATAGACAATATCGCGTGCGTTCAGTTCAAAGCGGTCAGCCATCGCAAGCGCCATGGCGTTCTTCGCATTCAGCTGGAACACATCAATCTGGCTTGCGGACGTATTACGAATAACATAAATGCCACGGGAAGTAGCGTTCAGAGCCTGCAGACCACCAGCCGAGGCCAAGGCTTCGGCCAAGGTCAACTTACCGCTATAGATATTTACGATACCGGTCCTTGCAACTTCACCCATCACATAGACCTTCTGTTCTTTCTGCGTCTCGGTGAGCGCCGGAACAAAGATCTGGTCGTTCGGCTGCACCATCATGCGTTCGAGCGGCAGGTTGGACTTGAAGGCATCCAGGTAGTTAATGTTATAAACCTTGTCGCCACGACGCAACTGCATACCAGACGGATCCGCCTTGTCCGAAAATCCACCCACGCCCGCAATCACATCGGGAAGCGTCATCGGATTTTCGTTGAAAGCGACAAAGCCCGGCTTCACAACGGCACCCGCCACAAAAGCCTTGCGGCTATTGTAGCCCGTCACGCGGACATCGACCTGCGGGTCATTCAAAATCTTGTCGGAAAGACGCTTCGTAATCTCGGTGCGGAGTTCCTGGGCAGTAAGGCCTGCCGCCTGGAGTTCACCTGCATACGGGTAGAAGAGCTTGCCATCGGTAGTCACCTTCTGACCGGCCGGCTGGTACTGGCCCATCGGGGATGTCAGTTCCGGATGTTCCCAAACCACCACCTGGACCATATCCAGCGGTCCGATGCGGTATTCGAGATCCGGCAGGGAATCAACAACCAGGTCCTTAAGGTCACCCAAATCGGTAGAACCATCGGCGTTTACAGCACCCTGGCCAAAATCCCCCTGATCAATGGCATGCATATGCACTGCGATGCCATTATATTCAGCAGAATCCCCTGGCGCAGACATCCGCATCTGCGGTCCAAGAGCACAGCCGCTGAGAACAGCTGCAGCAATGGCACAAAGACTAATGCTCAATTTTTTCATAACACAACCCTTTTAGCCAGACTACGCCTGGCCCTCACTTTGTTTGATTTTTTCAACCCAATAGGGAGTCAATTTAGAGATAAAATTCCATGCCAGCACAAAGGCGTTTTCAGGACGGCGGTACGGGTCAGGTACATCGACCCGCTGCGGTTCCCCGTAACGGAAAACCTTACCTTCGAGCCACGGATAACGGTGCAGGAGCTCCATCTTGTGGCCATTTTCCATCACAAGAACCAAATCAGCCCACTTGAGAATGTCCAAATTAATCTGGCGAGCGCGATGGGCACTCATATCGATGCCATGTTCCAAGGCAATCTTTTGGCTAAGCTCATGGGCAGGATGGTCCACCAGGGCTCCAAGTCCGGCACTCATGACTTCAAATTCAGGCCCCAGTTCCTTTTTAAGGCAGTATTCGCCCGTGGGACTGCGGCAGATATTTCCGGTACAAACTACAAGAATATGTTTCATCATGATAAAATTAAAAAATTGTTACAAATTTTACAACTTATAGAAGAAAAAGAGCCGCCCGAAAGCAGCCCTTTTATTCCAAGATAATTTATACAAGGAGCTGATTAGAGTTCAAACGCAAAGCCCAGATCCTTGAGCGGCGGGTTCGACCTGTCCTTTTCGGAGAGGAGCGGTTCGAAGCCGTTGCCCACCGGCCACTTGATGCCGATTTCGGGGTCGTTCCACATCAGGCCGCCTTCATCCTTCGGGTCGTAGAGGCGAGTGCACTTGTACACAAAGGTCGCTGTTTCGCTAAGCACCACGAAACCGTGTGCAAAGCCTTCGGGAATGTAGAACTGCTTCTTGTTTTCGGCAGAAAGCGTAACGCCTTCCCACTTGCCAAATGTCGGGCTATCCTTGCGCAGGTCCACCGCCACGTCAAAGACTTCGCCCTCGATGACGCGCACGAGCTTACCCTGCGGGTTCTTCTTCTGGAAATGGAGTCCGCGGAGCACGCCCTTCTTGCTCTTGGATTCGTTGTCCTGCACAAAGACCATGTTAAGGCCTGCGGCATCGAATTCACCCTTGTTGTAGGTTTCCATGAAGTAGCCGCGCTGGTCGCCAAAGACCGTCGGTTCTACAATCGTCACGCCCTCGATAGAGGTTTTGATAAAATTGAATTTGGACATAAACTAGTGATTAGTGGTTAGTGGTTGGTGGTTAGGGTTCCAGCAGTTAAAAATCAGGTTCTCGGCGAAGCCGCATTTGCTTTCCTGTTTACTAACCACTGCATACTAACCACTTTTTACCTATTCTTGTACATCGTTTCGTAATACTTTTCGTAGTCGCCGCTGGTGATGTTGTCGAGCCATTCCTGGTTGTCTAGGTACCAGCGCACCGTCTTTTCGATGCCTTCCTCAAACTGCAACGACGGTTCCCAGCCCAGTTCCTTCTGAAGCTTGGTGGAGTCAATCGCATAGCGGGCATCGTGACCCAGACGGTCGGTGACGTAGGTGATGAGGTTCATGTCCTCGCCTTCGGCACGGCCGAGCAGCTTATCGACGGTCTTGATGACGACCTTGATGATGTCGATGTTCTTCCATTCGTTGAAGCCGCCGATGTTGTAGGTCTCGGCAATTTTGCCGTTATGGAAAATCACGTCGATAGCGCGGGCGTGGTCTTCTACGAAGAGCCAGTCGCGCACGTTTTCGCCCTTGCCATAAACCGGGAGCGGCTTCTTGTGGCGAATGTTATTAATGAACAGCGGAATCAGCTTTTCGGGGAACTGGTACGGACCGTAGTTGTTGGAGCAGTTCGTCACAATGGTCGGCATGCCGTAGGTGTCGTGGAACGCGCGCACAAAGTGGTCGGAGCCCGCCTTGGAAGCGGAATACGGAGAGTGCGGCGTGTATTTAGTGGTCTCGTAGAAGAAGTCGTCGCCGTAGGCCAGGTGATGTTCGGAGCTGGAGGCCGTCGTGGTGAACGGGGGCGTAATGCCTTCCGGATGGTTCATCTTGAGTGCGCCATAGACTTCATCCGTCGAAATGTGGTAGAAACGCTTGCCTTCGTACTTTTCCGGGAGGCTTTCCCAATAGAGTTTCGCTGCCTGGAGAAGCGATAGCGTGCCCATCACGTTGGTCTTCGCGAAGGTGAACGGGTCCTTGATGGAGCGGTCCACGTGGCTTTCGGCCGCGAGGTGGATGATACCGTCGACCTGCTCGTCTTGCATAAGCTTGTAGAAAGCGTCAAAGTCGCAGATGTCCATCTTCACGAACTTGTAGTTCGGCTTGTTCTCGATATCCTTGAGGTTCGCGAGGTTGCCCGCGTAGGTAAGCTTATCGAGGTTGATAATCTTGTATTCAGGATATTTATTAACAAAGAGTCGAACGACATGGCTTCCAATGAAACCTGCACCGCCGGTAATCACAATCGATCTTTTCATATTTTTCTCCAATTACGGGGATATATAGAAAATTTACAAAGTCCTCCGCTTCTACACCTTCCAATCACAGAAGTTCTTGAGCATGGCAAGGCCCACATCTCCGCTCTTTTCCTGGTGGAACTGGGTTGCAATCAAATTATCCTTGCCAACCATTCCCTGGAAGGTCTGCGAGCCGTAAGTCGTTTCAGCAAAAGCGTATTCGGCGCTCACCACCGGGTGGTACGAATGCACATAGTAAAAGTCGCTTCCGCTCTTGATGCCCTTCATAATGGGGTGTTCGCGCGTAAAGTTCACCTGGTTCCAGCCCATGTGCGGAATCTTGAGGCCCGGTTCGTCCTTGAAGCGCACGGCCTTGCCGGGGATAAGGCCCAAAGTCTTGACGCCACCATCTTCTTCGCTTTCTTCGAGAATAATCTGGCAACCTATGCAAATGCCGAGTACCGGATTTCCGGCCTTCACGACAGCCTTGATGGCATCTCCAATTCCCGTGCGGGTAAGCGTTTCCATGGCAGAAGCTGCAGCACCCACGCCCGGAAAAATCAGGCGGGTCGCCTTTGCGATTTCATCGGCATCGCGGCTCGACTTCGCATCGGCACCAATGTGCGCAAGCGCGTTCATCACCGAAGTCAAGTTACCGGCATTGTAGTCAACCACGATTATCGGATTAGCGGACATAAAAACCTCTCTTTGCAGGCGCAAAGATAGAAAAAAGGAGCATTCCCTATTTCAGAAAATCCAGCGCTTCGCCAGCCAGCTCGACACAGCGGTTGCAGGGAATCACTGCATTCGGGCGAATTTCCTTACACTTGGTGCAGTTTTTAGCGCCACGCTTGAAGAAATCCTCGATAGCATCGGCATGGTCGGGCTGCATGAGCTTAGCCGTGTAGAGAGCTCCACAGAATCCCTCCGGTGCCTGACCTCCGCCAAATCCGCGGAACGTCTGCGCGGCATCCGTCGCTTCAAGTTCCGTCTTGCCTGTTCCGCGGGCATATCCATAAGCAACCGCCATGGCGCAGTTGCCACGCTTGTCGGCATGAAACTTTTTTGCTTCTTCTGAAATAGACATATCGCATCTCCTATGGTTTACACTCCGCTTACTTTATATAAAATACTTCGTTTTCTTTTCATCTTCTGATTGTCGGCACACTCGCCAAAAGTTTCTGGGTATACTCATGCTGCGGATTTACAAGCACCTGGTCCGCCGCACCGCGTTCCACGATGTGCCCAAAGTACATTACCAAGACATCGTCGCTCAGGGCACGCACCACCTGCATATCGTGACTGATGAACAGGATGGATATTCCAAGTTCGACCCGCAGGTCATCGAGCAAATGCAATATCTGCGCCTGCACCGAGACATCCAGAGCACTCGTCACCTCGTCGCACAGGAGTATCTTTGGCTTCACCATGAGGCTACGGGCAATGCAGAGGCGTTGCCGCTGGCCCCCCGAGAACTCGTGGGGGAACTTCTGGAGCGCTTCCACGGGTATAGACACACGCTCCAGAAGTTCTCTGGCGCGCGCACTCGCCGCATCTACAGTCACTCCGCGCGCCACCAGCGGCGCCGTCAAAATTTCCTCGACCGTCTGCCGCGGGTTCAAGCTACTGAACGGATCCTGGAAAATCATCTGCACCAAGTCCGACACGCGGCACGATTTTTGCGGCATCCCAGGCCCAACCGCAGCAACTTTACCGTTTACAACCTTTTCGCCAAACAACCTGTATTCGCCTGCCGCCATCGGCACAAGTCCAACCAAAGACTTCACCAGCGTCGACTTGCCGCAACCGGACTCGCCCACCACCGAAAGGATCTTACCCTGCTCAAGCGAAAAAGAAACGTTGTCCACTGCGGTAAAGTAGCTCTGGACCTTGCCAAAGACTCCCCCCCGCATCGGGAACTTCACCGTAAGCCCAGCCACTTCCATGGCAGGCACAGTCCCGTTCTCAAACGCCTTCGACTGCAGGTCCATCGCTATGTCCCTGCTTCCGTTTCACCATCGAGCCCCGAAAGGGCTTCCTGCACGTTCTTTTCGGTTGCAATGAGAATCTGCCTGCACTTGCGCAGCAGTTCTGTCGCTTCTTGCACGGCGCCCGCCAACTCGTCGATTTCCATTTCCGAATTGTCGATTCGCTCCAGGATATTTTCCAAGCGTTCCATTGCGGTTTTATATTCGAGATTTTCGTTACTCATATTGGTGAATATAGTTATCTTTAAGGCGGTGAGTTTATTCTGTAGGAACAACCGACGCTTTTTAAACATTTGCCTTGCGCCCATCGCGTTTGGCGTTCTTGCCGGTTGCCTAGACATTCCCGAAGCCGTTGACGACAGCGGCAAAATCGTGAAAGTCGAAGTCCTCGTGAAGCAGTTCGGGGAGACTTCAATGGAGCCGCTCAAGCTCAATTCCAGCGAAAAGGCCGAACTCATCGTCGACATCGCTCCCGATAAAGAAAAAGACAAGGTCAAGTACTACTGGTACATCGACGAAGACCTGATCGACAGTGGCAGGACCTACGCCATTTCCACGTCATTCATGTCATCGGAGTTTTTCAGAGCGAACTTCATTCCCAACAGGCTCGTCGTCGAAGACCGCGAAGGGAGCACGCTCGAAAAAAAGTTCACCGTCACCGTCAACACACCGCCATGGCTGTCTAACATAACCACGCCTGCCGACGGCGATACCCTATACGGAAACAGCCAAACCCCCTTCTCCTTCGTCTGGCTATCGATCGACAACGACGAAGGCGACCACCTGCAGAACATCCTGGAAATTGACGGCACCCGCTACCAGGTCGGCGAACTCAATCAGGTGTTCCAGTCCGGCTTCAGCGAAGGTAGCCACACCTTCCGTATCCTCGTCGAAGACTCCCAGGGCGACAAGGATTCCCTGCCCATGCAGGAATTCTTCGTCATCGACACGCTGGAGGGCAAATGAGCTTCTCCAGAGCGATTGTCGGCATAGCATTTGCCCTGTTCTCCCTACTCGCTACCGCCTGCAGCGATTCGGACCAGTATCTTTTCGACAGCCGTGACAGCCAAGAAATCAAGGTGTACGCCTACACCACGACATCCTTTGATTCCGATGCCCAGACCACCAAGTCCGACACCATCCAGCCAAGCGACTCGCTCATATTCCTTACAACCGTACAGCCCTCCAAATCCATCCGCAACACGAGCTACTTCTGGACCATCGACGGAGAACCCTTCGCAAGCGAGTTCAGCTTCAAAAGGAACATCACCAATCCCGGCATTCACGATATCGCTTTCGTATTCATCGACTTTTTCGGCGACACCCTAAGCGACACCTTGTCCATCACCGTAGCCTCCCCACCCGAACTAGACAACGAGCACTTCATCCCGGCAGCAGGAACGCAGAACATCGATCCGGACAAAGCCCTCCATTTTGCCTGGAACGGTCACGATCCCGATTCCATGTGGCAAATGTCCTACCACTTTACCCTGAAAGACGAAACCGAATCTACCCTTGTCGATACCATTCTGAACCAGGCGTACTTCTCCTACTTCAGCGGTTTCAAGCCACTCCAAAAGTACACCTGGAAGGTGAGCGCATTCAACGAGATGCTCCTGGAAGCCGACCAGAACATTGCCGCGCACTTTTTCACTAACGGAAGGAACGGAGAAGGCGCCATTTCGGGAACCATCCACACCAACTCCGAGGAAAACGGCTACCGCTACAAGGTTTCCCTGATGGATTCTTCATTCAGCCTTATCCAGGAAACCAAGATTTCCAACACCAGCAAGCCGACATTCCGCATCGCCCCATTGCCGAAGGGCTCCTACAAGCTCGTCACGGTCGCTGAAGACCTTAACGAATTCACGCCCGACACCATCGAAATTCGTCTGCGGGGAGGTCAGGTCGCCGAACTCGATTCCATTCTGCTCATGGACTTCACGGCGCCGACCATCGAAAGCATCACCGCCAAGGATACCATCGACTATACCGACACGCTACGATTCCTTCTGCGCGACCTTGGCGGGGGCACCTCCATCGCGAAGACAAGCGTCATCTACGACGACGAACTGATTCACGACCTCTCACTGCAGGGAGACACCCTGCTGGTTCCCTTTGCAGAAAGGGCGGGCGTCAAAATCTGGACTTTCAAGTTCATCACCATCACCACCGCAGACTTCTGCAACAACAGGACGAAAAAAATCTTCTACCTCCGTCCCAATTCAACGCTTACGGAGGTGTTCAGTGACTAGAGCAAACCTTTTTGCACTTACCGCCTGCACACTGATTCTACTTGCCTGTGGAGACCACCTGGCCGACGAGGACACCCCCGTTTTGCAACAGTATGTATTCGCAAGTGAATCCATGTACAGCGAAGACATCCCAAATTACTACGATCCCATTGGGGACCTGTATGTGGAACAGGGACAGTCCATACGCTTTTACGCCGGCTACTCCGTCGGTGGAAAAATTCACACCGACGAGGCCCTGCAGCAGTACTATGGCGGACTGCTCTGGAAAATCGGTGACGACTATTACAACCTGAACTCGTTCCGCTACACCTTTGATGCTCCCGGCGAAATCGAAGGCTCCCTCGAAACGACCGACATCTTCGACGACACGCTGCGGAACACCTTCCGCATCCATGTCAATACGCCGAGCGCCATCGCAATCCAGTATCCCTACAACGGT
This sequence comes from Fibrobacter sp., assembly GCF_045601785.1. Taxonomy (GTDB): domain Bacteria; phylum Fibrobacterota; class Fibrobacteria; order Fibrobacterales; family Fibrobacteraceae; genus Fibrobacter. Next base: position 39,552 of record NZ_JAZSAF010000003.1, read on the forward strand.
TTCAACCAGGCGGACCCCACCGACGACCAGGAGCTCCCCCTGCGCTGGAATGTTTCGGGAATCGATTCCTGGGAAGCGGCGCAGTGCCTCATCTACATGTCCTACGACCCCGATTCGGTCTGGGACGAACTACTCGGACAAACCGACTGTTTTACCGAAGTCCTCCTGAGAGGTTCGCTCATCCAGGACTACGATTCCGTACTGCAGCAGTCCCTAAGCCCCTACGACTCATCCTTTACGCTGTACTGGGGCATCAAGATGCTGGTCAAGAGCGAAAGCGGAAGGGTATACCGCGACTCCACCGAGATTTTCCACTTCTCAACAAAAATCTTGAACGATACCTCCACCCTAAAAATTCCAATCGTCTACGACAGGTACAGGGACAACGCAGTCCTTTCAACAAAAGTCACCCTCATCTCGGCAGAAGGCGATACGCTGCAGACCCTCACCAACGAACAAAAATCAGGCACACTTTCTGCCAAGGTAAATCCGCAGATGGGGCTCACCGTCGTCGTGCAGGAAACGCTCCGACATGAATACATAAGCGAGACCCGAACCGTAGACATTCCCAAAAACACGGTTTTCACACTCGACACAGTCACCCTGAAGGATCACACCCCGCCACAAGCCATGGCGAGTAAAGCGACATTCGACATCACCGATTCCGTCCTTTTCCTGATCTACGACGACGGTTCCGGCGTCAACCCGTCCAAGCTGCATGTCGTAGAAGACCTCGACACACTGGAAAGCAACTACCAGGTGCCATACCTGCATTTCCGCAGCACCTGCCGCGACAGCTGCAAGCTGCAAATCGTGGGCGAAGACTATTCGCACAACAGCATACCCAAAATCTACTGGACCATCGAAAACAAGAAATCCTACTTCCGTGTCACGGGACCATTCAGAGAAGGGGCAATGTAGATGAAAAACCTTGCTTTGCTCATTCTCCTTACCCTGTGCGTTCACGCCGTTGCAGAACAAAAAGTTCTGCACGTTTCAACGATTCCAAACCACGCTGACATCTATGTCGGCGAAATCCAGCCAAGCCATACCAAGAACCCGGCTTTTGTCTCCCCCGCGTTCATCACAATGGACGACAGCGAAACAAACGAAATCCTGATTTCGCTGTTCAATCCGGGATTTACAGATACAACGCTCAGGGTCAAGCTTTCGGACAAGGACACATCCTACATCATCGTTTCTCAGCAGCCCATCATCACCGACGACTTGCTAGAAGATCAGCAGGCGGAACTTTCAAAGCGAAGCCGAAAAAATTTCGGCAAGGCCCTGATGAAAAGTTCCATTATCTCCTTTGTTGTGGGACTTGTCGCAGGTTCCGTCGCCTACTACGAAATCGACAAGGCAAAAAAGGACAAGCGCACCCTTAAAAATTCTTCCATAAGAAACGACGACTACAATGAAGTAGCCGACCGGTTCAAGGACCACCGCCAAGACGCGAAAACTGCAAAGCACATCACCTACGGAGCGTTCCTTTCTGGGGCGGCCCTTCTTTCGATCGGATTCATCTTATCTTTCTAGGTTTGCCATGAAAAAAATACTACTCGTTCTCCTACTTAGCATCGTAGCGTTTGCCGAAGGCGAGCCTGGGATTCCCGCCCTAGTCGAACTGACGAGCGGCACCAAGCAGGCGGCTCAATTTCTTGGTATCGAAAACGACACCGTGAGCCTGGGGGGCACCATCCAAGGCAAGTTCACCGTCATCCGCATTCCCAGGGACAGGTTCAAGAGAATTGTCGACGAAAAAGGCAACGACCTGCTGACAATAGCCAATTCCACCGCGACAACCAAGGGCTCCTTAGGCAAGGACTCCGTTTCGCAAGTCGCCACTGGCGACTCCACGGCCGTCCTGGATTCTTCCGTGAACGACAGCAACGCCTTCGCGGTTTCCGAGCCCACCTTCCTCGATTCCGTCAGCACCCACCATATTTTTGTTTCCTTCGAGCGGCGCAACTCCGACTCCACACTCGCAAACCAGCTTGAAAACCTGATCATCCGACTGCTCAAGGAATCGGGAAATCCCATTACGACGATTTCACGGACAAAGTTCAGCAGCTGTAGCGATGCCGGCTGCATCAGGGACTCGCTCACCGCGCATGGCGCAGCCTCCGCCTACATCGGACGCATCACCGCCGCAAGAACCCCCGATTCTGTCGCCATACAGATGACACACTTTGTGGTTGAAGATTCCGCTCAAGTCCGCCCCTACGCCGCACAGATGAATTTGTCTGCAATGCGCTCAATGAGCGACGCCCTTGCAAAGAACAAACTTAGCCGTTTCGTGGCACAGCTGCAGGGCGACACGCTCGCATCCATTCCCGCCGAATCAAGCGGCAAGAGCTTTGTACGCATCGAGACGACCCCCGACGGTTCCAATATTTCCATCAGGGGACGCGACGACATCTGCAAGAGCCCCTGCACCTTCGCCATCACCGATACCGGCAAAGTGGAGATATTCTCGTACTGGGGATTCGACAAGCAGCTGTGGGGCGCAAAGGCATCGGTAGCCCCGATTCCCGGCGACACCGCCAAGATATCGCTCAAGCTGAAGCGGGTACGCCCCGAACTCCTAGTAAACACCATTCCCGAAGGCGCAGAAATTTTTGCAGGTTCAACTCCGCTTACCAAAAGCACCAAGCCTATCGGACACTCTCCCGCTAAGTTTACCGTATACGAACCCGGATTCTCCACCGTCCAAGTTCGCAAGGCGGGCTACCGCGACACCATGCTGACGGTCTACGCCGCACCTACCGAAATCACCGATGTCAGCATAGAGCTTACCCCCATTTCCAACAAACAGGAGCTTGTACTTCAAGAGGAATGGCGGCACGAACGCAAGAAGAACACCATCGGCAAGACGCTGATGGGAACCTCCATCGCGCCTCTCCTACTGGGAGCGCTGTTCACATACCTCGCCTACACCGACTACGACGACGCGGACAGGATCAAACAGGAACTGGACAGGCCTTCGGCAGGAGGCGAAAACTACAAGGCGAAGGCCAAGGAGAACAAGGACCTGGTCCATAGCGGCGACCGAAAGATGATTATCGGGGGTTCGCTACTTGGCGGAGGAATCCTTCTTCTTGGATTCGGAATCGTGCTCACATTCTAAAAAAGCCCCAAAACGCCCCTTATTTCTACCACCAGCCCCCTTTTGGGCCAAAGAAAAATTAAATTTAGGACGATGCGTAGACTACTTACCCTATTGACTTTTATTGCAGCGGTATCCTATGCCGCCGATTTTGAACGAATCAACTGGCGTTCACAGATTTACTTGCAGGCCGAACCGGCCTTCCTGAATTTCAAGACGGACTCGTCGAACACCCTGATTACCGGCGGAATTGACAAAGACGTCCTTACCGTCCCGGCATCCGTAGGCTTCCTCTGGTCGCCGCTCATCACTCCCGCATGGAAGGCGGACATTCCGTTTACCATTTGGCTTGGCCTGGAGGTCAACTCCATCCAGTTCGGCACCATCGAAGACAGCCCCAAGTACCACTTTTATAACAAGACCAAGGGCAAAGAAGATAACTCCAGCCCTCTCGACGACGAAACGCTCTCGTTCCTGACGTATGCCCCCTCCGTTGTTGGCGGTTTCTCGTTCAACTTGGTCGGCGATCTTGATCTGCGCGTACTCGGCGGCTTCGGCTTCCAGTTCTTCTCTTTCTATGACAAGTTTGGCGGACACATCGAACAATATACCGACTACGTGAACACCGCCTTCGCATCGGGCGCCCTCGAATACCGCATCACCGAGATTTTCAAGGACGTAGACCTGAAGGTGGGCCTCAACGTCCGTAAGGAATTCCTCCCCTACGAAAACATCAAGGCCCGTAAAAAGGACAACAAAGAAGCTCCGTCCCCGTACTCTGGTCTCGTGTTCGACGAAGTTTCCTACAAGTGGCCCGTACGCATCGGCTTGGAATTCTCTCTCGACTTCGGCCGCGAAAGCAGACGCGACCGCCGCACCCGCTACGAGCTGCATGACCGCGACGACGTGCTGCGCAAGTACAGCGAAGTCAAGGACACGCTCAGTGACTGGGACTGCATGGCCATCGAACGCGACTACCGTTTCTACCTCGATAAGGACGGCAAGCTCCCCGACATGAGCGAAGCCTACACCCGCACGCAGTTTGCAGACGTTCTCGAAAGCTTCCTCGCCTTCTGCCACCCGGCAGACCTCGCCACCAAGGAAGCCCTCTACGCCACGCTCGACAGCGGCAAGATCCAGATCAAGGAATACCAGGTCAAGCAGGAAGACTCCCGTTTCGACCAGGTCATGGCCAGCAACGATCCCGAGATGCTGGAAATGTTCCTGCAGTACTACCCCGACTCCCCGCGCAGGGCCGAAGTCGAAGCCAAGCTGCGCTCCCTGGGTGAGTACGACAAGTTCCGCGCCATCCAGGCACAGAACACCTTCAAGGCCTACCTTACCTACCTGAACGACAATCCGAACGGAGCATTCCGCGACGAAGCCGAAGCAGGCATCTTTGAACTGGTCAAGAGCGGCAACCGTCTCAAGGACTATGAAATTTACCTGAAGCGCTTCCCCAACGGCAAGTATGTCGAAGAAGCCAAGGCGGCACTCCAAAGGGCCAACAACCAGAACTCCATAATCGAATACCAGACCGGCGAAACCTACAGCGAACCGGCACAGCAGGCCGAAGAGCCCGCCGTCGAAGAAAGCGACGAAGAAGAAGAGGAAGTCGAAGAGGCCAAGCCCGCCAAGAACAAGAAGGCAAGCAAAAAGGCCAAAAAGAAGGCAAAGAAGGCTGGCAAGAAAGCCAAAAAGAAAAAGTAATTTAGAGCCAAGTACTTTCTATATTTATCCTCATGAATAAAAAGCTCTTGGTCCTTCTCGCAATTACTTTGTTCGCAACAGCCTCGTTTGCAGACACCACCACAGCTGATTCCGTAAGCGCGGCCGCCGATGCAGCCGCCAAGGCTCCCGGCATCTACACCCAGATTATCGACTGGTACAATGAGCATCTGAACTACTGGTCCATTGCGCTCCTGATGGCCGTTGAAAGTTCGTTCATTCCGTTTCCATCGGAGCTCGTGGTGCCGCCCGCCGCCTACAAGGCGCTGCAGCCGGGTTCCGGTCTCAGCATCGTGCTGATTGTGGTGGCAGCAAGCGTAGGCGCTCTCGTAGGCGCATACATCAACTACTTCCTCGCCAAGTTCCTGGGCCGTCCCATCATCTACAAGTTCGCCGACAGCCGCCTAGGGCACTTCTTGCTGCTCGACACGCAGAAACTTGAAAAGGCAGAGAACTACTTCCGCGAACACGGAGCCATCTCTACCTTCGTGGGCCGCCTCATCACCGTGATACGCCAGTTGATTTCGATACCCGCAGGCATCGCGAACATGAAGCTGTTGCCCTTTACGCTCTACACCTTCCTGGGCGCCACCATCTGGAACTGCGTCCTTGCAGGCCTCGGCTACCTCGCCCACGGCCAGAAGGACATCATCGAGAAATACAACTCCGAGCTTGCAATCGCCCTCCTCGCCTTCGGCGCACTCTTTATCGGCTACATGGTCTGGAACGCTGTAAAAAGCAACAAGCCCAAAGCTTAAGCCTACCACAAAAATCAATCCAAACAAAAAATTTTACGGCAAGTTCTTGGACTTGCCTTTTTTGTACATAATTTATAATTGGACTTCCTAAACGCAGCACTTCACCTTTATGGTAGCGACTGCATCGAGCATATTTCTTTTTGAAAATTCGGAACAACCTGGGGCATTTATCAAAAGGCGCCGAGGCAAAGGCTCGCGAAATGGCTACAGAAATGCTTAAAGAGGGCGATTCCGTAGCAAAGAAAAAGCTCCCCGAAGGGAGCTTTTTGAATTAAGTGAATTAGATTACCAGCACTTGATCGAGGCCAACGCACAAGTAGCATTCAAAGTAAACGGACTGGTCAAAGACGATACAGGAATCTGCTTTTCCCAACCGATTGTGATGGATTCTCCATTAACAACCGCCGTGCAGTTACCACCTGCAGACTGGTCCGGATTCAGTTGAACCGTTGTCGGGCACGAAGAGGTGATTGTAATTGTATAGTCAACTCCCGCGACCATGGCCTTGTCATACGGCGCACTGATTTCATTTTCCGGTCCATTCGTTCCCTTAATCGACGGACAATCAAATTCGCTTTCAGTATTATCATCGTTTCTAGCAATGACCTTCGGAGTAACTGTAGTCGGTTCAGTAAATGTATAAGAACCAACATTAGTCGTTCCTTCTGCACCAACCCAGGTGAACTTATCTTCCAAGATATTTGCACCTGCAGAACTACATGTAGCAGTCCATGTCACCGTTGCACCGGCGGTATAATCGTAGGGCGACTTAAAGTCTGTTGCACAAGTACATGTAATCTTGGCACCATTCACCTGCAACGTCTCCGCGCAAACCTTGGTTTCTGTATTGCCATCTTTAGTCGTGACTTTTACGGTTGCAGTATACTTACCCGAATTAGGATAGGTCACAGCATCAGTCTTGAAACCAACACCTGTTCCGAGTTCGCCAAAGTCCCATTCATAGGTAAATGTTGCAAATTCCATCGGCTTATACAAAGCAGTATTACCTACAAACTGCCAACTAACCGATCCGCCCTTGTCAATCGGCGAAGTAACCGGCTTACAATCGCCAAGACCCGTCACAGGGGTTCCTGCAGAAGACGACGATGTCTGCTGGCCCGGGTCAATAATCGTAGCCGAAGAGGTCGGCCCGGTGTTGTCAATATCAATCTGTCCCTGAGCCGAAGAAAGACGGGTCTGTTGCTGCTGTTGCTGTTCTTCAGAGGAGCTGCTCACAGCGTCTTCGGGCGGCAGTTCAGTACCGTCGATATATCCCTGATACTGAATATAGCAGTCCATGTCCGCCTTGCAAGCGTTCTTCTGTTCTTCCTTAAAATTAACCCATGCATCATGATCAGGGTACTGCATGGCCATCAAGCCGTCAGCTTCGTCCATCTTGTTGATAGAGCCATCACCGCATGCCCAGAAGGACACGCCGGCGACCGCCATCAACGAAAAACCGGTTAAAAGTTTCTGCTTCATATAAAAACCTCTTTAAGCCGAAAAATACATTATTCAAAATAAAAGTGGTACAGCTGTAAGTAATTTCGTGTGAAAAATCACGAAAAAACGCCTTTTATAAACAAAAATTAACATTTAACCGAAGAACTATTCTTCGTCCACCGAAATCTTGCGCTGACCGGTAATGAACTGGTGCACGTAGGGGTTACTGGTGTTCTTGATCTCTTCGACCGTTCCGACTTCGATAATGCGACCATTATAGAGCATGGCAATGCGGTCGGCCACCTTGAAGGCACTCACCATGTCGTGCGTCACCACCACCGACGTCACCCCAAGCTTGCTCTGCATGTCAAGAATCAGGTCGTTGATCACATCGCTCGTAATCGGGTCCAAGCCAGTCGTCGGTTCATCGTACAAAAGGATTTCCGGGTTCAGGGCAATGGCACGGGCAAGGGCCACGCGCTTACGCATACCGCCCGAAAGTTCCGACGGCATCTTAGTGCGGAATTCCGGCACCAGGTTGATCATCTTGAGCTTTTCGGTCACCACATCCTGGATTTGCTTTTCCGAAAGCTCCGGATGGTGTTCGCGCAGGGCAAAGGCAATATTTTCACCGGTGTCCATTGAGTCGAAAAGGGCGCCCATCTGGAAAAGCATGCCCATCTTGCGGCGAATCGTATGGGTGTCAAAGAACTTCGGCGTACTAATCGTCACTCCGTCCACGGTCACCTCGCCACCATCCGGCTGCAAAAGCCCGATCATGTGCTTTAGAATCACGGACTTGCCACCACCGGACTTTCCGATAATCACCATCGTCTCGCCGCGGCGAATGTCGAGATTCACATCACAAAGCACATCCTGCGGACCAAAGGACTTCTTCAGTCCCTTAAGGCGGATGGCGATATCGTTCGGGTCGATTTTTACGTTTGGCATAGTGACACCTTAGAAGAACAATATAGCATCTAAAACAAAGTCAGCAATCAAAATCATAAGGCAACTCGAAACCACGACGCTCATCGTCGCGATTCCCACACCGCGGGCACCGGCCTTGGCATTGACTCCATGGTAGTAGCCCAGCAAGAAAATCAGAGTTCCAAAGACAAACGACTTGAGCACGCCCGACCACAAGTCCATGGGGTCGAACAGGTACTGCATCCCGGTCACATAGGTATAGGTGGTAATGTCTAGACCAAGAACGCAGACAATCCAGCCACCAATAACGGCAAGCGCATTCGAAATGATCGTAAGGCAGGGCACCATGGTAAAGAAGGCGACAAAACGCGGGAGTGCCAAGTAACGGTAGGTATCAAGTCCGAGTACCGTATAGGCGGCAAGCTCCTCCTTTTCTTTCATGGAGCCAAGCTCCGCCGCAACGGCAGAGCCCACACGGCCCGAAAGCACAATCGCGGTAAGCAGGGGGCCAAGCTCAATCAGAATCATCTTGCAGGCGGCTGTTCCCACAAACTTGTCTGCAACAAGGTTGTGGAATTCAAATTCGGCCTGCACGGTGGCCACCATGCCCGTAAAGATGGACGTCACGAACAGGAGCGGCAAGGACGACACGCCAATGGATATCATCTGCTTTACAATAAGCACCGGATTCTTGTGGATAAAGCGCAACTGCTTAAGCGTATTCAACAGTATGCAAACCACCTCCCCGATAGCGGAGATGCCCGTGACGATAATTTCGCCAATCCAAAAGAAGGGCTTAAGTATAGTCACCAAAATCCGCTCCTCCTTCATTGTAGGAATACGCCTCTCCACCCTCTTCGCCTTCGGGGGCTGCGTCGTAGAAGGTCGTATATTCCGGAATGAATGTCATGGGGATGTCCTTCACCGAACCGTTACGGTGCTTGGCCACGATGAGTTCCGCCGAATGTTTGTCCTCTTCGCGGTGAGTCTGCACGAACTTGCGTTCCACGAACCACACCATGTCGGCGTCCTGTTCGATGGAGCCCGATTCTCGAAGGTCCGAGAGCTGCGGGCGTTCGCGGCCTTTCTCTTCGACCTTACGGCTAAGCTGAGCAAGCGCAATTACCGGGATCTGCATTTCCTTCGCAAGGATTTTCAGACCGCGGGAAATGGCGCCGATCGCCACGGCGCGGTTTTCTTCGCGACCCGTCTTCATTAGCTGCAGATAGTCAATAATCAAAAGATCGAGCTTTCCCTTGCGCTTCAGCTGGCGCGCCTTGCTCATGAGTTCCATGATGCCCAAATCTGCATTGTCGTCGACATACAGCGGCGCCCTCTGAATCGGCGTCACCGCCGCGATAAGGCGCTTCTTTTCGTCGCTATTCAAGAATCCGTTACGCAGCTTGCTCTGGTCGATCTGCGCCTGGGAGCAGAGCAGACGCTGGGCGAGCTGCATGCCGTCCATTTCGAGGCTGAAGAACGCCACATTGTGCTGGTAGTTGATTGCCGCGTTTGCAGCGATCGTAAGAGCAAACGAAGTCTTACCGACACCGGGGCGCGCAGCAAGAATGATCAGGTCGGAATTCTGCAGGCCATTTGTCAGCTGGTCGAGTTCCGTTATGCCCGTGCGGATACCCGTGATGCCGTCCTTCCTGTTGTTCAGGCGGTCCAGAAGCGGCGACACGAAATCTTGGATGGGCTTCAAAGAATCGCGAATCTGGTCGTCGGCAATGGCAAAGATGTCGCGTTCCGCATCCTGCAGCACCTCGTCAGGGGCGGCAGCCGGATCCATTGCATTCTTGATGACCATCGAAGAGGACTTAATCAGCTTGCGGAGAGTCGCCTTCTTGCGCAAAAGCTCGATGTGCCAGCTGGCATTCGCCGAAGACGCCACCGATTCCATAAGTTCGAACAGGTATTCGCGGCCACCCACCAGCTTGAGCTTGTCCATTTTTTCAAGCTCGGATGCAAGTGTCACCAGGTCAATCGGCGTCACGTTCCTGTTCAAGGTGCAAAGGGCGGTCCAGATTACCTGGTGCTTTTCGAGATAGAAGAAGCTTTCGTCCTTGATGACCATGATGGCTTCGCCCATCACTTCGGGATCGCGGAGGATACCGCCCAGGAGGCAGCGTTCTGCATCCAAGTCCATCGGGACCTGACGACCATCAAAACCTTTCTGTTGATTATCGAAATCGGGCATAACACATTGGCAACTACTTTTCGTCGCCGTCCATTATAATTTTAAGTTCTTTAAGTTTACGCCACAGGGTGGCGCGGCTGATTCCCAGGCGCTTGCAGACTTCGGTACGGTTCCCCTTGCAGACGCTCAGCGCTCGCAATATGTAGCGCCGTTCCATTTCCTCGAGCGGCAAGAGCTCTTCGGAATCCTTTTCCGATGCGGCAGGCAGTTCCCTTGGCTTTACGGACTCGAAGGATATCCCCGGCACTTCCACCGGAGACACTTCGATGGATTTCCCTTCTTGAGCCCCCGAGCCCTTGATATGGGGAATGGCCACGGCCTGCTCGCGGGCACACTCCTGCACGCCTTCGGGCAGGTCTTCTAGCCGAATCACACCGCCTTCGGCAAGGACGGTGGCATGTTCGATGATGTTTTCCAGTTCACGGATATTGCCCGGGTACGAATACCTGGTAAGGGCATAGAGTGCCGCGGGCTCAAGGTCCACAATCTCCTTGCCCTGAGCATCCTTGTTCTTCAGAATAAAATACTTGATCAGGTTCGGAAGCGCAGGCTTGCGTTCGCGCAGCGGGGGCAGGAGCAGGTGGAACGTGTTCAGTCGGTAATAAAGGTCTTCGCGGAAGCGGCCTTCCTGCATGGCTTCCTGCAGGTCGCGGTTGGTTGCCGCAAGGACTCGCACATCCAGGTACTGCGGCTGAGTGTCGCCCACGCGACGAATCTCATGGTTCTGCAAAAAACGGAGCAGTTTCACCTGGGTCGCCGGCGAAAGCTCACCAACCTCATCGAGGAACAGGGTGCCCCCGTTTGCCGATTCAAAGAGGCCCTTCTTGTCGGCAGTCGCTCCCGTAAACGAGCCCTTCTTACTTCCGAAAAGTTCACTTTCGACCAGGTTCTCGGGAATCGCGCCGCAGTTTACCGCCACAAAGGGCTCGGCGGCGCGCTTGCTGTAGCGGTGAATGACGTTTGCAAGGAATTCCTTGCCCGAACCGGATTCGCCGGTAATGAGTACGGTGCTGTTGGTGGGCGCCACCTTGTAGACGGTCTTTAGAATCTTGCGCATCTCGGGGGTGTTGCCGAGAAGCCCGTCCAGCACCTGGGATTCCATGAGCTGGTTGTTGGACTTGTTCAACAGCTGCGCACGCACCTTCTGCGTCGTCGTTTCCAGCTGCGAAATCGTAAGCGGCTTCTTTAGGAACGTGTTCGCGCCGCGGGTAATGGCCGAAGCCGCCCCCTGCCAGTTGCGGTCGTCACAAAGGACAAAAACTTCAATGCCCGGGTGACTTTCCTTGAGAAAGCTCACCATGTCCATATTCTCTTGCATCAAGAAAGGAACTTCGATAAACGCCAGGTCTATCGAATTCTGCTTGACGATGGGCATTAAGTCACTCTCGCGGGTGCAGGTAAGCAAAGTTGTACCTGCAACAGACCAAGAGTGCTGGATATCGCCGATAAATTTCTGATCCAAATCCGCGATCAGGACATTCATCGGAAACCTACTACGAATGGTTCTTGATGATTTCTTCGACCTTCGCGCGAAGGGCCTGCAAGTCTACCGGTTTGTTGAAGGTCGCGGCAGCATCAAAGTGCTGGGCAGTCATCAGGTAGTCCTCGGCAGAGGTTCGGCCACCGCCACTCACGGCGATGGTACGGTCGCTCATGCCCAGACGGCGCAAGTCGAGAATCACTTCGTAACCATCGACATCGGGCATAATGATGTCCGTGATGATCACATCGTAGGTCTTGCTCTGGTACAAAGCCTTGGCTTCGCGACCATTCTTGGCAGTTTCAACATTGTAGCCCTTGATTTCAAGAGCGGACTTGAGCATCAAATTAAATTGCTCGTCGTCATCAATAATCAGGATCGTAGGCACTAGCCCTCCTTCGTTTCAGTTTCCATTGGCCAATATAGATAAAATGTAGTTCCTTCGCCCAGAGTTGTCTGCACCGTAAAGTAGGCATTGCCCTCTTTTAGGAGCCTTAGGGCCGAAGAAAGGCCCAGCCCCAGGCCTTCGCCGGGAGCCTTTGTCGTGAAAAACGGTGCAAAAATACGTTCCAGGGTGCCCGAATCCATGCCCGTACCCGTATCGGAGATTTCGAACTTGGCATAACTGCCCGCAGGTACCGGCGGAGCATAGGGCGTTACCAGCTGGGATTCGAGAACTTCAGGATAAAGTTTGAAGGTCAGCGAACCGCCGCCCGTTTCCTTCATGGCAAACAGGGCGTTGTTGGCGAGGTTACTGATAATGCGGTCGAGAGACGCCACAATGCCACGGACCTTGAGGCTCTTGTCGAGTTCTTCGCTATGCACCTTCACGTTAGGCGGCAAGGTCAACGAAATCTTGCGGACCACGTCTTCAATAATCATGTAAGGCGAGAACACGATTGCAGGCGTTGCCGCGTTCGCATTGCCGCGAATGGCATTCAGCAGTTCGTTGAGCGAATCCTTGCCGCGCTGGGCGGCCTTCTTCGCTTCCGAAATAAACGTGTACACCTGCGACTGCTTATCTTCGATCACTTCTTGTGCAATCTCGAGGAAACCCAACTGCGAGCCGAGAATGTTGTTGTAGTCGTGCGCAAACGCGCCGCAAATGGTTCCCAGTTCTTCGAGGCGAGAATGAATGAACTTCTGTTCGCGCAACATGTTCCGTTCCTGTTCGAGCCTGCGCTGCTCGGTCATATCCACTTTGAGGCAGAGTGTCTTGTAGGGTGGCTGCCCTTGCTGGATAATCGGGATGTACATATTGTCAAACGACTGCACCACGGCACCCGTTCGAGCAAGGCGGTTCGCTTCGTCCTGCGAAATTTCCTTGCCGTCCTTATCTTCGTACGAGCTGTAGACCCTCACCTCGCCATTTTCACGGGCTTCCGTTTCGTAGGGCGAAATATCCTCGGGATTGTCGCGGGCGCCCTCGCGCGATCCGCGCTTTTCCAGGTCCTGCTGATTCTGCTTCTGGTACACGCCCAGTTCGCTCTTGTACCACACGCGGAACGGGAGCGCATTAATCAGCGTGTTCAGCACATTTTCCTTTTCGGCCTTGATAGCCGCTTCCTTGTTCAACCGGTCCTGATAGCGCACCAGATCGTGGGTGTATTCCACATACTGCTCGTTCAGCGTCTTGATATTCTGCTGCAACAGAAGCGTCTTGGACTGGTCAATGAAAAAGGCGATGTTTATAACGGTAAGTAGCGTCTGGCGGCACTTGAAGAAGTAGATTTTCATCACGTGGGTTTCGCCATTGATGTTCATACGAACATCGCTATAGACTGTCTCCCTAAAGAAATCCAGGTTCGGCGGTAGCACGCTCTTGATCGATTTTCCGCACAAATTAATTGAAGACTGTCCCAAGAGCTTGGAGGCGCCATGGTTTACCGAAGTAATCCTGCCCGCATCGTCAAAGCAGATGATGCCGTCTTCGATCTTTGAAATCAGCTTTTGCAGGAACCAGAAGGAGCTCTTGTCCTTGAACCTGGCCGACGTATAGTACTGACCGCAGAGAACCGCAAGGAACAGCGTCAGGAACTGGTGCCAAATGAAAAAGTGGAATCCGCCATGCCATGCGCCAAATTTCGTTGTCGCAGGAATAATAAAGTCGAATGTGACCGAAAGGACAAGCAAAATGATAAAGCTGCCTGCCATGTAGACACCGGTCTGCGCAATGGTCTGGTCCAGCGAAAAAAGGGAGCCGCGCAGAAGCTGGTACACAATCGAGATGCAGGCAGGCAAGAAGAATACCGCATAGACAAGCATGAAGCACACAAATATCGGGTAGTCCTCGAACGGGTGGAACCCGAATACGCTTATCTCTGTGATGAAGTTTGGAACAAAGATCAACAGGCAGGTCAAGGCGACCACTACCACGATGCTTAAAATCCAAGACACCATCTTAAGCACAGAATGGCGACTGAGCAAAATGAGTTCGCCCATGTCGTAGACCGCGATTCCCACACGTGTCCAGCAGAGCGCCTGAAGTCCAAACAGCAGCTGCCTTCCGATATAGGCGGGAGTTCCCGGGTCCATCTCTCCGCTAAAGAAGCCAATTCCCAATATACCACAGAGGTTCCACGCCACGTTCGCAACGACCATCTTGCGAAGCGGCAAGGGAAGGCGACGAGTCGTCATCTTCCGCTCGAGCATCACCGGGAAATAAAGGGATACAACGAGTGCAAGCACCGAAAGCACCAACAGGTATGGGGAATCGGAATACAGGCACTCGGACATTTTACTTTTCTCGCTTTACACCAAATGTAGCAGTCTTGTCGTAAGAATGTTTGCTACTATACTTGGAAGCAGTCTCTGCATCGGCATTCGGGTTCGGGATGAACAAGCTTTCCAGCTGCATCTTGTAGATGTAGGCGCCGGTAGCAACAGCCCTACCCTGTTCCGAGACAATTCCCTTGTCGGTATTTGCCCATTCCGCAAAGAAGACAATCTTGCCACTCGTGGAGAGGTATTCTATAGAGGATACATCGAACTTTCCGGAAAGACGGTTCACGAAGCTGCCCAGGTTGGAATAGATCGGCATGTTGTACTTGACACGCAGACTGTCCCAAGCCGGGGAACCATCGGCGGTAGTTCCTCTCGGAAGGGTAAGCTCAATCCTCCAGACGGCACCCTGGATCATTGTCGAGTCAATTCCCGCGGCAATCACCTGACCATCGCTGATGAGGTCAAGCTTATGCGTCGTCGGGTTCAGCACATACATGCGGATATTGTCCGGAGCCTGCACCTGCGAGCGCATTTCGCCACCGGAACGCGACACGCTGTTCCAGAGCGTCACCGCGTACTTGATCTTCGGATCGCCGCTGCTCATGATGGGTACCCACGGAGCGTTCATCGAAGGCACGTTGCCATTGCCATCAATCAGGGCGCTAAGCTCCTTGGGCTGCAGGCGCACAAAGTCGCCGTCGTTTACGGCAAGCGGGCTTTCCTTGTCGTAAATGGCGACAAGGCTCTTCTTATCCGAGCCAAGCGACAAGGACTGAATCGAGGACTTGTATACGGCCGTATCGCGGTCAGAAACCTTTTCGCGGTAGTACACGCGCGAAGAATCCACCACCACGACGTGTTCGCTCAAGTCCATGTCCAGCAGGTCGTACTTGTCAGACTTGGACATATCAATGGACGCAGTCACAATGACGGGGCCCACCTTGTCTTCGGCAAGCACTGTATCCTTTTCATAAGAGGCTCCTGCACCCAGGTGCTGCGCGACAAGACCTGCACCCGAGATTTCCTTTCCAAGCAAGATGCCTTCGAGCGGTCCCGTGGTCACGCCATAGCTAAAGGGATGCTGCAAATCAAGCGTCGCACTCATGCCATCGGCTGCATAGGCCGCTTCGGAACCCTTCACCCACAGCGTTTCCGGCGCAGTAAGGCCAAAGACAAGCGAAAGGCTGTCCGGGTAATGCTTCGGGTCAATGGGGCGCACATATTCGATGTACACCCGTTCCGCCACACCGTCTTCGTCGTAATCCGAAATGGATGCGTATGTCATCGGAACAGGCATCAGTTTCAAGGTTACCGGAAGCTTCGGCTGTCCGCAATCCATGGAGACCTCGTTACCGTTCTTGTCCTTGATGACTCCATTGGAAAGGAGCTGCGCAAACATGCCTTCCGTCACGATCGAAGAACCATCTTCAGCAAAAGCGACTTCCATTTCCCAGACGTTCATCGACTCGTTGTAGATCTTTGAGAACTTGACCGGGGGTGCGTCTACCGCCGTCGTCTTGTTACTTGCAAACAGCTGCACCGGCCAGCTCATGCCTGGACTTGAAATCGGTTCGCTGAACTGCATGTACACGCGGTCGCTAGTTGCTGTATCTAGGCGTTCCAGAACAGAAATTGCAAGAAGTACCGGGGAAACACCATCCTGGTAAAAATCCGTATGGCTTTCGACGCTGGAACCCACGTTGGTGTACAGCGTGATGGAGCCGCTCGGATTCGTATTCACCGATGTGTCCTTGATATTGGCCTTGACCAGGAGATCCTTGCCGTTTTGGCTGATGACATCGGTCGTGGTAATCGTGTCGCCATTGTAGACAAACTCTACCGACTTGAACGACTGATTTTCCTGGTACTCGTTCGAGATCGTGATCTTGATGGCGTCAGGTACGTTGTCACAATCGGTATCGACCATCTTGGCGATGTCAATAATCGGCCAGGGCGGCAACTCTTCGATTACAAGGTCCGCTACAGCCTTTTCGTAATCGAACAGCGTCGACGGCCCCGCATCGGCAATCAGCTTGGTAGAAAGCACTTCCTCGGAGCTCACATAGAATTCCGCATAGCCGTTCACCAGGGCGATACTTGTAATAGGAATGGTCGCCGTCGCAGAACTCCAGAAGAGGACATTACCCGATTCCGTCGACAAGTTGAGCGAGAGATTCACCGAGTCAAGCGGCTGGGCAAGACTGTCGAGCAGCTGCACCTTGACAAGGACCCTCTTGGGCGCTCCCCCTGGAAGCGTCTGGTAAGTCTTGTAGATGGACTTGTCAAAAATCAGATAGCGCTTTTCGAGCGGAACCGTAATCGTATCGATTTCCACGTTGGTACGAACCACGGCGCAAGCGCAGTCATACTTGTTTTCGGTCTTCTGGTTCGCCCCATGGTTATGCCAGCTCACCCATTCCATGTAGTTGTTGCCGTATGCAAGCACCGTATCTGACTTTGCAAATACAAAGGAATCGTAATGCGGAGAATTGTCGTACACAAAAGACTGCGGACGACCATTCATTTCGAGGTCATCGAGAAGTCCCATTCCGGTCACCTTGCTTGCCCCCACAAAGCTCGTCTTGTAATCCACCTTTTCGACAGAATATGCCGGAGAGACGAACGGCTCGATAAAGTTGAGCGTTACCGTGCGGCGCACCTGCGGGCCCTTGCCCGGTTCGTAGTCCGGAGCATAGCCGTAAATGTACTTGCCGTGGTAGTAGGCTGTAATGTAGGGGTCTTTCCTAAACGCTTCTTCGCGGACGCCGTTAACCGTTTCGACAAAGGACTTTGTATAGGAATTTTCCTTATAGTAAGGGCCCTTTGTAAGGTCGATTCCTTCGAAATATTCCGGATCCGTTGCGTCGGTATGCGGACGAAGCGACCATGAATTTTCGAGACCGTCAAAAGTCGAGTTCGTCAGAATCAGTTCAGAGAAAACACTTCCCGACACGAACAGGGTTCCCTTGATGGTAATCGGCAAATAGCCGTTGCCGGCTTCGTCGGTCGTGTAGGTACCAATCTGCAAATCGAAATTGGCATTGTTTGCCTGACCCGTTCCGGCAAAGGCCTGGTGGTCATAGCTAACCGCAGTCACGGACTTATCCAGGTAGAGGCGAATTTCCAAATCTTCGTAATCCACCGTGTCCCTGTTGTTGACGATAAAGAAGAACGCCTTGCAGTCCTTCCAGTTGCTGCAGTTACTTTCCTTGTTCGACGGCTTGAACGAAATGGCAAGATCCACATAGGAGGCTTCGCTGTCTGTCGTAAAGCTGTAACCCGCGCCACCGTTGTCGTCTGTCGACATACCCGAAGACACTTCAAAGAAATAGGTGGTTCCCGGCTTCAAATCCGTCAATTCCACTTCGTGGAACAGCACGGCCCCATCGGTCGATGCCTTAGATTCGTTCAACGCGCTCATCGACGTGCCATACTTTACCAAGCCATTCGATCGAGAATCGGTCCACCAGTAAATCTTGGCGCTGCGATGGTCCACCTGGCAAATGGTCACTCCGCTAATGTTGGGACGCACATCAGTCATCGTGAACTGGTACCATTGTCCATGGTTGTCGTCGGTCGTAATGTTACGCTTGACATCCATTCCTTCCAAGAAGAAGTAGTAGGTTTCGCCCTGCTTGAGGCCAGACAAAGTCACGGAGCCGCCCTTCGAGCCCTTGGCCTGCTGAACAGACATTGCGCCATTCGCATCGGGAACCGTATTGTAGAACACCGTCACCAGGGCCACTTCGCTTGCATCCCAGCTCACAATGGCCTCCGTTGTAGAAATCGGAGTTCCTTGAATGTTACTGAACAAGGGGCCTTCGTTGTCAGGCGGAAGCGATTGTGCAAGGCTCTGCGCCGGGAAAAGGAACTGCGCCGTAAAGTCGATACAGGTTTCTGTCGAAGTGTACTTGCTCCAGTCTTCAATAAGCGTCTTGGTCGGTTCGCGGGCACCCATCAGGGCTCCAATGGGGCACTTGTATTCATAGGGCATGCCACCTGCATTGTAACCGTCCGGGTTTGACGCACGGTTATGCGGATGCTGCGGGTTCTTGTCACCCGTTCCCATCAAAAATGACATGTCCCAGGGGTTAGCCCCCAGAATGAAGTACATGTTGTCCAAAGCCACCTTCAGGTAGCGCTCGTCCTTGGTGAGCTCGTACATCAAGAAAATCGACACCGCCGTTCCCAGGTTATAGCGCATCACACCCCAGTCAAAGCTGGTCCACACCAGATTATACGGGCGAATCACATGCAAATTAGAAGACGACTCGTGGGGCTCGCCAGAAGGAATTCCCGGATTGGTGAGAACCAGGGAATCGCCATCGTTCGTCGAAACATCAATCAACTTGCGGAAGGCGGCCATGTTGCGCATTGAGAGCGTATCCCGTTCCGCTTCGCTCAAGCCATATTCTGCCGCCGTGGCAGAATCGTTCAGAATCATTTTTTGCAAGGCAAAGAGCACATAGGAATGCACGTTCTGGTAGTCCGTAGCCCAGCCACCCGGGTTAAATCCACTGGGATCTCCCAAGAAGCCCGCCCTGAACTCGTTCATGTTATGTTTATAGGTGTTCGCATTGTTGAATATGGCGGGATTTTTGTAAAGATCGTAGCGATAGCTGGTGTCCTTGGTGGCATACCACAGCGCAAATGCGGCCGCAGCACCGTCGTCATTTTTAGGACCAAGACCCGTGTAAAACTGGTTGTAGTACCCACCTGCGGTCATGCGATTTTCTTTGTAAGCCGGCATAAAGACCTTCGCGTATATATCCTTAGCCGCATCGAGCAGTTCTTCGGAATAAACCGGATCATAGACCTGGTAGCCTACCGCCACATTGGCGAGCGTTGCAACAAAAATTCCAGCGGTGTTAGCACCAATGCTGCTCGTCACTTCGCGATCGGGGCCACCCTTCTCCTGCACCTGGGCATCCTGCTTTTCGGGAACATCCCAATAGGCATGGTCGGCATCGGCCACCCCTACCGAATGGTACATATCGGCTTTGTCAATCAGGCCATCAGCCTTTGATGCCTTATACAGTTTAAGAATGTAGTCCGCTCCGATTTTCGCTTCGTACAACACGTCGGGAATACCATCGGTAAACACCGTATCGGCATAGGAATTTCCGTAACGGTCTTCAGCCTTGTCCTGGTAGGTCAGGTACACCATCGAAAGCACATAGGCCGCATAGCCCAATGTTTCCGACACCTTGAAATGGTCGCCGCAGTCATGCCAACCTCCCGTCAGGTCGTGCCCAATTTTGGAACCGTCTTTCAGATGGCAGGCGCCATGGAAGTGCGACTTGGTGTCACCGCAACGCTGAATACCAAAGAACATCAGAGACTTTTCAAGAATCGCGTTGAAAATGGACGGATGAATGTGGAATGTCGCCGAAGTGTCCTTACCAACTACAACAAAGTATTCACCGGGTGTACTAGGAACAAGGCCGCTAAAGTCTGCACGGTAAAGCGCTTCTACCGCCGTGCTTACCGAGTCCTGGTTACCAAATTCATAGACGCTCGTAATAGAACTAAAGGCGCCATTCACCCAGATATTGGGCTTTACGGCATTAGGCGTAATCAAACTGAGCGATCCACTCCAGGCCTCTTCGCCGCTATTCGCGTCGATCACCGAAAACTTGGTGTCCTTAGGGTTCGCCACATAGGCATACTTGTAATCCTGCGGCCTAAAGCCACTCTGGTTCAAGCGAATCGGTCTACGGTTATAGACATTCAACGAATCCAGATAACGACGGGAATGGACCTTGTCGGTACGGTCCAGATTCGGCAAGTCTGCCATGGCAAAGTCCACGGCAAAGAACACCAATAATAAAACAGCTTTCAACACGTTCTTCATATTCTTACTAATCCTCCCAATTTAAAAACTAAAAAAAAGAGAATGGGCCTCCCCCAGGCACATTCTCTTCATTTCAATACTACTTGACCCTTCTGAAACCAAATGTCTTGGTAAAGGTGTCGGAATCCTTCAAGGTTTCGGTTCGTTCGTCGTCTTCGTCAGGTACCTGCGGCAGGTAGTCGCTCTTTGCCGACGTACTGAACTTCGCGATGTAGGGGCTCGTGCCAATCTTCTTGCCATCAGAACTCATCGGGTAATCTTCCGGAGCGCACCATTCCAGGTAAAGTGTCATGGTGCTACCCACCGAGATGAATTCCTTCAAGGCCGACGAAGTTGATTCATAAGTCGCCCTGTTCACGAAGGTACCCAGGTTGCTGAAGATATCCAGTTCGAGCTTGATGGTATAGTCGCGCTTGGGTTCCCCGAGCACGGTGCTGTCAAGCACGTCAGGGAGCGCCACCTCGATCTTGAACACAGGACCCGCATGGCGGTATCCGCGAATAGGCGTACGGGTCGCCACATCATGCAGCTTGCTGTTGCCTTCTGCGATGACCACCGTCTCTTCGTTATGGTTCAAAGAAGTCAAGCGGAAGTTCACATCCGGATCCAGCGGAATGCCACCATAGTAAGTAGAATCAGGACTCCTGGACTTCGTCACGCCATCGACTGCTGTAATCGTAAACTTGATGTTCGATACAGAACCCGTCACCGGGACCCACGGAGTTCCCGCACCGGCAAAGAGCCCGGCCAAATCCTTGAAGTAGCTCATGTCGGCAGCAGACACCAAGCGCACCGAGTCGCCGATCCAGAGGGCTTCTTCATACTTGTGCTTGTAGCCGAGCTTTGCCGTCGTCGCACCCGCGATATAGCTGAGCGTAAGGTTCGAGTTCTGTTTCGGGCTAAAGAACACGCCTTCCTTGCCATCGCGGCTGCGTTCCACCACGTAGGCATTCGCCGGCACCGTATCCATCGGTTCCGAGAAGGTGAGCGTCACGTAGTCCTGCGAGCCGTAGGAATCGTCCTTCAGGTCAAAGCCCTGCCAGACGGCGGTCAAGATAATCGGCGGGCACTTGTCAACAATCGGATAATACTTGTCGAAGAAGCCGCCTTCGGGACCAAGGCGCGGAGTCACGCGGCCATAGCCGTCGTAGGGGCCGACCGTTGCACCACGGGCAAACGAATTATCCGGAGTGAAACGGACCGTAATAACTGACACGGTATCGTTCACCATGACAGAATCCAGAGTCACCACGGGGGTAGCACCCGAGGAATCTACCGTCGAGCGGACTTCCATGTGCTGACCGAATTCAAAGGTATGATCCCAGTTGGGTTTGCCATTTTCGACAGAGAGCGGCTGCAGGTTCCTGATGTCGCCATTGGCGCCCCATTCTACAACGAAGCTATCGAGCAGGTCCTTGTCGCGGAGCTTCTTCTCGAATCGCATAAAGAGTTCGTCCGGATAGCCGTCGCCTTCGAGGTCGCGCATTTCAGCAAGCGTGATAGGCACCGGCCTCGGCGTTTCCACCACCTTCACTTCGGAGCATGCAAGGGTCGGATCCAGGGCGTTGAACGCCTTGTCATTTACCATGTTCGGCTTCACCGTAACCTTGGCGCCGAGCGGAATCTGGGAACCGTCCTCGTTGCCTGTCACTGCATAAAGCCAGCTCTTACCGTCGTTACTGGTGGTCGCCTTGCCGACTACGTTGATCAACGAGCCATCGGTACCGGCAATGTTCAGAATCCAGGAGTTCGTCGAAGAAAGCAGCACCGGTTCGGTGAAGGCAATCATCAGCGTGTCTTCCGGATATTCATGGTCGGGGTTTTCAAGAATCGTCACGCTCAAGAGCTGCGGCAAAATTCCGTCGGTAATAGCGACTTGTTCGGCATTGGTCGCCCCTTCGGCACGCAGGTACACCGTCGCAGAACCAATAGGAGCAGAAGTCTCCTTGATGCCGAGCGATTCCGGCAAGTCGATCAGGACTTCGCTCTTGTCAAGCGCATCTGCCTGGTTCACCGCAAGCGTCACCGTATCCGCCATTCCGGGCAAATACACGCGGATGCTGTCGAACTTGTAGGCTTCTTCAAGCACATTGGAGAATACGACCAGGAGCTTGTCAGCCACGTTGTCGCAGTCGCTGTCCTGAGCCAGGACCTTCTGCGCTTCTGGGTACTTGGATTCAGCAAAGAAGCTCTGCTTCGAGATGTCTTCTTCATCGTCAGGGTCTATGTAGACAACCTGAATCGTATCGCCGGCAAAGAAGGATATCTGGTTACCGCTACGGGCATTCGGAGCGACCGACACCGCAGAAATGGCACTTGCGCTCTTGAAGTTGCCCGGATTGGCAGCGTCTTCTACCATCGAGACCTTCAGGGTGTCACCCTTCTTGTTATTGATGACAAGCACATTGATCGGAGAAGTCGTCCCGGCCTTGTCCTTGTCGTTCAGGTAAATGTAGAAGCGCGTATTCGCAGGATCTGCCGGAGATGCGACCGGGTTGCCGGCTTCGTCCTTAATGGTAAGGCTAGAAGCTGTCAGGTTGCCGCGCGTGAACTGCACGTAGTAGGTGCGGTTGATAAAGGCGCAGCCGCCGTTTTCGGAGCATTCTTCGCACTCGGGGTTCGCGCCCGCAAAAATCGTCAAGTCTATCTTGTTGCTACCGATCTTCATCTTGACCGGAATGTTGAGAGTCCAAAGACCCGTGGAGTCGATGGTGCCGTCGCCACTTGTCACATTGTAGTGTGCCACAATTTCGCTGTTGTCCGAAATCAGGAATATTTCGTTACCGATGCGGTTGATCTTCGTCTTGATTTCCTGGCCGTTAGCCCAGATGCGCGTAATGTAGCCCTGTTCAGAAACCTGGGCATAGCCTCTCACGTACACCGTGCTGCTGGTCTGGTCGATCTGCACATAGGAATTGTTCGACACATTGAACGGAGCATCCAGGGTCGCATCAATTTCGTAATGGGCACGCTTGGTCGACATTTCCTGGTAAGAAGGACTGAAGCCCCAAATGAACTCATCCTTGCGGTAAACGGCAATGAAGGGGTTCACCGGGATTTCGCCATCGATATCGCCATAGTCCTTGTCTTCGTAGGGCATACCGTCGTAGTCGGCGCCGTCGTCCAGGAAGTTGTGCGGAGCCCAAGACCAGTCGCCCGTTGTCTTGTCCATGTGCTTCTTTGCAGGCTGGCGCAAGGTTTCACAAGTCCTGTAACCATCGTTACTAATGCCCGAAGAATAGGTCAAGTCAACACGCAAGCGTGACTGAGACTTGATGATAGAAGATCCCAACGGAACCGGGAAGTAATAGGCATACTTACCCGTCGTAGCATCGTAGGTGTCATAAAGACGAACCGGAAGCGCCGCGCGCATCAAGTCACGGAGTTCGCGGTCATTTTCGCAAGGCTTGTTGAAGCCAGCTTCATCGTAAGCCTGGCAAATATCGGAGTCAATCAAGGTGGCGCACTGTTCCACTTCCTCAGGCAAGGCCATAAAGTACATGCGGAGCGTGAGGCTATCGAACGGCCGCGCTTCATTGTTATAGATATTCAAGTTCAGGAATTCTGTACCACCGAAGTCGTACTGGTAGGCGCGCACGCTAAAGTCGTACCAGCCCACCGGCGTCGTGAACTTCAAGAGGTCGCCGGTCTTCTCGTCGGTATTTGCAAACTGGCCGTTGCTTTCGACCATATAATAGTAAGTCGTCTTTTCCTTGAGTCCGCCAATCTTTACATAGTGGAACTTGGTCGGAATGCCCGATACATCGGCATTGCCGGCTCCGCTATTGAAGGCGAATTCGGCGGCCGTCGCATGCGGAACGGTATCCCAGTATACCTTGGATTCATATTCGCCGTTCGGGGTGTACCACATGATTTCAGCACTGTCGCCGAACATGTTGCAGACCGTCGGGTTCATGATCTGAGCACTTTCCACCGTATTAAGCGTGGTAAAGCTGAACGGAGTCTGTGTCGAATCGACCATGTACTTCTGCGTGACGTTTGCCGTGTTGTACGCATTCACACCTTCTGCGTAGAAGTAGTAAGTTGTTCCGTTCGTAAGGCCACGCATGACGATTTCGTGCTGGACACCTGCAGAACCATCATCGGTGGTAACGGTCGTCGTCATGGAGCCTTCATCGGTACCGTAATAGAGCGTAGCCGTTCCACGCGTCGTGAGTTTCACCATCACGATTGCGGAGTCCATGCTCACGTGGCGGATTTCAACACTCATGACAGGGGCCGCAGAGCGGTCAAACTTTGCTGCGGCGAGCATGCCCGAGCTTACGAGCGTTGCAGCGGCATCGATACAGGTTTCGGACTTGTGGTAGTCTTCCCAGCTCTTGTTGTCAGGAACCATGGAATTCGTAGCACCCGGAGTCACACCACCATAAAGGGCGCCTACAGGCGGGCGATACTTGTAGCCGGCACCCGGCTGGTTCTTGCCTTCGGGGTTTGCGGCGCGGTGGTGCGGGTGGGCGTCGTTCTTGTCGCCGATACCCAGAATGTAGGACACATCCCACGGGTTCACGCCAAGCAGGTAGTTCAGCTGGTTGATGGCCAGCTGGTGCATCTGGTCGGCCTTCCAGTCGGGGCTGCCCAAGTTCGGGAGAACCAGGTTCTGCTTTTCAAGATCCTTCGCCACATCGGCATAGGCCAAGACTTCAAAAATGTTGCCTGCCTGGTAGCGGTTGTAAATCCAGGTCTGGTCCGTCTGCATCGAGTACCAGATGGGGTCGTACTTGACTTCGTTACCCTTCCAGCCGATATCCTGGACCATGTAGTTAGAAGGATCCTTGCGAGGCAAAACAATCGTCGCCGTACCGGCGCTCACGTCGGCCAAGTTGTGGATCATGCTCATGATACAGTCTTCGATGGCATTCAGGCGCTCTTCCTTGGTGAGTCCGAATTCGTTAACCGCCTTGTTCTCGTCGGCAAGGATCAGCTTGTAAAGGGCGTAGGTCGCGTAAGCGTAAGCGTTTGCCCAGCTGGTATTCTTCACGTTCTTCAAGAAACCCTTGTTGTCGGTCACAAACCAGCCACCATCGAAGCAGCCCACGCAATTTTCCATAAAGGACTGCGGAACCGTCGTGCCAAGCGTCTTGGAACGGATGGCATCATCGCCATACTTCGAATCGCCCGTGGCATACCAAAGGGCAACAGAGGCAAGAGCCAAGTCGTCGAAATATTCGTTGTTGCCGTTGTAGGCCGGAGAAGACCAGCCGGCGGCTTCGGTATTGTTCTTGTAGGTCTTGCCCTGAGCCATCGACTTTGCAAAGTCATACATTTCCTTGGCTACCTTCAAGCAGCTGTCGGCAAAAGCCTTATGTTCGGGGTATTCGGAATAGAGCTTACCCACAAGGGCAAGGCCCGCCGCCGTCTCGCCACCGATGTTTGCACCGATTTCGCCCAAGCGCACGGTACGCGACATAGGACCGCCACGGTCCGTCGCCGCAGCAGAACCATCCACGGGCAGCTTGTCGCTGTTTTCGGGGCGGCCCCACCAGCCGTGGTCAGAGCCGAAGTTACCCACCGAAAGGGCCATGTCGTCAATCACGCCCTTGGCGCGGATATAGGCGCGCAACACATAGTCGGCGCCGTGCTTTGCTTCGCGCAACATGTCGGGCATACCGTCGGTATTCACCGTTTCGCCGTGGTTGAAGGCATAGTTGTCTTCGTCGGCATCGGCGTTTGTAGCAGCAAGGACTGCCGCCACCATAAATGCATACATCTGGGTCTGGGATTCCTTCAGGTGGTCACCGCAGTCGTAGTAGCCACCCTGCAAGGTTCCGGCAAGGGCAGCGTTGTACTGGTCACGAACATCGGCAGCCCCCGTCACCTCTGCACCGGCGCCATCCTTCATGTGGCTTGCCGGGTGGAACCAGGAGTCACCATCGCCGCTACGGTTGATTCCGTAGAACTTGAGGGCAGCACTCTTCACCATCGAGTAGACCCTGTTGCTCACGATGAAGGTGCTCGAAATGTCGTTTCCCACCTTGATACGGAGTCGGGTTTCGGTAGGCACGGTTCCGGGGATATGGCCCACCTGAATTATGCCGGACTGGCCGGTAATGTCGACCTGGTAACGCTTCTGGTCGTTGGTGGCCGCATTCGTGCCCGCGATAATCGTCCAGTCCGAAGACGTCTGGAAACCGCTGCTAGTAAAGGTGCCCGTCACCTTCGGGGAAAGGGACTTGCCGTCGATATCCACCACTTCGAACTCGGTCGCCGTGCCCACGTAGTAGAACTGCTTTTCGGGATCGCTTTCCAGGTAACCGGCCTGGTTGATACGGATCGGAGACATGCGGTAGTTGATCGCATCGAGGTAGGCCTGGTTCAGCGTGTCGGGGATCAGCGCGTTCGGCACGTAAGACGCCGGCGTGCGGTTCTTGGGAACCATGTTGTGCTTCTGGGTAACCGTCGTGTCGTAATGATCGAACACCGTCGTGTCCCATGTCAAGGGGTAAACCGGACGGATCAGATCATAGGGAGTGGGTTGTTCCTGAACCGCGGTAGCAGCCATTACCGAAATGGCCGACACGGCAGAAAACGCCACAGCGACAAAACTTTTCTTGATCGGCACAAAAGCCTCCTTTTATATACAACCAAATGGCGGATACGCAAGTACCCGTTTTTCAAACGCCCAAATACACAACTATAAAATAGATTTATCTTGCCGAAAAAGCACTTCCCAAAATCAGAAAATGTTCGCTTTTCGCTCTCAAAAAAGGCAAAAAAGCATGACGCGGAACACGGGGTTTCGTAGAACACATTTTGGTAATAAATACGCAGGGTGGAGTTTACGAAAGTTTACAAAAGAATGTTCGGCATAAACATACACATGTCCTCCCGGCCCCTGTGCCGGGACCACCATTCTTTTCTGAAAAAAAGAACCGGCGCTGTTAGCGTCGGTTTCTTATAAACCTTTATGTCAGGCTTCGATTAGTCCTTGCCGGTGAAGATGATCACGAGCACGGATGCCACGAAGGCGGCAGAGACGATCAGGAATTCCCACGGGTTTTCCATGACGGAGCTCTTGGCAGAACCGGCGGAGCTGTTTTCGAGAGCAGCCTGTTCTTCGGCCTTGGCCTTAGCTTCAGCTTCGGCAGCCTTCTTTTCTTCTTCAGCCTTGGCGAGAGCGGCGCTGTCGACCGGGGCTTCTTCAGCCTTGGCTTCGAGGACTTCGGCGCTATCAGCCTTGGCGGTGTCGGCGGCAGCTACAGCTTCGGCAGGAGCGGCAGCGGCAGAATCAGCCGGGGCAGCTGCAGTAGAATCAGCAGCAGGAGCGGCGGCAGCTTCAGCAGGAGCAGCGGCAGCGGAATCCGTAGCGGCAGGAGCGGCAGCTTCAGCCGGGGCAGCAGCAGGTGCGGCGGCGGCAGGTGCGGCAGCCGGAGCAGGAGCAGCAGCGGGTGCAGCTTCAGCCTTCGGGGCTTCAGCAGCGGGTGCTGCAGCAGGAGCAGCAGCGGCAGGTGCGGCAGCCGGGGCAGCAGCAGGTGCAGCGGCGGGCTTTGCAGCATCGGCGGCAAAGGCGACAGCAGAGGCAAGGATAGTTGCCAGCATGAGATTCTTGATCTTCATATGATTCCTCTCTAGATTAAACTTCTACGATGTAAAAAATAGCACAAATTTTGACCGATTGCCAATTTTTTTACAAAAAAAGTTTAAATTGTCGCCTTTTTTCGTCCATTCATCGGCATTTTGCGGTTTTACGCACACTACCACAGGCAAAAAAGCTCCGATTAGTCAAAATCTTTTAAACTAAACCCGCTATAAATTTTAAATTACACACATAAAAACAATGTGAAATGTGTGATGTGTAATTAGTCATTACACAGCCCACACCTAACTCCAGTCCCTAGATCCTAACCACTAACCACTAACCACCAACCACTAACCACTAGAACACTATGGCATTCAAATACGAAGCTACCGTCCAGCACGGTGAAGATACTACCGAATACGTGAATCTCGGTAAAGATGGCGTTTCCGTCGCCGAATTCGAAGGCAAGAAGATTCTGAAGGTCGCCCCCGAGGCGCTCACCAAGATCGCCCAGGCCGCCTTTGAAGAAGTGGAATTCTGCCTGCGTCCGGCCCACACGGCGAAGGTCGCAAAGATTTTGCAGGACCCGGAAGCTTCGGACAACGACAAGTTCGTGGCCCTCACCATGCTCAAGAACGCCTGCGTAGCAGCAAAGGGAATTCTCCCGTTCTGCCAGGACACCGGTACCGCAATCTGCGTCGCCCACAAGGGCCAGCAGGTGTGGACCGGCTTCGACGATGCCGAAGCGATTTCGGAAGGTATCTACAACGCCTACACCACCAAGAACCTCCGCTACAGCCAGATTGCACCCTTGACCATGTACGAAGAAAAGAACACCGGTTGCAACCTGCCTGCCCAGATCGACATCCACGCCGAAGAAGGCGCCGAGATGAAGTTCCTGTTTGTGGCGAAAGGCGGTGGCTCAGCCAACAAGACTTACTACTGGCCCATGACCAAGGCGCTCCTCAACCCGAAGTCCTTGGAAAAGTTCCTCGCCGAAAAGGTGAAGACCTTGGGTACTGCGGCTTGCCCTCCGTACCACCTCGCCATTGTGATTGGCGGTACCTCTGCTGAAATGAATACCCACATGGTGAAGCTCACTAGCTGCGGCTACCTCGACGATATTCCGACCACGGGTTCCGAAGGCGGCCGCATTTTCCGCGACCTCGAAATGGAAGAAAAGGTTCTGCACATTTGCCAGAAGACGGGCATTGGCGCCCAGTTCGGCGGCAAGTACCTGGTGCACGACGTTCGCGTGATTCGCGCTCCGCGCCACGCTGCAAGCTGCCCGGTTTCTATCGGTGTCTCCTGCTCTGCCGACCGTAACATCAAGGCAAAGATTGACGAGAACGGCCTCTGGCTCGAAAAGATGGAACACCATCCGGAAAACTACATTCCGGCAGGCAACGCCGTGAACCTCGCTCCGGCAGTGGAAATCGACCTTGACCGCCCGATGAAGGAAGTGCTCGCCGACCTCACCAAGTATCCGGTGAAGACCCGCCTCAGCCTCAAGGGCACGATGATTGTGGCCCGCGACATGGCTCACGCAAAGATTGCCGAAATCTTCGACAAGCAGGAACGTGGCGAAGAACTCACCGACGAAGAAAAGACCGTATTGAAGGTCGTGTCTGACCACCCGATCTACTACGCCGGCCCGGCAAAGACTCCGGCTGGCATGCCCACGGGTAGCTTCGGCCCGACGACCGCCAACCGCATGGACCCGTACGTGATGCGCTTCCAGAGCAAGGGAGCCTCGATGATCATGGTCGCGAAGGGTAACCGCAGCCAAGACGTGACTGACGCCTGCAAGAAGTACGGTGGATTCTTCCTCGGCTCTATCGGCGGTCCGGCAGCCATCCTCGCTGAACAGAACATTCTGTCCAACGACATCGTGGCCTTCCCGGAACTCGGCATGGAAGCCATCCGCAAGATCACTATCAAGGACTTCCCCGCCTTTATCTTGGTCGACGACAAGGGCAACAACTTCTTTGAAGGCTTGATCTAATCCTAATCGTTAGAAATGAAAAATTCCCGTCGGAACAACCGGCGGGATTTTTTTTAAATCCGAGATGACGTTCAGGATTGCTTCGCCCCATAGGGCTCGCAATGACGTAGATGTTACTTCACAGCAGCCGCAGCGAAAGCTTTACCCAACTTTTCGAGGGCTTCAGCAACTTCGGCTTCGCTCACGTTCAGCGGCGGGAGGAGTCTCAGCACGTTGCCCTTGGCACTGAGCACCATGAGTTTTTCTGCGCGGGCGGCAGCGATGATGTTACCGACCGGCATGGATTCATCGAGAGCCACACCGAGAATCAGGCCTTCACCGCGGATTTCCTTGGCGAAACTGTACTTTTCCACAAGGGCAGCCAAACCGGCCTTCAGCTGGGCAGAGCGTTCAGCCACGTTCTTCAGCAAGCCCGGAATCTGCTTCACGACAGCGAGACCTGCAGCGCATGCAATCGGGTTACCGCCGAATGTAGTACCATGGTCGCCAGCCTTGAGCTGGTCAGCAATCTTCTGGCGCAACAGCACCGCACCCAGCGGGAGACCGCCACCGATTCCCTTGGCAAGCGTTACCAGGTCCGGATTCAAGCCGTACTTCTCGAAACCGAGGAAGGTACCGAGCCTGCCCACGCCTGCCTGCACTTCGTCGACGATGACGAGGCAGCCGAATTCCTTCTGCAGGCTATTGATTGTTGCAACCATTTCGGCAGAGAGAGTCATCACGCCACCTTCGGCGGCCAGCGATTCCAGCATGATGGCACAGGTATTGCCATCCACCTCGGCCTTCAAGGCTTCGCAGTCATTCCAAGTTACATGCACAAAATCACCCGGCATGGAGCCGAAGCCTTCGCGGATGGCCGGCTGGCCCGTCGCAGAAAGTGCGGCATACGTCCTTCCGTGGAAGCTGTTCACGAAGGTAATGATTTTCTGCCGGTTCTTTTCGCCCTTCCGGTCGAAGTACTTACGTGCGAACTTGATAGCGCCTTCGTTGGCTTCGGTACCCGAGTTGCAGAAGAAGGCCTTGTCGAACTTGGTGATTTCAAGGAGTGCCTTGCCGAGATTAATCTGCGGGTAGTTCGGGTAAAGGTTGCTGATGTGGTTGAAGTGGTTCATCTGTTCCACCACAGCATCCTTAATCGCCTGGTTCTGGTGACCGAGCGCATTCACGGCGATACCCGCGACGAAGTCCAGGTACTGAGTGCCCTGGTCGTCGTAGAGGTAAGAGCCTTCGCCCTTCACGAAGTTGATGTCTGCCTTGCCGTAGAGCGGCGCGATAATTTGTTTGTCCTGTTCGAGCAGGTTAGCGCAAGATTGTGCCATAGTTTAAATCTCCATTAATTTGTTTGCCAAAGTGTTCCGCGTCCTTCCAACCCACAATGTGGATGCTCTTGAGTCCTCGTCGGATCGACTTGAAACTCTCGCGGACTTTGGGAATCATACCGCCGGAGATGACGCCAGCCTCGATCAGCTTTTCGGCGTCCGCTTCGCTCAGTTCGGGAATTACATTCTTGTTTTCG
>NZ_JAZSAF010000004.1:0-128454 GCF_045601785.1 Fibrobacter sp.
AGGTTCTCGAAAGCGTGGAACATCGGGGGAATCGCAGTGTACCATTCGCCAGTCTTGATGGACTGGTTCGTCTTGCCGCTACGCTGGCTTGCATTCGCGTTATGCGAGGCAAGCATCAGGAACTTTTCGGAATACTTGTCCTGGTCTTCGGAAGGGACGATATCGCCGTTACCCGCCATGTTGGACTGACCGTAGGCAATATAAATGTGGAAATTGGGGTTCGGTGCCGCATTGGCAAGCGTCGCAAGCATCAAAAGCCCGCCAATAAGCCACAGCGCCGGGGTAAGCAATTCCGAAAACTTTTTGATATCCATAACACACTCCTTTTACTGTTCTAAAATTATCCTAAAAAAACGGCAAAATTTCGCTAAATTCGCCAAAAACTATGGACAAATAGTCAACGGGAGATAAAGAAAACGTAACGAAAAACCCGCTTTTCAGCGGGTTCTTATTCAGCGTTGGATTTCGAATTACTCTATTTTGTCACCTGGAGGCGCATAACGCGGCCATTCGCAGATTTCGCCAAATAGACGCCACCACGCTTTACAAGGCTTGCCGTATTGACGCGGAGTTCCTGAGCTCCTGCCGCACGGACAGCACCCATGTAGCTGCCATTCAGGTCAAAGATGCGGTAATTTTCGGCCTCGGTCGACAATTTCACGCGAGAACCCGAAAGCATGATTTCGCCACCAATCGGTTCGGGGTCGGTCGCATCCTTGCCCTTTACGAAGGTGAAGTAATCCACGTCCATCCAGGAACCCATCACGGTGAAGCGGAGGATATGTTCACCCGCCGGGAGCGTTACGTTCGCAGAGACCTTGTTGTAGTCGTCATAGTTGTCTTCGCCTTCGTTCTTCGGTACAGAAATCGTCTCGGTAATCGCTTCACCGTCCAGGGACATCTGGAAGCCCGAAGTCTCATTGGCAGATGCCACCGCGGCAAAGAAGGTGTAGTCACCCGCTTCCTTCACATTCACGGTGTATTCCAGCCATTCGCCTTCCTGGTTGTAGCCAACGATGTATCCGGTCGCCTTCTTGTAGATGTCGACACCCGTACCTTCGCGGTAGCTTGTGCCGCCTTCACCGGCGCCATGGTCGTCAGCGTCATTTTCGTTGTAAGTCTTATTTTCCTTGCCGGTTCCCGGAATGTCGAAGTTTTCGGCTTCGATCTTGCCCGGAAGTTCCACGGCCTTGCCGCCGAACGGTTCTCGCGGAGTCTTGACCACGTCGCCGATTTCGCCCACGAGCGTCACGATACAGTCCTTGTTCGTTGCACCCGATTCCATAGTGATGGTCACGGAGCCGTTCTTCACATCCACAAAGCCTTCGTCCTTTGCATTCTTCGCTTCGCTCGTGGTGTACATGTGGAAGCTTTCAAGCTTCGATACGCCCGGCACGTTCACCGTCACGGTTTTAGCCGAGCCGTAGTCGCGGTTCACGAGTACCACAATAACGGAGTCGCCATTTGCACTCTTGTAGGCAGAAGCAAACAGGTTCGACTCAGGCTTGGCCGTTGCGCCCACACGGACTGCTCCCGGACGCACAAAGCGCGCGAACTGAGAAAGCACATAGCCTCGCTTAGAAATCTTGCCGATTTCGTTCTGCGGAATCTGGATCTTGTTGCCAAAATCCTTTTCCATAATCAGGCCGTAGCAACGGCGGATGTACCACCAGGTGTACTGATTGAAATTGCCCACCACCATGGCGCGGTGGATTTCGTAACCCACGTCCATGGCACGAACGGTATCAAGCTTATTTACATTCGCCTGGTCACCTGTTCTCATCACCACGCGCCAGTAGTTTCCGCTACCGTCGCTTTCAGTGTAGTGTTCCGTCATCCAGCGTTCCACATTCTTCTGGTCGGCAAGGGGATACTGGAAGAAGTTATCTCCCGTATTGGCCTCACTTGCATAAAAGTGCGCACCGAGAATGTCCCAGTTCTTGAGGGCACTGGCATCGTTCAGCACCTTGTCATACAGACTTTTCTGATAAGCAAACGACTCGGTTGAAATCACCTTGGCGCCGTTCTTGCGCATTTTGTCGGCATAGCCCTTGGTGAAGTTGTAGATTTCGTCAGCGGTCCAGCAAGCCCATTCATGGCACCAGTCCGGTTCGTTACTGATGGAAATTGCATACAGAGGAACGCCCTGGTTCTTCATGTAATCGTTAAAGCTGTTTAGGTGATCCACGTACTTCTGGTAGTTCGAAGAAGCCATGTGCTGGTTTGCACCCGCATAAGGCGATGTCCACGGAGTTGCATACAAAATAAAGTCATCACCGGCATACTTCTTGGCATACTTTGCGGCCTGAACTTCCTTGTTGAAATCATTGGAACTCGCATACACCGGAATACGAAGCGTATTCAGGCCGAGCGTTCCATCCCCCGTACCGAAAGCGATTTTTGCGTCGGCTTCGGAAAGGCCTCCACCGCCCTGCCACTGGTTATGCACCATGCCGCCAAAGCCTCGGATGACCTGGTGTTCTTCACCAAGATCCACATTGACCGTCGAAGCGGCCGCCATACTCCAGAGTCCCGCCACACCAAAGACGAAACCCACACGCTTTGCAATCTCTTGGATTGTCATTTTTTGCTCCTTTTTTGCGCGAACCCTTCCTTTAGAACCATCCCTTGCTCCAAAAATCAGGCACTCACCGCGCTTTCCCAAGGAAAGGCACCCCCGTTCGGGGGTGTCCTCCTGGTTGGATGTGTTTATGGGAAACTTACCGTATCACACGCACCTTTGAAACCATTCCGTTTTTGCAGTTACGAATCAGGCTCAATCCATGAACCTTTTCGGAACCCTTGATAGACCCACTCTGCCAAAGGTGGCTTGCTTCGTCCATGTTGCGGGCCGTGAAGTGGGCAATCTTCTTGCCGCTCAGGTCAAACACATCGAAGCTCGAAGTCGCTTCTGTCGCAAGCTTTACCTTGTTGTTAATGAACATCGGCTCGGTATCTTCGGCGTCCTTGCCTGCCACAAAGTTGATGTAGTCGATATCCATCCAGTCACCGGTCACGGTAAAGCGGAGAATGTGTTCACCGGCCGGAAGCGTCACATTGGCCTTGACCTTGTTGTAGTCGTCATAGTTCTCTTCGCCGGAACTCGCCTGCGGAACAGCAATTTCTTCGGTAATGTCATCGCCGTCGATAGAGAGCTTGAAGCTCGAAGTCGCATTGGCAGAGGCAACAGCCGCATACATCGTGTAGTCGCCAGCAGCAGCCACATTTACCGTGTATTCGAGCCATTCGCCAGCCTGGTTGTAGCCAATCACGTAGCCGGTAGCCTTCTTGTAGATGTCTACACCCGTACCTTCGCGGTAACTCTTGCCCCCATTGCTTTCGGCGCCATGGTCGTCAGTATCGTTGTCGCTGTAAGAATCATTGCCAGCACCGTAACCCGGTTCATCGAAGTTTTCCATCTCGATTTTGCCCGGAATAGCCCAGGCCGTGCCACCAAATGCAGTCTGCGGTTCCGGTTCGCGCTTGGTGCCCTGGAATTCCCATTCGAGAATACCCATGGTAGAATCCTTAGAGCCCTTGAACACGAAGAACAGTTCGTCCACGACGCCGGTAAGGCCGCTCATGGCGCAGTCGTTATCGGTGTAGTTGTTCCAGCCACTGGTCTTTGCAAGTTCGCATGTACCAGCAAGCGTGCCACTCACGGAACCCTTGCGGATTTCAATCTTGTTGCCGTCGCCCACGTTCGCAGCCTTCACGCGGAGGTTCTCGGCGCCGTTGCCGAAGTCCACGCCAGAGACGCGAATCCACGATTCCTTGGTGGCGAGCGGAGTCAGCACATGCTTCACGGCCTGACCGCGAGTCCAGTCGGTACGGCTACGTACATTGCGCTGCTTGGAACTCGTAAGCGCCTTGTATGTCCTGTACGGATCAAAATTCTTAATCTGCTTCGGGCCCGGATTGGTAAACGTAAGCTTGTTCATCTTGTCGCCATTCCAGGTGAGTTCGTCAATAGAGACGCTTCTATGGTTACCCGGTTCCGGATCCTTCACGCAGCCTTCCTTGGCGCTACAGGAAATCGGATGTTCCGAGGCGGAAACCAAACGGCGGTCATGATAGACGGCATACCACTTGCCCTTGAATTCAGCAAAGCCCTGATGGTTGTTGCCACCGTGGCCTCCTGCATCGGGGACCTGCCAAATCGCAGGGATTACTTCGCCCACATAGGTGTAAGGTCCAGTAATGCTTGTAGACATGCTATAGTCAATCACCTGGGAACTATTGTTGAAGCTCAAATAGTAATTGCTACCCTTCTTGTGCAGGTAGGGAGCCTCGAAGGAGTTCGGAGCCTGGATTCGCTTGAGGGTATTCTTGTCAACGGTAACCTTGCCATTGTTATCGGAGAACTGCACAATATCAAAGTTATTTCCGTACGGTCTCTTGTCGTTCTTTCCACCGCCAAAGATGATGTACCCCTTGCCGTCGTCATCGATAAAGATACCCGGGTCAAAGCAGTTCGCGATATCATCGCATCCGCCAAGCACGCTAGAACCCCAGTGACTTGCAATCTTGTTGACACCATGGTTTTCGGCAATGGGGTCCTTGTAAGGACCATCAATGCTGTTGGAGGTAATCATGCCCACGCCACCAGCGCCATCCGGATAAACGATGTAAACCTTGCCGTCCTTCACAGCGATGCCAGAAGCCCATGTATTGCCGACATAGTCAAACTCACGTTTTCTCTCGAAAATCAGGCCATGGTCGGTCCAGTTCTTCATGTCCTCGGAAGTAAAGGCATAAAGACCGATAATGTCATAGTTGAACGGGTCGGAACTGACGCACATGTCATCAGTGTCAGTCAAAATGTAGAACGTATCGCCATCAGATGCCGCCGACGGGTCGGCCAGATAATGATATGTTGAAATCGGGTTGTCGGCAAGGCCAAATACAGCAAGACCCGCAACAAGGCACGCCGCCTTCTTTAGGCTAAAACTTTTCCACACCTTTTTGCAATCCATAAATCACTCCTGAGAAGGCAAAATACTCCACGCCTTCAATCTAAAGATATTCTGAAAAAAGAGCCTTTTCACACCATTCTCCATAGATTCCATTGACTATTTGTCCATAACGGCATGAGGTGCAAAATGCCGAAAATAACGAAAAAACCGGACTTTTGCCCGGTTTTTCAAGATTATTTTTCAGGGGAACTTACTCTAGGTCCTTGACGCCGTAGATAGTGACATCGTCGAGCCACATTTCGTACGGGGAGCCATTCGTAACGCCACCGCCAAAGAAGTTCAGGTTCGTCACATGGTCCTTGACGGCATCCCAGCCGATGTTTCCACCGTTTCTGGTGGAATCGGTTTCAAGCAAGTCATCAGGCGTGATCACATAACGCTGCCATACGGTATCCAGTTCCATATGGACCCAAGCCTTGCCATTTTCGTAACCGTACTTTTCAAGGCTTGCGCTGTCCAGCTGCACATCGAACGAGAGACTAATCCACTGAGCGGAATCGCCCTTGGCAGAACGCGCCCAGAACACGACGGAGTCGAGATCGCTGAAGTCCTTCAGTCCGCCAAGCGAACGACCCATCAGGGCCCAGTTGTAGTTCGAGTCGTTGGAGTACTCGAAGTGAGCCACCAGGCCTTCGCGGTCAAGGACGTCTTCATCGACACCCAGCTTGGCCTCTGCATACCTAGACACATTGGTGTACCAGCCGTAGGTGCTGTCTTCGAAGTCCTCGAACAGGACCACCGGATAAACTGGCGTCGTATCCTTCGGTATCGTATCCTTCTCGATGACAATCGGCTTCTGTCCAATCACCACGTTCCTGGATTCCGTACCAGAAGAGACGTTCGTCCTGCGGGTGCCAAGCGACATGTAGACACTGGATGTCGAGGGATCCCCGTTCAAGTCGAGTGACTTGTAGGTGTGGAACACGAAGCCCACCACGCTGAAGGAGCCTACAGGAACGTTCTTGAATTCAAAGTTGCCCGCCGTATCGGTCTTGACAAAGTAATCAAGACCTTCGATACCGACAGTCACCGACACCTCGTTTTCGGGCAGGTACACCTGACCGGAAATGGAGCCGGGATTGGTCATCTTGATGGAGACGGAGTCCATCGAGGAATCGGTCACCACGACTCGCGTAATTCCCTTACCCAGTTCTTCACGGGCTTCGATCGTGTAGTTGCCTGGCTTAAGCCTCGGAAGGTTCAACATGCCCAGGCTGTCCGTTTCCACATTCAAGATTCCCGAAGCAGAATCCTCTTCGACAACAGGGGAATCAAAATCATCATAATCGTCGCTCAAGACCAGGTTGTTCGCGCCAGCCAAAAAATCCGAGGGACGAACAAAAACCTTGGTACGGGCAGCAGGAGAGCCATCACTCTTCTGCACCGCAAGCACGACAGCAATCGAGTTCTCCGTTTCAAACGAAGAACCAGCGACATCGTTTGTCTTCCCGTCGCCGCTCGTGCATGCCGCGATGATTCCACCCATCGCAGCCAAACCTATATGCCACACCCACTTCTTCATTTGGACTCCCTTTTGTCGCCCTCCACAGAATCAACGGTACGGACTCCGCCCTTGCGCGCGATCGGGTAAAAAGCCATCGAAAGCTGCATCACCCGGTCCGAGTTCTTGGCACTGTCCACCCTCTTTTGGACAAGCCGCCTGAATTCCCTAAGCATATCGCCCAAGTCGTCGAAGCAGGACTGGTCCACGGACAATGTAAGAGTAGAAATATTTCTTTCGTCCACGGGGATGTTATCCAGCGCATTGCTTGCCAACGAGAGCACTTCTTTTTGGAAGTGGCGCACGGCCTGTTTCTTTTCGGGGCCACCCACAGTCAAGTGAGCATCCGTCAGCGCCAGTTTACCCGACGCCATTTTCTTCACCAGGCCCACTTCGAGCAAGGTGTCAATCGCTTCTTTTGCCTGTTCCTCGGTAATCGGGGGACAGATATCGCGCGAAATCTGCTTGACATTCACCACGCCACCGTTCAGTTCCAGGTAGGCGCGCACGGCGGGAATCCACCAGTTTTCAAGCAGCTTGAGCTCGGCGGCCTGCAAGCTATGGCGGTCCACGTCCCTAAGATCGAGGGCCTTGGCCATGAGTTCTTCACGCTTGTTCTTGTCTTTGGTGACAGCGGCGGAAAACAGCAAGTCAAAGTATTCGGCCTCGCGACCGGACAGATTCAGGATTTCCTTTGCGGCAGGGAGCGCATGAGCCGGAAGGTGCTGCTTCTTCTGCAGCACGCGGTAAAGGTAGCTGGAATCCAACCCCAGCTTGTCACCCATCATACGGTACGAGTAGAAAGGCATCTCAGCCTTCCTGCGGTCGTAGTACTCCTTCAAGAAGTCGCGGTAATCCGATATGTCAGAAAACGTTACCATAATTTTTTACCCGTATATTTACATAAATAAAATAGACTTTGCTGGTAAAAAAACATATACCTAGTGTGAATTTCGCATGGATGTTTTATCCAAGCGGATTGTGACGCAAGTCACAGAGAGGCGTGAGGTGTGGGGTGAGGAATGAGAGGGAAGCAGCCCATTTGGCCTGTATGCAGCCCCATTTCGCAGAAAAAAACTCACAATTTGCAAATGAGTAGCAAATCTTGCGAAATTTTACTATATTTTGCGAACGATTCGCAAATTAAGCCGGTGCAGGATGCATCGCGCCCTCTCCAAATGACGAAAATTTGCGAAAATCGAGGAAAAATGGAATACAAGACGCAAACAAGGCAAAAAATCATGGACTACATGGCCGAAAATCCCGACCGGATTTTCAAGGCGTCCGAAATTGCCAAAAGTTTGCCCGAAGTTTCACTGAGTACTATATATAGGAACCTGTCCCGTATGGAAAAGGCGGGAATCGTGCAAATTGTCGGGGCCGACGACAACAACGAGTTGCGCTACCGCTACACGGGCCCAGGCCAATGCGAAGAAAAGATGCACCTCGTATGCAAGGATTGCGGCAAGTTCTTTCACCTGGAAGGCCCCGCCCTCAAGGTGTTGCAGCTTTCGGTGCAACGCAGCGGTTTTGAACTGGACCAGCAACAATCCGTGTTGCTCGGCCGCTGCTCCGGTTGTTCGCAACGGAGGCGTCATGGTTAAGGCACTCTTTGACAAGCTGCTCGTCGTCTTGGCTTCACTCTACGTCGCGAGGCACTTGGAACACCACTGCCACGGCGAACACTGCCACGTGTGCCACCACATCCACCGCTGCCTGGAACTGATTTCAGTCTGCATGGAACTGGTAGTGGCACCTTTCGAACTTGCGTTACGGTTTTTCTATTTCAAATTAGTTTGCTTTAAGGCAGCTGTCGCGCCGTCGACAACTCTCGTATCGCAAAAAGTCCTGCTACTGAATTGATTGGCGCACTGGGCACGACAAGTGCCACGGAGAATAAAGCATCGATTCAAATTTTGGCCCGATTGGGCAAAGGACTTATTATGAAGAAATTTGCAGCATTTGCAATGTTTGTTTTGGCGACGGCGCTAACG
Source organism: Fibrobacter sp. (assembly GCF_045601785.1). Classification (GTDB taxonomy): domain Bacteria; phylum Fibrobacterota; class Fibrobacteria; order Fibrobacterales; family Fibrobacteraceae; genus Fibrobacter. The sequence continues at coordinate 8,472 of NZ_JAZSAF010000004.1, forward strand.
TTAGTCGCTTGCAGCGCGGAATCGAACGAAAAAGCCCCCGCACAAAAGAAAGTTTCTATTGTCGCGACTATCTATCCGCAGTACGATTGGCTGAAGAACGTCCTCGGAGACCGTCTGGACGCCGTGAACCTGAAACTGCTTATCAAGAACGGTACCGACTTGCACAGCTATAAGCCCTCGGCACAGGATATCGCAGCGATTGCAAGCGCCGACATGGTGGTGTTCGTAGGTGGCGAATCGGATGAATGGATCGAGAAAGCGCTGAAAGCAACGCCGAAGGATGGCCGCGTACAAGTGAACCTGATGGAAGCTTTGGGCGACCGCGTCAAGGAAGAAGAAGTCGTGGAAGGCATGCAGGCCGAAGAGGAACACCACCATGAACACGGTGAAGAAGCCGAAGAGCACGAACATGAGCACCACGAACATGCCGAAGAACATGAGCACGAGCATCACGAGCATGCCGAGGCGCCTGAAAACGACGAACACATTTGGCTCTCGCTGAAGAACGCGGAACTGCTGGTGATGAACCTTGCCGATGCCCTCTCGAAAGTAGACACGGCGCACGCTACGGAATACCACATGAATGCGGGCCTTTACATCGCAAAGATTAGCGCACTGGATGCTCAATACCGTGCAGCAACAGACAGCGCTTCGTTAAAGACAATCCTCTTTGGTGACCGTTTTCCGTTTCGCTATCTGGTGGATGATTACGGCATTAAGTATTTTGCCGCGTTTGTTGGCTGTTCCGCCGAAAGCGAAGCGAGTTTCGAGACGGTAGCCTTCTTGGCCGGCAAGATGGATTCGCTCGCGCTCCCCGCGATTTTCACGATTGACGGAAGCAACGGGAAGATTGCCCGCGCGATTCTTGACGCCAGCAAGAAGTCGAAGGAAACGCCGGTTCTTACGCTGAATTCGATGCAGTCGGTGACGGATGCGCAGATGCAATCCGGCACAGACTATCTGAGCATCATGCAGTCGAACCTGGAAGTGCTGAAGAAAGCAATTAAATAATTGTTTAAGTAGAAAGGAGATGCCCGACTAAATCGGGCATGACAAGCTGAAAGGGTGACGAGTAGTGAGCGATAAAAAATTAAAAATTGAGAATGAATAATGAATAGTGAAGATATACAGAAAAAAAATCTAAGCCAAAATTCTCAAAGGGAGCCCTGGAGCGAAAGCGATAGGGCGACCGAGCTCACTGCCCATACCTCGTTGCTCAAGTGTCGCCAGTTGACTCTCGGATACGGGAGCAAGGACCTGGTACGCGATTTGGACTACGACATAAACGCAGGTGACTACCTGTGCATCGTGGGCCGCAACGGTTCCGGAAAGACGACTTTCTTGAGGGGAATCGCGGGACTCTTGAAGCCGAAATCGGGAGTCATCGAACTTTGCGACGGTTTAAGCAGAAATCAAATCGGCTACCTGCCGCAGATGACGATCGTGCAGAAAGATTTTCCGGCCTCGGTGGAAGAAATCGTACTGTCGGCATTCCAAGGAAAGCACCGCTTGTTGCCCTTCTACAGAAAGGCGCACCGGGATCGCGCCATGGAATGCATGGCGCTAACCCGTACCGAAAGCCTTGCAAAATCTTGCTTCCGCGAGCTTTCGGGGGGCCAAAAGCAGCGCGTGCTTTTAGCGAGGGCCCTGTGCGCCGCCGAGCGCCTGCTGCTTCTCGACGAACCGGTGACCGGCCTCGATCCGGAATCTACAGAAACTATGTACCGCATCATCGAAGAGCTGCATCAGAAGGGAATGACCGTCGTCATGGTCACTCACGATGTAGACACTGCCCTTGACGATGCCACCCGCGTGCTGGACTTCAACAAAATTTCAACTAAGGAAAAATAAAAAGGTTCATGCCGCAACTTCCTCAAACCTCATACCTCAAAGCGCTGTAAGCGCGACCCCAAACCTTTATGCCCGAGCTTATCGAAAAACTTTCGTTCTATCTAGATTTCCCTTTCGTTCGCTATGCGATTATCGTGGGCGTTCTCGTATCGCTCTGTTCGTCGCTGTTGGGCGTTACCCTGGTACTCAAGCGTTATTCCTACATCGGTGACGGCCTTTCGCATGTCGCCTTCGGCGCGCTCTCTATTGCAGCCGTACTCAAGATTACGAACAACATGCTGCTTATCTTGCCGGTGACGGTCGCTGTGGCAGTACTCCTGTTGTGTACAGGAAAGAACGCGCGAATCAAAGGCGATGCCGCCATTGCCATGGTTTCGGTCGGAGCCCTTGCCATCGGTTATCTATTGATGAACGTTTTCTCGACTTCGGCGAATATTTCGGGTGACGTTTGCACGACGCTTTTCGGTTCCACTTCTATTCTGACGCTTCGGGTAGAAGAAGTCTACCTGTGCGTTGCACTCTCGATTGCAGTCCTCGTCGTATTCATTCTTTTCTACCACAAGATTTTTGCCATCACTTTCGATGAAAACTTTGCGCAGGCGACCGGCGTCAACACGACGATTTTCAATTTGCTGATCGCTGTCATCGTGGCCGTCATCATCGTTCTTGCCATGAACCTGGTGGGCGCCCTCCTGGTGTCGGCCTTGGTGGTTTTCCCGTCGCTTTCGGCCATGCGCGTTTTCAAGAGTTTCTTCGCGGTAACAGTTGCATCGGCCATCATCTCGGTCGTGTGCTCGCTTATCGGAATCGTCGTCGCAATCCTTGCAGGCACTCCCGTAGGTTCCACCATCGTGGCGGCAGATATTGTGGCATTCGGCCTCTTCTATTCCATCAGCCTGATTCAAGGCAGAGGTGCTTAAGTTGTTCAAAGTAGTTCTTGCAGTTCTGCTTGCCTTTGCGGCCTTGTTTGCAAAGGAACCCGGCGGTAAAGAGAAATACGACATTGACATTTCCCGCATGAGCGGGACCATGGTCTATGGGCAAGTTTACCAAATGGTCATGTACCCAAGCAAGTATCTCGGAAAGCATATCAAGATGAAGGGTATCTTTTCGAGCTATTACGACGAACAACTGGAGCGGCGTTTTTACGGTTGCGTCATTCAAGACGCTCTCGCCTGTTGTTCGCAGGGGCTCGCCTTTGAACTTGCAAAACCGCGCGAATTTCCCAAGGAATACCCCGCCGAAGGGGACGTGATTACGATTACAGGCGACTTCGATTTTGAAAGCGATGAAGGGGGCGGTGGTTTCCCCATCATCCGCAATGCTGAAATGCAGACCGAAAAATAAATTCGTTATTTTAATTATTGGATTTTTTAGTGAAGTTCTTGAAGACCATAATCGTCGCTTTCGTGGTAGCGGGCCTACTCTCTATTGCCCAGCACCATCACGATGACTTTGACGAGCATGACGATTGCCCGGTCTGTGCGCTAGTACAGAATGGTCTCGACGCGGCAAGCGACACCGCCGATGTCGCCGTATTTTTGGTGGTTATCTGCGAACTAGTAAGTGAAACTCGCATTTTCAGAACAAACCCGCGTTTTCACTTTTCAAGACCGCGCGCCCCTCCCGCTCTCTCGACATAGTCTATTAAAACTTTAACCGCAACATCCTGCTTTTTGCCTTGCGAAAAATCGCCAGGTGTTTTGGAGTATTGTCCGCATTTTTTACGTGCGTTCCGCATGTCTTTCGCGGACAGGCATGTTGCATCCTAAAACAGTCCGCTATGATGGACAAATTAAAACAGAGAGAAAAATGAAATTTTCCAAGACCATTTCCTTCGCCTTTTTCGGCGTTATCCTTAGTGTATTCTTTGCCGCCTGCGGCGACAGCAACAGCGCCTCTACCGACCAGCACGAACATTTTGAAGTTGAAGGTTGGAACCTTTACTGGCCCGACTACACCCTTGCTTACAGCGTATTCCGCGGCAAGGTCGATTCCGAGCACAAGGAACTTCGCGTCAATGCGAATTGCCTGAGCGAACACATCAACATCAAGTTCCTGAATGACGAAGAAAAAGAAGTCTCGGGCCCCAAGGACGACGAGCATTCCCTCGGCTGGACCGTGGGTGACGAAAAGATCCTCGACATTGAATGGGAAGGCGGCTGGGGATTCCACCTGAAGGGTGTCAAGGAAGGCGAAACGACCTTGATTCTCAAGGTAAATCATCACGACCATGCAGACGCCCGCACGCCCGAAATCAAGGTCATCGTTGACGAGGCTCTGGATGAACACGATTGCCCGTTCCAGGAAGAGGGCGAGGAACACGAGCACGAACATGAAGATTAGCCTCATTAGGGCTGCCATGGGAAGCCTCCTTCTGGGAGGCTTCCTTCACTCTTCTTTTGCTCAAAATACAGAACAGAATTCAGCCCAAGATTTTGTACAGGATTTAGGAAGTTCGGTAGTGCAGGCGGAAAGCCCCGCGCATGCGATTTTAGAAGGCCTCCGCGAAGATGACGATTTAAAAGGCGACAAACTCGAACGCGCTATCTCTACAACTATTGCCGAAACCATCAAAAACGAGCCCGACGTAGCAATCCGTTCCATGGGCCCTGCGGCCGCACGCCCCGTTATCAAGGGACTTTCAGGGAGCCATGTCGAATTGACCGAAGACGGTTCATTTTGTGGAGACATGAGCGCCACCTCGCCCGATCATGCCGTCGCATCGGAAGTTTTAACCGCACACCGATTGCGAGTATTGCGCGGGCCGCATATTTTGGCGCATTCATTTTCAGCTGCAGGCGGAGTGATTCAAGTCGAACGCAAGGACATTCCCTTTGACGATTCATCTTCTGACGGAGCGCCTTTTCACGGCTATGTCGCGGGGTATTCCGAAAGCGCACAGCCGGGGTACGCAACGGCCGTGGGGGCTAATGCCTCGACGGCGGGAATTTCACTTAAAGGAGAACTTTCGGCTCGCCGCATGGGCGACATGGAAACGCCCGACGGCACACTCGAAAACACGAACATTCAAAATGGAAGCGGGGCCGTAGGCGCCGCGTACGCCTTGGGGCGTTTCCGCTTCGGAGCCTCTTACCGCTGGTTCAATAGCGACTACGGAATTCCCGGCGGTTTCATTGGCGGGCACCCGAACGGTGTCGACATTGAATTATGGAAACGCGACTTGACACTGCGCGGCTTTTACTTGCCGGCCAATGACGTCCGCGACACGCTCGATGTCACACTTCGCATCAACCGCTATCATCATAAGGAATTTGAAGGAGAGAAGGGGGCGGTGGGAGCCGAGTTTGCTGTCAATCAGGAGAACTTGCGCTTAGAAAAACTCCTGGCAAGTTTCGGTCCCCTTTTCGGAATTCGCCTGGGCGCAGAATTGGAACGCCGATGGATTGAAATGGGTGGCTACGTGTTCACGCCACCGACTCGGTCGTATGCGGGTTCCGCATTTGCAGTCGTCAGCATGAGTGGGTGGCGTGGGCTTGAAATTACGATAGCTACGCGACTCGGCGGAGCGATCTTTCGCCCGCATGAAAGCGTGGTGGCCGACAAAGACGCCATCGAAGACCGCAACTTTGCATTATGGGCGTTTGACGCAGAATTCTCGCAGCGCGTCGGTGTGGGCAAATTCTTGACGCTGGATTTATTCAGGACCACACGGGCGCCCACCATCGAAGAATTATACAACCAAGGGCCGCATCTCGCCGCTTACACCTACGAGCGTGGCAACCACAAGCTGGACGCCGAAAGCGGCTACGGCAGCGAACTGGAATATCGCTCTTACGACGATTTATTCACCTGGCGCGCGACCGCTCACGCCACCTATTTCTTGAACTATCTCGCGCCCCGCGCTACAGGAGACACCAACTGGTCGCAGCTGCTCCCCATCTATCAAGTCAGCGGAGACGAGGCATTCCTTTTTGGCGGGAGCACCTCCGTCGAAACCGCGGCAGAACGCGGCATACACGCGACAGCCTCCGCAAGCTACGTACGCGGCATGTACCGCAACGCAAATAGTTCAAGCCGCAGCGAATCCAAAAACAAGTGGAGCGACATGCCGCAAATTCCGCCGCTTAAATTCCACGGCGAACTCGCCTACCTCTGGGAACATGTACGCACAGGCGCACACACCGACATGGCCCTCGCCCAGCACAAGGTCGACCGATACGAAGAACGCACCCCAGGCTACATCACCTTCGGCCTGTCAACTGAAATCCGCTGGGAACTCGCAATCGCCCGCTACAGCCTCGCTTTCCGCGCCGACAACCTATTCGACGCCGACATCCGTAATCACCTTTCTCGCCTAAAATCAGTCATGCCCGAGAAGGGCCGCAATTTTAGCGCACTCGCAAAAATCGAATGGTAGAATTTCAAACAAATTTACCCAAACCTCAAAGGAGAACTATGAAAAAGAACAAGAAACCCGTCATCCTCATTACCGGATACCTGGGCTCCGGCAAGACCACCCTCTTGAACAACATTCTCAAACAGGAAAAACGAAAAGTCGCCCTTATCGTCAACGACATGGGCAGCATCAATGTTGATGCCGAAATCCTCAAGAAGAACGGCTCGAACGTGGCCGAATGCCCGATGTTCGAACTGCAGAATGGCTGCATCTGCTGCACCCTCCGCGACGAATTCATCGAGCAAGTCGAAAAGATTTCTAACCTAGACTCCATCGAAGTCGTATTCGTCGAGGCCTCCGGCATCAGTGATCCCGGCGCCGTCAGCGCAAGCTTTTTGGCCTACGAAGAAGACAACCCCGACACAAACGTCTACCTGACATCCATCGTGACTGTCGTCGATGCAGACCGCATCTACCGAGAATTCCTCAGCGACTTGAAGCACAAAAAAGAACAGCGGGACGCCCTCGCCGATCAATACGATCTTTCGCAAGAAGAAATTTCCACCCTGATTGTAGACCAAATCGAATTCTGCAACTTTATCGTCTTGAACAAGTGCGACTTGCTCAGCGAAGACCAACTCAAGGAAGTCGAATCCATCGTGCGAGATTTCCAGCCCCGCGCACCGATTATCCATTCAGTAAACGGCGACATCGACATCGAAAAAATCCTTACAACAAAACCTTTCAACTACGGCCAAATCGAATCGTCCTCGGCCATTCAAAAAGCCACCGCAAGCCTGTTGCAGTCAGGACGCCGACGCGACAGCTGCGTAGACGAATACGGGATTTCATCCTTCGTTTTCGAAACCAGGCAACCGTTCAACAGGACCCGCTTCATGGACTTCGTCAACAACCGCTACCCCGCCGAACTCATCCGTTCCAAGGGCTACATCTGGTTCTCGGACGCCAGCAGGGACGTTCAACTGTTCGAACAGGCCGGCCGGAATTCTTCGGTCATGCCCGTTTCGTATTGGATAGACGCCCTGCGCGAAGACCAAAAGCAAGCCTACCTCGCCGATAATCCCGAAGTCCGGGAAAACTGGGATTCCCGCTACGGCGACCGCGAAAACCAGGTCGTCTTTATCGGCAAGGGCTACAACAAGGATTCTATCCGAATGGAACTCGAAAAATGCCTTGACTAGCCGCACGTTCTTTTTCTATATTTATGCATAAAATTAAATAAATGCATAAAATGTAAAAGACGGCGGTTCGTGCCATGGATAAAAAAATGACTCTACGCGAGGCTTTTGAAAGCAAAATGATGCTGCTGGACGGCGGCATGGGTTCTGTCATTCAGACTTACGGCATCAAGGGCGCGAACAACGACATGCTCTCCATCGAGAAGCCGGAAATCATTCTCGATATCCAGCGCCGCTACGTGGATGCGGGCGTGGACTGTCTGACGACGAATACGTTCTCGAGCCAACGCGTGAGCCAGCACGAATACCACCAGGAACACCGCATTGCCGAAATGAACCGCGCCGCGGTGAAGATTGCGAAGCAGGCGGCGGCAGAGGCCATGGAAAAGTACGGCCGCCAGGTGTACATCCTCGGCGACGTGGGCCCCACGAGCAAGATGCTTTCGATGAGCGAAGACGTGAACGACCCCGCGAGCCGTAGCATTACTTTCGACGAGCTGGAAGATGCCTACCTGGAACAGATTCAGGTGCTGGTGGAAGAAGGCGTCGATGCGATTCTGATTGAAACGATTTTTGATACACTGAATGCGAAAGCCGCCGCAAGTGCATTTACCAAGGTGATGGAAAAACGCGCTGCCGACGCCGGCGACAAAGCCGCAGACCTCAAGCCTGTCGAAGTCATGTTCTCCATGACGGTGAGCGACGCCTCGGGCCGTACACTTTCGGGCCAGACGGTGGAAGCTTTCGCCGTGAGCGTGATGCACATGCACCCGCTTTCGATTGGCCTGAACTGCGGTCTCGGTGCCGACGGCATGGTGCCGTACCTGCGCCGCATGGGCAAGGTTGCGCCCTGCTACATTAGCTGTCATCCGAATGCGGGACTCCCAAACCAGTTCGGCGGTTACGACGACACGCCCGAAGACATGGTGCGGCTCATGGGCGTTTACCTGGACGACAAACTGGTGAACATGATTGGCGGTTGCTGCGGTACCACACCGGAACACATCGCCGCCATGCGCAAGATGCTCGACGCCCTGCCAGCCGATTACGAACGCCGCAAGCCCGCGCCAAAGTACGCCACGAGCCCGCTACTCCGCCTCGCAGGGCTCGAGCCGCTGTTCAAGGAACAGGTGCGCCCGAGCAACGGCGCCGACAGCTGCAACGCCGAAGATTTTGTGAAGGTGGGCGAACGCTGCAACGTGGCGGGCTCCAAGAAGTTCCTCCGCCTCATCAACGAAAAGAATTACGAAGAAGCTCTCGACATCGCACGCAAGCAGGTCGAAGACGGTGCCGACGTAATCGACGTGAACATGGACGACGGTCTCTTGGACGCTACCGCCGAAATGCAGACCTTCTTGAACCTGCTCGCATCGGACCCGGCCATCAGCCGCGTGCCCATCATGGTGGACTCTTCCCGTTTCGAAGTCATCGAAGCGGGCCTCAAGTGCGCCCAGGGCAAGTGCATCGTGAATTCCATCTCCCTCAAGATGGGCGAACAGGCATTTATCGATCACGCGCGCACCATCAAGCGCCTCGGCGGTGCGGTCATCGTGATGCTCTTCGACGAAGAAGGCCAGGCCACCAACTACGAGCGCCGCGTACAGATCGCCGCCCGCGCTTACGACATCATGGTGAAGAAGCTCGGCTTCGACCCCTCGGACATCATTTACGACCCGAACGTTTTGACTGTCGCTACGGGCATGGCGGAACACAACGCTTACGCCATTGACTTTATCCGTGCGGTCCGCTGGATTATGGACAACCTGCCCGGCGTGCGCATCTCGGGCGGTCTTTCGAACCTTTCGTTCGCCTTCCGCGGCAATAACTACCTGCGCGAAGCGATGCACACCACGTTCCTTCACTACGCGATTCCAAACGGCATGGGCATGGCCATCATGAACCCCAGCGCGATTATCGAATACAAGACGATTCCGCTGGAACTCCGCATGGCCATTACCGAAGTCATCTACAACACGGAACCGGATGCAAGCGAAGCGCTCATCGAAATTGCAAGCCGCATGACCGCAGCCGCCGCGGCCGCCAAGGAAGCGGGCACCAAGTACGACCCGAAGGCAATTTTTGCCATGAGCACAGGCGCAAGCTCTTCTGACGACAACGCCAGCGCTGCCGCCGAAGCAAAGCCTACCACGCCCGAAGAACGTTTGCAAGAAGCCTTGCTCAAGGGAACTTCCACCTCTCTTCAGCCCGACCTGATGGAACTCATCAACCGTGGCGATAGCCCGGTGGGAATCATTTCCGGCCCGCTTATGGACGGCATGAACGAAGTCGGCCGCCGCTTCGGTGAAGGCAAGATGTTCTTGCCGCAGGTGGTAAAGACCGCACGCACCATGAAGAAGGCAGTGGAAATTTTGCAGCCCTACATCGAGGCGGGCAAAGACGCGAACGCTTCGAGCCGCGGCAAAATCGTGATTGCGACCGTGAAGGGCGACGTGCACGATATCGGCAAGAATATTGTCTCCGTGATTATGGCCTGTAACGGCTACGAGATGGTGGACCTCGGCGTGATGGTTCCCGAAGACGTTATCGTGAAGGCGGTCATCGAGAACAAGGCCGACATTCTGAGCCTTTCCGGACTGATTACGCCCTCGCTCGAAGAAATGTGCACTGTCGCGAAGGCCATGCAAGATGCAGGCCAGCGCATTCCGATTATCGTCGGAGGCGCAACGACCTCGCCCACGCACACGGCCGTAAAGATTGCCCCGTGCTACGACGGCCCCGTATTCCACGTGCGCGATGCCGCCAGCAACCCGGGCCTCGCCCAGAAACTTTTGGATCCGGCAACTAGCGAACAAACCATTCGCGAAAACCGAGAAGAACAGCAGCGCATCCGCGACAAGCAAAACGGCATCCAGACCGAGGCCGCAAGCGCCATGGCCGCAGCCGAAAAGACTCCGGAAGAACGCCGCTACCAATGCGACTGGAGCAAGTACCAGCCCGTGGAGCCTCCGTTCATGGGCGAAAGCAAACTCCCGCCCATCACGCTGGAAAAAGTTATCCCGCTTATCAGCTGGGAATACTTCTTCTTCACTTGGAAAATCAAGCCCGAAGAGGAAGAAGCCAAGAAGCTCAAGGCCGATGCCGAAGCGCTCATCAAGAGTCTCACAAAACCCGAATATGCACTGCGTGCCGTGCAGGCGTTCTACCCTGCAGCCGGTACGGAAAGCACTATCAAGTTCAACACGGGCCGTACCGGCACCGACTCCGACCTTGTCGAAGTCGCCACGGCACGCCAGCAGAACCCCGAAGGCACCTGCCTCGCCCTCTGCGACTACGTCGCTCCTGCGAATGCGAATACCGCAAGCATCTTCGCCGCTCCCGCCGGTAAGGATGTATTCCGCGACATCGTGGGCGCCTTCGCCGTCACCGTGAGCGACGCCTTCGTGAAGCGCCTCGAAAAGTTCAAGGCCGAACAGGGCGGCAGCGACTACGACGTTCTTTTGATGCAGACTGTCGCCGACCGCCTCGCCGAAGCGGGCGCCGAATACTTGAGCCAGGAACTCGCCCGCACCAACAGCTGGAAGGGCATCCGCCCGGCCGTCGGCTACCCCGTGCTTCCAAATATCAAGGAAATCTTCAATATCGCGAAACTCATCGACTTCGGTAGCGTGGGCATCAGCCTCACCGAAAACGGCGCCATGTACCCGCAAGCCTCCGTGAGCGGCCTCTACATCAGCCACCCTGAAGTGGATTATTTTCACGTAAAGACTTAAAAAACGCCATTTTTGAGGTGTTTCCAAAAAATTTGAATTTTTTTAAATTTTTCTATTGCTTTTTTGAAAAGTTTTGCTTATATTTGGTAACATGAACAATGTTTCCAAAATTATTGCATCAATAAACGAAAATGTTTTTATGTATTTCGATTACCGGGAATACATAAATAATGTTTTGGAAACATTGCAAAAAAGCGGTCTTTCGTTGCGCGCCATTCAAGAAAACGCAGGTCTATCTGGCTCCGCTTTCTTTAGCCGTATTCTCGACGGCAGCCGCCCACTTTCTGTAGTCAACGCAAAGACTCTCGCCAAAGCTTGGGCCATGAACGATGACGAAACCGAATATTTCCTAGACATGGTAAAATTCGGCAACGAACGCAATGTGGACAGCCGCGAAATATTTCTCAAAAAACTGCTCGCCGCAAGGAGACACAACAAGGAATTCGCCCTGCAAGATTCCACGCTCAAGTTCTTCTCAAAGTGGTATTACCCCGTCCTTCGCGACCTCCTGCCGCTAATTCCCGCAGGAACTTCCGCCGAACGCATCGGTCGCATGTTCACCCCCACGCTCCGCGCCCCACAAGTACAGAGCGGCATAGATTACCTGACCGAGGCCGGGTTCATCACCACCACCGAAGACGGAAAGTTCGTCGTGACGAGTCCAATCATTTCGACTCCACCTCGCGTACGTTCCACCATTCTACGCAAGTATCACCTCAAGAATCTTGAGATTAACGCCGAAGTCTACGACAGCTTCACCAGCGATGACCGAAGCATCACCAGCGTCACCTGCAGCCTTTCCAAAGAAAGCTTTGAAAAGGTTCGCGAAGAAATCGCCACCCTCCGCGAAAAGATCCTCGCCATAGCCCGCGAAGAAAAATCGCCCGACCGCGTATGCCATGTAGGGTTTCAACTAGTGCCCCGAGCAAAGGAGGACAAATAATGCAGAGCATCAGCAAGAATTCTCCTAACGCAGCGGCTACCCAGTCTTTATCGATGAAAATTGGGGATGGATTGGGTTGGACGTGGGTAGTCGTCTGCGCTTTTGCAGCAATGATCGTCGCCGGTTGCTCCGACAGCGCAAGTAACGACATTGCAAACGGCACCGGCAGCAATGCAGGCGAAACCGAACTTGCCACAATCGCTTTCGTCAAGGCCGACGGTACCCCACTCGCCCGCGCCATCGCACGCACCTGGAGCATGTCAGAAAAATCCATGGACCTCGTATCGGTCGACACGCTCGACGAAAACGGCCAAGTTCCTATTGACACCTCCTTAAGCGGCCTACATCTTGTTGAGGCTCGCTCCGGAGACACCCTATCAGCGATGAGCTGGATAAACTTCGACGATTCAACATCGCAAACATCCCTCGTCGCAAGTGCCAGTACATCGCTGAAGGGCAACATTACACAAAACGGAAACTCTATCAAGGGCGCCACCGTCAAAATTCTCGACAAGGCCGTCACTACCGACAGCAACGGAAACTTCGAAGTCTCGGGCATTCCCGAAGGTCAACATTTCGCCTTCGTTGAAGATGTTCACGGGACCCGCGCATTCCAGGTTCAGGCCATGGCAGACAGCACCGTAGACGCTGACAATGTCATTGACCTGGACGCAGCGCCTTTCATTCTGGTAGATAATTTCGAACAATGGGAAACCCATCGTTCCCTTCTCGGTCGCACATTCGGAGAAGGTTGGTGGTTCGTCCTCACCGATTCCACGCTGGGCGGCGGAAGCAAGCTTCTCAACGAGCCCGGCCTGGAAAACCTTTTCGAAAAGGACCCGGACAAGGGATACGTGATGCACCTGCTGTACGACTTGGATGAGGAAACCGACGGACGTTTCGGCGTAGCGGGATTCGCCCTGGGCGACGACTACGAGAACCACAAGAACTTCGCTTTCTTCGACCTGAGCGAAGCCACCTCCATCTCTTTTGACGCCAAGGGATCCGGCGAACTGTTCCTGCAACTTACCCTACGCGACAGCACCGGCGAAAAGGTGTTCGCCATGTCCGCGCCAATCGAACTGGACAGCGAATGGAAGCGCTATACCATTACCACCGAAGAATTGGACACGGACTTGACCGCCATTAATTCTATAAACTTTGTAGTTGAAAACGATGCTGAATTTTACCTTGACGATATTAAGATAGAAGGAATTTCACCCGGCATGTGGCCGGAACTCGGAAAGAATTTCTAGCGAATTTTTAACAAACTAAAATAGGAGTGTGTTATGAAACTTCTCAAGAGCTCGGCGTGGATCGCCGCAGCGGTTTGCGCGGCTACTATCGCCACAAACGCATCCGCCACCATCTTGCCCAAGCGAGTGGGCCCCGTAAGCCAATACGGAGCGCTACAGGCCGCCAAGAACACTGCAGGCGAAGGCCGCATCTACGGCAGCGTAGACGGCGTTGTCGACGGCAAGGAAGTCCAGCTGCGCGGCATGAGCCTTTCGTGGAGCCAGCACTGGCCCTGGGGCGTAAGCTTTTACGGCAACACCTACATCGACACGCTGGTGGGCGGCTGGAATGTGGAACTCGTGCGTAGCGCCATGGGCGCCGTAGCGCCGTGGGGGCAGGGCATATACATGACCCGCCCGGAATACTACGAAGCAAAAATGGACACGGTCGTGCAGGCCGCCATTGAAAACGACATCTACGTGCTCATTGACTGGCACAGCGAAGGTGGCTACTACAACTGCATCCACAAGGGTGTCAAGCCCCAATTCGAATTCAACGACAACAAGCTCTGCTTTACTGCCAAGGACGCCGCCGAATTCTTCGAGCGCATGGCCATTCGCTACGGCAAGTACCCGCATGTCATCTTCGAGATCTACAACGAGCCCGTGAGCGAATCTTGGGACGACCTGAAGGCTTACGCCGACACCGTCACTGCGGCCATCCGCAAGCATTCCGACAACCTGGTTATCATCGGTACGCCGGTTTGGTCTTCCATGGCAGGTGACGCCGTCAACAATCCGGTGAACGACAAGAACATCGCCTACACCTACCACTTCTACGCCAACATGCACAAGACATCGGAACACACCGCAAGTTCCAACAGGGCGATGGCCGCGGGCCTGAGCGTGTTCGTCACCGAATGGGGTGGCATTCAGGATATTTTCACCAATGCCGACAACAAGACTCAGCTTGAGGCATTCTTGCAGTGGACCAACGAAAAGAAACTTTCCACCGCCATGTGGAACGTAGAACGCCCCTTCCTCGGCACCGATCCGGTGGCCGACTACACCCGTGCAAACATCTTGCCACAGAAGACCACCTACACCAAGCGACTGAAATGGGAAAACGAAATTACGGACAACCTTCCGAACCTGGTGACCTACAGCGACCTGAGCGAAATCAAGGGATCCTGGAAAATTTTCGCCGATACGGTGGAAGCCGACGCTGACGGAAACTACGGCACATCTAGCGTCAAGGACAACTCCTCCGATGGCATCGGCAAGATGGACGAAATCGTTCTCGACCCGAACAGCCCCTTCAGCTACTCCCCCTACGCAAAGGCGGACTACGTTCTAGACGGCACCACGGACTTTTCCAAGTGCAAAATGCTCCAGTACACCTACAAGGGATCCAACCACGAACTCACGCTGTACTACGACTGGAACGAATCCACCGAAGCCTTCGGCAGCGGCGTCTGGGATTTCCCTTACATCGCAATGCCGCTCACCATGGATTGGGAAACCGTCAACATCGACATGGGCTGGATGGTCAATAACGGGTGGCAGAGCGACATCCCCGGAACACCCGTACTCGATCTCGTGAGAGCAATCCGTTTCAATGTCATCGACACCGCTTTCAGCAGCTCGCTCTGGATCAAGGACATCAAGTGCGTCGGCAGCGTCGAAGGCTACACGCCGGTAAAGATTCCCGACGGCACGGACGCCATCGGTACACGGCTTGCTAAAGCCGCGAAAACGAACTTCAGCGTCATGGTACAGGGTCAAAATATTTCCGTTACGGGTATTCCGCAACATAGCCGCTACGCACTTCTGAACATGCTCGGTCAGGCAATCGCCACGGGTTCCGCAAATGGTCAACTGAACCTTACCGTTCCGCAGGCAGGCCGCTACATTCTCCGCATTGGCGCAACGAGCAAGACCATCAGCATCAAGTAGAACTTCCCTAATACACCACAATCCCATAATCCAAAGGTGGGGTGCCCATTACGGGTGACCCACCTTTTCAACGCAAAAGCCCAAAAACTCCACAGCTGCAACTACCGCTTTAAAAAAAAAGAGATTATTTTAAAGACAGGTTGTTTTTTAAAGGGGTGTTTTATGAAACGTATTCTAGCCGCAATCGTCGCAGGTGCAGCGACATTGTCCACCGCCGCCATCGACATCACCGTCGACGCGCAAAAAGGCATCAAGAAAATTTCGCCCTACATTTACGGACGCAACATCGACAAGGTGAGCGACATCAAGACCGAAAGCGATGCCGACGAAGAAGCCTTTATCGCGCAGATGCTCGACGCAGGCATCCACATGATGCGTGCGAACAACGGCAACAACTCCACGCGCTACAACTGGCGCCACAAAATGACTGTTCACCCCGACTGGTTCAACAACGTCTACGATCATGACTGGGACATCACCGCCAAAAAGGTGCTCGACAAGATGCCGGGAGTCGACGCGATGTACGGCTTCCAGCTCACGGGCTACGCGGCAAGCAGCACCGAATACAATTTCCCGGACTGGAACTGGAAACAGGAACACGGCTCTTATCCGTCACGCACATTCGACCTTGCGGGCGGCGGTGAAGTATCAGAAGACGGCCAGACGCTCATCAAGGCGGGCGACGCCTCGCTCTACAACATGGAATGGCCCGCCGACTCCACGGTCGGCATCATCCCGCACTGGAGGGACGAACTCAAGTACGACATGAGCCGTTTTAAATACTGGAGCATGGACAACGAAATTGAAATCTGGCGCGGAACCCACAACGATTTGGACTTGCCCGTCACCGGAGATTTCCTCGTTGAACGCTACATCGACGTGGCCAAGAAGGCCCGCGCCGCCTGGAGCGACATCAAGCTCACCGGCCCCGTAGTCGCCAACGAATGGCAATGGTGCCACATCAATGCCTACAACGAAGAAAGCAGGCCAAAGATTGACGGACAGGAATACTGCTGGCTAGAATTCTTCACCAAGAAAATCGCCGAAGCTGAAAAGGCGAGCGGCGTGCGGCTCCTCGACGTGTTCGACATCCACTGGTACCCCACCGAAAAAGACTACGAAAGCCGCGTCAATTGGCACCGCGTTCTGTTCGACACCACCTACTACTACAAGGGCGGTAACGGTGTGCGCTGCGCGACAGGCAAGTGCGACTGGAGCGACAAGGAGAAGGGCTACAGGTCCTATATCTTCGTGCGTATCAACAACTGGCTCGAAAAGTACTTTGGCAAGGATCACGGCATCAAACTCGGCATCACCGAAACCGACCTGAACGATTCCGACCCCATGGTGACGGCCCTCACTTACGCGTCGTTCCTCGGAACCATGCAGGATAACGGCGTGGAGATTTTCACCCCGTGGACATGGGGCGACGGCATGTACGAAACGGTGCACCTGTTCAGCCGCTACGGCCACCCGAACCGCGTGCAGTCCACCTCCAGCAACGACTCGCTGGTGTCCGCCTACAGTTCCATCAGCAACAAGGGCGATTCGCTCACGGTCATCTTCGTGAACCGCGCCGAAAAGGATGCTCAGGATGTGAACCTCGGCCTTGCGAACTTCGCCTCCGACGGGACTGTCAAAACACTCACCTTGCAGGACCTCCAGGGTGAAACGTTCGTTTCACATACGGAAAACGCGCTACAGGCAGAGACAGCCTCTGCCACCGGCAACAAGGTTTCGCTCAAGCTCCCCGCAAAGTCAATCACCGCAGTACTGCTCACTACGTCAACGCCGACCGTCGTTGACGGCATCAGGCCCAAAGCCACGATTCGACCCGCGCCACATTACGGAAACACGAGCCGCTTCGACACCAAGGGCCGAAACGTCACGCACACCCGCACAAGCCCCGGGTATTATATTCTGCGATAATTTTTATATTCCCTGAAGTCGCAAACAAACCCAAAGGACTCTTATGGAAAACGAAACTCTTTTCATGCAAAGACCTATAATCGTTGGAAAGATCAAGGACTTCGCTTGGGACGCCATGAAAGACAAATGGGGCTGTGGCGCGCTCATCGTCTTTTTGAGCAGCCTTCTCACCTTCATCGTACCCGCAATACCCGCAGCATTTCTGGAAGAAAACAGCTTTCCGCTTTTAGTTTGCAATCTCGTTACGACAATCACAACTACGGGCATACTATTCGGATTCTATGTTTGCTTCCTTGACAACGCACGCCAGAAGCCCCTTTCCACGGCAACGCTATTCACTGCATTCCGCGACATGAATTACTTCTTAAAGGTTATCGCGACGGAATTTCTCCAATACATCTTTATTTTCTTGTGGTCACTGCTCCTGATCGTCCCCGGGATAATCAAGATGTATTCCTATTCCATGACAGAACTCATTCTCGCTGACCACCCGGAGTACAGTCCGCTCCAAGCAATCACGGCAAGTAAAGAAATGATGTACGGTCACCGCATGCAGCTATTCTACCTGCAAATTGCATTTTCACTTTGGTTCCTACTCACCCTCGTCACGTTCGGCATTGCCTGCCTATGGGTTTCACCCTACTACCTTACCGCCAAAAGCAAGCTCTATCTTGAAATTAAGGACAGGCAAGAAAAAAAGGCCGGCTTAGACGAAATTGTCCCAGCCGACCCCGTTAAATAATACCGAAAATTATTTTTCTACGACAATCAGTTCAGCCGCACCGCGACCCGGGAGCGGCTTAAATATTTTCACGTTCGTTTGCGTGGCAGGGCCGCCGAAAGCCTTCATTTCGCAAACGAACAGGTAATTCGTGCCGGCCACAATCTGCGTCGCGACACTCAGCGGCTTGAGGCTCAAGTAGGCGTAATCCTTGGTCGCCTCAGCAAACACGGCAGAATCTTCTGCAGTAAGCGGGCGCTGTTCCGAATAACCGCCTAGGAGTATTTCTTCGGTCTTGCCCGTTTCAAGATCCGCAAAGAACCCCTCGACTTCCTTCGCCGCGACTTCGGCGCCATTTTCCGCCGTGATACGCTTGTTCGAAATTCCATAAGCTAGCGTCACGTTCGCATTCGGCTCAAGCGTCTTGAGTTCCGCGGCAGACGCCTTGCGACCACCGCTACCGTATGTGCAGAACGGCACCACAACCTTTCCGCCTAGATCGTTGGAATCGAGGAAGGTGTAAATCGGCGGAGCAAAGGAGCCAAACATAATCGGGTAGCCCAGGTAGACCGTATCGTACTTGGCGAGTTCCGGCTTTGCATTTTCGAGCGCGGGCCACTGCTTACTATCACGCTGCACCTTCACCGCAGCAATCGTGCTGTCGTAGGTCGAGGGGTACGGTTTTACAAGCTTAAGTTCCACCGTCTCGGCATTCCTTGCATTCGCAAAAATCCCGGCAAGTTTCTTGGTCGCACCATTCTGCGAATAGTACACCACCACAGACTTCGTGGGAGCCGGCGTAGGTGCAGGCGTCGCCACCTCAGCGACATCCTTTTTCACCTCGGTTTTAGATTTCTGCTCGTTGCATGCGGCAAGCATTGCAGACATTCCAAGCATCGACAATGCGGCAACAGCCAAATTCAACTTTCGGAACATAGGGAACTCCTTTTTTCTTTAAATTCTATTCCCTAAAATAAAAAAGAAATTGTACGCACAGGCCAAATGTTATTATATATTCTACCATACAGGAGGCTCCATGAACAAACTTTTTATCCCGCTCTGCTCTTTCGCGCTGGCATTCACGATGGCTGCCTGCAGCGACACCAAGACCGCCAAGGAAACCGCCACCGCGGAAACTGCGGGTACTGAAACCGCTGCACCGACAAATACCGCTGTCGCGGGTGTCGAGAAATCCGCCGGCACTGAATCCGCCGCTGAAACTGCCGCGACTGTCGCGGGCACCAAGACGCTCACGCTCGCAAACGGAGCAAACGTCACCTGGATTCAGGACAACGAGAGCGAAAGGCTGATGCCACGCACGCTCTTCAGCGACGCGAGCGACTCGCTCTACAACAGCCTGAACATGCCCAATGGCATCCCGGCCAGCGTGAGCGCGTTCCTCGTGAAGGTGGACGGCAAATTCATCTTGTTCGACGCAGGTCTCGGGGCTTTCGGCGGACAGCTCCAGAAACGCCTCGCCGCTCTCGGCGTGAACCCCGACAGCATCGAGCTTATCTACCTCACGCATTTCCATGCGGACCACATCGCAGGCCTTGTGGCAAAGGACGACGCCGGCAACGACACGAAGGTTTTCAAGAACGCCGCCGTGTATGCGGGCAAGGTGGAATACGACGCCTGGATGAACGACATCCCGAAAAACGACTTGCAGAAGAACATCATGGCGCTCTACAAGGATAGCCTTCACTTGTTCGCATTTGGCGACACGCTCCCCCACGGAGTGCTCGCGATAGACGCCATCGGGCATACGCCGGGTCACACCGCTTTCCAGCTGGCGAACCTGCTTATCGTCGGCGACCTGATGCACGGTTACGCATTGCAGAAGGACCACCCCGAAATCAATTCCAACTACGACATGGACAAGCCGAAATCCGCCGAAAGCCGCAAGCGCGTTATGCAATACGCCCGCGACAATAAGCTCCTAATGGCCGGCATGCACCTGCCCCCTCCGGGATTCGCGGAGTAAGGGCTTTGCCTCTTAGTCACAACTTGACTAAAATCGTGCAAGTCTATAAAAAGACCGCAGCGGTGAGCTACGGTCAAAATTTTTAGGGGCATTCCCCACCATGGTGGCCATGCGCACTAAACAACAAGTTGTTAAGTGCTGTCCGCCCACTTCGTGGGTCGGGCTATATTTGAGCCCTTGGCGTCCGCGGCATCGCCTCAGCAATGAAAACAAGCAAGCTTGTTTTCACTGCATTCGGCTCGCACGCTGTTTAGGGGCAGCTGCCCATCGCTTCGCTCGCTACCCGCCTCCTAAAACCAAGCCTCGCTTCGCAAGCTCGCTATCCCTAACGCATGAAGAACAATTAATCTTTTATGCAACGGATGCTGAAACCATTCTTCTTGTAAGAATTGAAATGTATGGTTGCGCCGTTACTTCCGTAGTACAGATACACATGGTACGCTGTGTAATAATCGTTTTCCTGAGATGTCCAAAAAAAAGCTCTTTCATATATGTCTTCGAATTTCCCTTGGCCATAGTTGTCTTCGCCAAATCTTCCGCCAGCGGGAAGTATGGAAAATGCATAATCATCTGTTCCATTCCAATTCGGAAAGTCTCCAATTTTGAGCATTTTTCCTGCTTGTTTCTCTCCAATCGTAGTAAGCAAAACATTCCATTCCGTTGTGTCTGGCAGATGCCATCCTTCAGGGCAAATACCCCGTACAGGGTATGTTGGGGAACAAGTGCTTTCATGTCCACAGCCCTTACCATTGTTAGTTATTAATCCTACGCTATCCATTGCGGCAGCCCATGAATATAGACGTCCATAGAAGAAGTTGCTTTCCTTGTCATTGCCATAATACCAACTAATCCTTGGTAGATTGCCGTCGTCATATTTGAGATTCTCTGCCATCCATATCTGTTCGCCTATTTTTACAGAGCGATATATCTGGTTGTCCCTAAAATCTTTGAAATAGGTGTAATTGGGGTTAATCGAACCATCAACAAATTTGCCTGGTTCAAACGATAGGTTCTTTGTGTTAATTTCCTTTGTATCTTGCCATTCTTCATCATAACATGTTTCATCAAGACATTCTATTTTTTCAATTTCTTTGTTGCAAAGGCCCTTGACTTGCTCGCAATATCTGGCGCTCCTGAATTTACCTTGTTTCTTGTCGCATACAAGCGAAATAGAGTCTCGAGCAATTTCATCGTAATAAGTCTTCATCCAGCTATTCTCAGATCCATCACATAGTGATTTCGTTATCGATTCATACGGATCAGGCTTTCTATAAACGCCTGTTTGCTTATCGCATATTGCTGTAGTAGAAGTGCTCGTGCCAGTCAACATGTTAGGAATGTTTATGATTTTGTTAGATTCTGCTACATTACATTTGGACTGATATTTATCCAAAATTTGTTTGCAGTTGAATAATGAAAAACCGATAGCATTTTCGATTTTTTTGTCAAATTTTGGAAAGATTTTGCAAGTTGCGACAATATCGTTTATCTTTAAATCACCATTTTTTGAATAATCATTTTTGATTTTTTCAATTTCCGTCTTTTCATCATGTTGGATAAACTTTGATATGAATTTGATATTTTCGAGCCATTTCTCATCCATTTGGAACCATTCTGATTTGAGTAGCTGCTCTAGAGTTTCTTTCATTTCATATTTTAAGGGGAACAAGGATATTTTGCTATTTATTTTCTTTTTTTCATCTTTAGTTATTTTACCATTGCTGCAATCTTTTTCTGCTTCCTTGACCGATTTATGCAGTTTTTCAACACAAAGGTTAATTGCCGACTTGGTCCCGTCAAAATTGCAGTAGCCAAAGGGGAAGGCCCAGCTGCCCCTTGCATTTTTCTTGGCTCCGATTACGGTTTTTTGCATTTTTTCATACTCCCTTATATTAGCTAAGCATTCCTTCTTAGGTATAGGTTTTTGTACAATAGTATCTTTTTCGATCATTTTTTCAAACATGAGAGATTTTTTTTCTGCAAGTTTTCTATAAATATCCATTTTTTCATCAATCGTTAAGCGAGACATCAACAGACTGCAATTGTCCATCGTTTCAACATTTTGGCATAATCCTTTTCCCGCTTTATACCATTCATAAAATAGGTCTCGCCAACTTTCTCCATTCTCTTCTTTTTTTCTCCATTGTGAACAAATATCGCTGTCGCCAGGTTGATTACTGTTGCATTTTTCTTCGGCGTATTTTGTGGCAAAAACGGTGTTACTAAGGAATTTGCCTTTATGTCCGCTTAGTAGAGCCAACTTGTTTTCTTTCAGAAAACTAGCATATATTTTCTCAGCCTCTTTTACACTTAATGATGCCGGACAATAGATGTCTTTCACCCCTGCTTTCTCGATGATATTCTTTGCCATATCTACATTGCCTGCGTCAATGGCGTTTTTGAGTCCGGGATGAATCTCCCCTGCAGTAGCTACGGATAAACAGGAGAGTGTTAAAATGAAGAGCGCTGTTAGATTTGGTCGAACTTTTGCTATCATTGTAGTTGTCCTTTGTTTAAATTACTATGAAGTTCCACCCCTACTCAACAAAGAACTTCGCCAAATTTTGTATAGATACAAAAAAGGCGCAGATCGTTGCGTTTACCTAGATGAGGCTGTGCATGCCTAATAGACGATAAACACAAACGACCCACGCCCCAAACGGGCTGTTGCCCTTGGTCTACACGACCAAAAACCGACCGAAAAGTCGGCACGACAAACTGAAGCATACCGTAAAAACGGCATACCTGCGTGAGCGTTCGTCCTGTTCCCGTCTATTTGAAATTTGCACATTTCATCTAGAGAACAAGAGCAAAAACTCTTTTACTCCTTAAAAATAACATAAAAACGGGCGAAAAGCCCTAATAGTTTACAAAAAAGTTCTTTTTTGCAATGAAAATGGCGATTCTTCGCTATTTTGTAAAGAAAAAGGGTATTCCAAGTTGTAATGCACAAGGTTAAGCCGATTAAATCGATTGCTAAATCACAATGAAAAATCTATATTGTACAAGAGGTGATATGGCTGGATTTATTTCTGTACATATTGATGATTTTACCCCTTGTCTCAAGGACAATTCCACAGGTGAGCTTGTGGATACCGAGGTCGTGCGCATTCGACGGTCATCCTTTCTTTCAAAATACAACAAGCAAAATGGTTGGTATGTAAATTGGGGCTCTTTGGCAAAAAACTCTGAAATCTATGCTCTTGTTGTTAAGGGAACCGTAGATATTCAAGGGTTAGTTTCTCTTCAAAACAATTCTGACGCTAAGGCAATCTACATCCAGTGGATGTGCTCCGCCCCACAAAACAACAAACTGCTAACCGAAAACATTAAGTATTCTGGTGTAGGCGGCCATTTATTTGCCATAGCCGGGAAAAAATCGGAAGATTATGGATACAATGGCGATGTATTTGGGTTTGCTGCAAGCGTAAAGTTACTTGGTCATTATGTTGAAAAATTGGGAGCGGTTCCAATTTGCATGTTGCACCAATTCCATTTTGGGATTTTCAGTGAACAGATGAAAAATATTATGGAGGTATATACTTATGACTGGACTGACGAAGAAATATAAAGAATACCTCAACGACAGTTATTCGCCCATTGACGTCAATACATTACCCGCGTTCGTTGATATGCGGGCGATGTTTGAGTATGCGAAAAAGAAATGCGTCCAAATTTCGCAATTGACCAAAGAAGAGAAATCAAAATTTTTAATTCCAAACACAAGGGTTTCTGTCCCCTAGCATAAAGAACTTAACAATCTCTGATTTAGAGTGATTTTTGTACAGAAAAGACCGCAGCGGTGAGCTACGGTCTAAATTTTTAGGGTCTGGATCCTTCGCCCCTTCGGGGCTCAGGATGACGATTATGCCTTAACAGTCGTAAAGCTGAATGCCTCTCCATCGGCGTCGTTGGCTTCGAGGCCATCGGCGGCGGCAGCCCACTTGATAGCGACCGCTTGGGTCTCGCCAGCGATATAGGCTTCATTCTCGGCAACAGCCTGCTTGAAGACTTCGCTTGCAGAGAACAGCGTCACTTCGATCTTGTCGGTGATGGCGTAGTTCTGGTCCTTACGGCGGTTCTGGATGCGGTTCACGAGTTCGCGAGCCACGCAGGCGCGGCGCAGGTCATCAGTAATCTTCAAGTCGAGAGCCACGGTGAAGTGCTGGTTGGCTTCCACGGCCATGCCATCGGCCACGATGCGGTTGAGCATCAGGCAGTCGGCACCGACTTCACCGAAATCGAACTTAATCGTCTCGCCATTCTGCAGAGCCTTGATTTCATCAACGCTCAGCGAATTCAGCTTCGCAGAAATCACCTTCATGTTCTTCGCGTAATCCGGGCCCTTCGCCTTAATGGCAAGGAAGTTCGGCTTGGCGGAGAGCTGCACGAGCTTCGTCTCATCTTCGAGGAACTTCATTTCACGAACGTTGAGTTCTTCGAGGATCAAGTCCTTCATCGTTTCAGCAACATTCTTTTCTTCGGTGCCATGAGCAACCACCGTCATGCTTGCAATCGGCATACGGTTCTTTACGTTGTTTGTAGCGCGAATCACGCGGCCCATTTCGACCATGCCACGCACCATGGCGATGCGTTCCACGAGCTTTTCGTCCATCAGGGACTTGTCAGCGCTCGGGAATTCGCAGAGGTGCACGCTCACCGGGGCATTGGCATCCACTTCGCGGACGAGAATCTGGTAGATTTCTTCGGCGAGGAGCGGGAGGAACGGAGCGAGAATCTTGGAGAAGTCCACGAGCACCTTGTACATGGTAGCGTAGGCGGCATTCTTGTCGCCATCGTTTTCAGACTTCCAGAAACGACGACGGCTGCGGCGCACGTACCAGTTCGTGAGGTCATCCACCGCAGCAATCACGGCGGGCACCACGTTATACAGGCGATAAGCCTTCATTTCCACTTCAACCTTGGCAGCGAGATCCTGCAGCGTAGCAAGCATCCAGCGGTCAAGTTCGTTGTCGCTCTTGACTTCCTGACCCGGCTTCCAGTTCAACTGGCCCTTAGCGGCGTCAGCGTTGTGGTTAGAGACAAAGAATGCCACGGCGTTCCAAAGCGGCAACATCACCTGCTTCACGATGCCCTTCACGCCTTCTTCGCTGAAGCGGAGGTCTTCGGCCTTCAAAGCGGCGGAGTTGATCATGAACAAGCGAATGGCGTCGGCGCCCGTGCGTTCGATGAGGTCGTTCGGGTCCGGGTAGTTGCGCTTGGACTTACTCATCTTGGAGCCGTCTTCGGCCAAGATGATACCGTTCACAATCACGTTCTTGAATGCGGGCTTCTGGAACAGTGCGTTAGAAAGCACCGTCAGCGTGTAGAACCAACCGCGGGTCTGGTCGAGGCCTTCGGCAATGAAGTCCGCCGGGAAGCTGCGTTCCACGAGTTCCTTGTTTTCGAACGGGTAATGGCGGCTAGCATACGGCATAGAACCGGATTCGAACCAGCAGTCGAAAACTTCCGGCGTACGGCGGTAAACCTTGCCGTTCTTTTCAATCGTAAGCTTGTCAACAAAGTGCTTGTGCAAGTCGTCAAGCTTCACGCCAGTGAGCTGCTGCAATTCTTCGATGGAACCCACGGCAATCATGTCGCCGTCGTCAGAGAGCCACACCGGAATCGGCGTACCCCAGAAACGGTTACGGGAAAGGTTCCAGTCGCGAGCGCCTTCGAGCCACTTGCCGAAACGACCGTTCTTGATGTGGTCCGGCACCCAGTTCACGGTCTGGTTGTTTTCGACCATCCATTCCTTCAAAGTCTTGGTCACGCCGTCCTTGCTCGTGACAGGGGCGTCAATCTTCAGGAACCAAGTCTTGAGGGCACGGTAAATCAGAGGAACGCCGGTACGCCAGCAGTGCGGGTAGCTATGGACGATCACGTCCTGCTTGAACACGCGGCCCTGTTCCTTGAAGTAGCGGATAATTTCCTTGTCGGCTTCCTTTGCGCCCAGGCCCTTCCACATCGGGACCTTGTCGGTGAACTTGCCTTCAGTATCCAGCGGGTCGAAAAGGCCGAGGTCAAGTTCAGCACCCTTCTGGAAGTCTTCTTCACCGAAGGAAGGAGCGGTATGCACGGCGCCAGTACCGTCTTCGGTACTCACGTAGTCGGCAGGGTAAATCTTGTAGTGGCGGGACAGCTGGTCCGGCGTCACGAACGCATCGGAAATGCGGGAGAGCGGCTCGTAGTCCTTGCCCACGAGTTCGGAACCCTTGCAGGTATCCACGATGTTCGGGTTCTTGAAGTAGGCGGCGGTGCGGCTTGCGGCAATCCAGTACTTCTTGCCGTCCTGTTCCACCAGGTTGTAGTCCATATCCGGGCCCACAACGATGCAGAAGTTGGAATAAAGTGTCCACGGGGTCGTCGTCCACACGAGGATGCTCGTGTCCTTGAACTTGGGCTCGTTCGAGTTGATCGGGAAAATCAGCGTGAGGGACGGGTCCTGACGGTCCTTATAGCCCTGGTTCGTTTCGAAGTTCGAAAGCGGAGTGGCAAGAGCCGGGCTGTACGGCTGGATGCGGTAGCCCTGGTAGATGAGACCCTTGTCGAAGCACTGCTTGAACACCCACCACACAGATTCCATGAAGTTCTTGTCCATGGTCTTGTAGCCCTTGTCGAAGTCCACCCAGCGGCCCATGCGGCGCACCGTCTTCTTCCATTCGCTGGTGTACTTGAGCACCTTGCCGCGGCAAGTTTCGTTGAACTTATCGACGCCCAGCTTCTGGATTTCGGCAACGCCCGCGAGACCGAGTTCGTTCTGCACCAAGGATTCAATCGGAAGGCCGTGGCAGTCCCAACCGAAACCGCGGGGAACCTTCTTGCCCTTCATGGTCCAGTAACGTGGAACGATATCCTTGATGGTGCCGGCAAGCAAGTGACCGTAGTGCGGAAGACCCGTTGCAAACGGAGGACCATCGTAGAAAGTGTACGGTTCAGTTTCCGGACGGGAGTCCAGCGACTTCTTGAACGATTCATCCTTATCCCACAAGCCGAGCACGCGCTCTTCAATCTGCGGAAAGGTTTCTTCTTTCTTTACTTCACGAAACATGGGTTACCTCTCGGCCTTCGGCCAGGCTGTGAGCCATGAGCGCGGTAACCTTCGGTTTCCTTTGAGCAATGAGGTTGCCTAGCAAAGCTAGGCGATTTATCAGGCGCCTTTGGCGCGATTCTTTAGCTCAAAGCACACGAAGTGTGCGACCTCATACCTCATAGCTCATAGCTATTAGGCGTTAAATTTTCGGGCGTAAAGATAGAAAATGGTGGCGGTCACGGCAAAACAAACCACCGCAGAACTACCCAAAGTAGCCCCAAATAGGATGCTCCTAGAATCTCAATATAGTGATTCAAAACCCA
Source organism: Fibrobacter sp. (assembly GCF_045601785.1). Taxonomy (GTDB): domain Bacteria; phylum Fibrobacterota; class Fibrobacteria; order Fibrobacterales; family Fibrobacteraceae; genus Fibrobacter. Next base: position 35,737 of record NZ_JAZSAF010000004.1, read on the forward strand.
ATATTAGCAAAAAAATATTATCCTTCCAATTCGGAATATTCCGAGTTGGAATATGTTCTTCCGTAAAAAAAACAGCATAAGCGGTCTTTTTTTATCCAAACAAATATATTATCTATAAAATCTTCATCAAAAAGGGGGCTGTAATGTCCAGCGCTAATTCCAATCTCAGGCACATTGTCCTGATAACATTCTCCGCCGCCATTGGCGGATTCCTGTTCGGTTTCGACTCATCCGTCATCAATGGCGCGAACGGAGCACTCAAGGCTCACTTCAACGCAACCGACTATCAGCTTGCCTGGTCCGTTTCTCTCGCACTGATTGGCGCCGCCATCGGTGCCTTCTATGCCGGAAAAATCGCAGACATGCTAGGCCGCGTACGCTGCATGCTTTTTGCATCGGACCTTTTCGTCTTGAGCGCCATCGGTTCCGGCATTCCGTTTGGCATTCCCGACTTTATTATGTGGCGAGTCATCGGAGGCCTCGGCATCGGCATGGCAAGTATCGTCGCCCCGATTTACATCGCCGAAACGGCACCGGCACATTTGCGCGGACGCCTGGGGTCGATGCAACAATTCGCGATCGTGATAGGCATTTTCGTCGCACTCCTTTCGAACTACGTCATTGTACGAATAGCAGGTTCTGCAAACAATCCGATGTTCGGTAACATCAAGGCGTGGCAGGTCATGTTCTGGATTGAAATCATTCCCGCCGTCATCTACGGATACGCCGCCTGGAGACTCCCCGAATCGCCACGTTACCTTGTTCATAAAGGCTACCTAGACCAAGCCAAAAAGGTTCTAGCCATGATAGATCCCGAAGGAGTCGATAAAGAAGTCGAAACCATCCAAACATCATTTAAGAACAAGAAAAAGTCCAGACTCACCGACTTGCTCGAAATTATCGACGGCAAGGAAAAGGTTTCGCCGGTTTTGTGGGCAGGCCTCGGACTTGCAATATTGCAGCAGCTGGTGGGCATCAATGTGATTTTCTACTACGGCACGATGCTTTGGCAGAGCGTGGGCTTTGGTGAAAGCGACGCATTCCTCACGAGTGTGATTTCGAGTGGAGTAAACCTGGTAATGACCGTGGTCGCCATCCTGCTGATCGACAAGATTGGTCGTAAGCCGCTCCTGTTGATTGGTAGCATCGGCATGGCCATTACCTTGAGCACACTCACGGTCTGCTTTATGAGCGCGGGCGCCGACGGAACTTTGCCAGGAACTGCAGCCGTCATCGCGCTGATTGCCGCGAACCTCTACATCACCTTCTTCGCTGCAACGTGGGGACCCGTCATGTGGGTGATGCTTGGCGAAATGTTCAACAACCGCATCCGCGCCATCGCCATTTCCATTTGCGGCCTTGCGCAGTGGTTTGCAAACTTCGTGGTCACCTGGACATTCCCCGTGCTTACGGGACAAGACGGCATCGGCGTCGGCCCCACATACGCCATCTATTCGTTCTGCGCTATTTTCAGCATTTACTTCGTGGCAAAGTTCATCAAGGAGACCAAGGGTAAGCAGCTCGAAGAGATGTAATTAGTAGATTGCCGTCATGCACAAAACACAATGACACCATGCGAAAATTACATAAGGAAAAATGGTGATGCCGGAACAAGTCCGGCATGACATAAAGGAGAAAAAAACGGGCGGCAAAGCCGTCCGTTTTTCTATGAAGAACCGCCGGCCAAGCCGGCGGGAATTTTTACTTGACGTTCACCTTGGAGAGCTTTCCGCCAACGCGGACCAGGTAGATACCCTTGGTCGGAACCGTCACGGAAGCGTTGCCAAAGACTGCCTTGCTAGAAGCCACGAGCTTGCCCTGCAAATTGAACACGGCAACATCTTCGCCAGCCTTAACGCCAGCAACAGCAATATTCATGCCAGCGACAGAGACCTTGGCCTTAGCGGCAGCTGCGATGGACTTGATGCCAGACGGAACCACAATGCCGGTAATCTTACTCGGATCAACCACATTGCCGCTTGCATCGAGGAATTCGATAGCCTTGATGGAAAGTTCGCCGACACCACCCTTGGCGTCCTTGACTTCCCACTTGAGACCCTTGACTGCCGTAAGGATTTCATCGCCATCAGGCGGATTGTCCTTGACCCAGTCAAGAATGGCAATCAAGCTATCCGGATCCGGAGAAGAGCAGTTGTTGTCCCTACCGAGGAAGCCCTGATCGCAAGGAGTGAGATCGTAGGTCGTGGTCTGGTAGTCGCTGCTCACGGGCACATAGATACCCGGTTCGCCACCTTCCTGCCTTGTCTTTTCGTTAAGAATGGCCATACGGATAGGACCAGAAGCCTTCATCGTCACGCGAACAGACTTAATTCCGAGAGTTTTGAAGTTCACGCCCTTGGTGTCATCGGCGAGGAACGACATGGCAATACCAGCAGACGGATACTTGAGAAGACCTGCGTCAGCAGCTTCCTGCGTCCATTTCGGTTCCGGACCAATTTCCATGGAAGCTTCTGCAAAGATAGAGCCATCAGACTTTCTATAGAGCGGAGACGTGCCAGAATCCGGGACCATCACGGTACCGATATCCAGCTTGTCATGGTAGGCGCCCCAGTTCCAGAAACCAGAAACACCGACCGTCGTATCCCTAGAAGCCATCTGCGTACCACCGATTTCGTTCACCGACGGAGCCTTGGACGGATCCGGAGTGAACTTGGTGAACTGGTCGATTTCATAGAGGTTCGGCATGTTACCCGTCATCAGGAGCAGGTAAAGAACATTCAATGTTGCAGGGAAGTACTTTTCACCCGGATTGGAGCCTTCGCCACATTTTTCAGCCTGGACGCAGCTCGTAAGGGACACAAGTGCCTTGTAGGTGGAAGCAAGGTAAGCGGCGGCATCGTTACCTTCGATAGAAGACGTTGCGAAGCCAAGGCCTCCAGAGAAGGTGGAAGAGACGAATTTACGTTCTTTGCTATCATCGAGTTCGTATGCGCTACCGGTCCACTTATAACCGGAGTTCACGCCACTAGCCGTGTGAGTTGCGGGAATGAGCCAATTAACAACCGTCTGGTTGAACGTCTTAGCATCGGAATCACCATACCAGTAGTAGGCCCAGGCGGTGCGCCACGGAGTACGAGCGGCATCATCATAGAAACCTATGTCATTGGAAACAGCGGCACTAGTCAGCTTAGGCTGATGAGAACTCCAATCGCACCAGTCCGGAACAAGACCTGTCCTTTTGTCCTGGCATGCAAGCAGGTCCTTGGCAGCCTTCTGACGGATGGAAGCCCACTTGGTGTTACCCGTCACCTTTTCGAAAAGACGGAAATGGCCCAGCGAGACATAGCTCGGGTTCAGTCCCTGGTTCCACTGGTTACCCGGTTTGAGAGAAAAGTCACTTTCAAAATCGTTCGTGGCAATCCAGTTGATAAGTGTTTTGGCAGCTTCCAGATAGGAACTACTGTTCCACTGCTTGGAAGCCATCACGAGAGCGAGAGCGGCATCAAAGTCAGCGTCCGTTGCAGACCCCGAACCACCGGGAAGTTCCCAGTTCATGCCGCCACCACTAGCAACAGCATTCGACGTCCACACGCCATAAACCTTCTTAAACATTTCTTCATCGTCCATGTACACCGAAATCAGCATACCATAGGCAATTGCTTCGGAAACAGTCTTTCCAGTTCCCTCCGGTGCGTGGATCCAACCATTGGACGCATTATACCAAGCCTTCTTCCAGGCCTGATAATGGCTCTTGACCGAATCGGTAACGGCATATTCAACCGTCGTGCCATACGGATGTTTCATATTCTGCGGGAAAGGGTATTGACCCGCAAAAGAGGCTGCAGCCGAGACAGCCACAACGCCCATTGCAATTTTGAAAATGTTCTTCATAGATTTTCCTTTTTTTGACTTTCACACCCGCCCTTAAATATAAAATAGAGACCACCAAAGCGGTAAGGCTCATTTTGTAATAATTCAGTTGCAAATGTCTGGGAAATTCCCATTTTCAGGGCTTTTTTGTGATAAAGTTCACACTGCCGCACGCAGTTGATGTTCGCTGAATGTTCCCTAAAATTACTTTACCAAAGCATGCTCTTTCTGGGCTTTCGCCCTTTTACGGCGCCAAACTTTAAACTCACTGTAAAGCGTACTCACCGTATAAATGAAAATGAGCATAAGGATTGTATTCTTTGGACGGTTCAGGTTACAAAAGCCCCAGGCAATCGTGATGATGGGCAAGTGAATCAGGTACGGATAGAACGAAGCCCTGCCAATCTTTCTGACAAGCCCAATGCAGAAGAACCATGCCACAAAGCCCTTCCCCGACAATAGCGAAAGAAGGAAAAGTCCATACAACATAATCGGAAGTGAATGATGGAAGAAATAGTTGAAACCGGGATTCAGCTGCGGGCTCATCAGGAAAAGGCTTCCATAAATAGCGGCAAGCATAAGCGCCTGCGAAATTCCCGCGACAAAATCGCGTTTGAGGAAGTCAAAGAATCCTTCTTTGTAGAGCCTAAAGATCACCATGCCGAACAGGTATTCAAAGATGCGCACCGGCGCAAAGATGTGGAAGAACCGGTACTTGGCATCGAAGCTTTCGAACCACAGATTGTCGGAAAGGCCAAAGATGGCCGCCCAGAGGATACCCGGAATGAACAAGGTGCCAAACAAGACCCATAGCGTGCGGTTGCTCTGCTTGAACAGCCAGCGGCTAAACCACGGTGTAACCGCATAGCACACGAAGAAACTCGTGAGCGACCACGAGGGCTCATTCAGCTTCATGCCGAGATCCGGGACGATGGACCAGGTGAGCGAAAGGTGCAGGAACAGGCTCCGCCACGGGTGCGTCATCTTGGCAAGGCCCGCCACAAAGCAGTCACCGATTTCGGAAAGGCCCGGCAGATGCGTGTATCCGCTGAACTTGAACACGAGCGCCAAAAACATGAGAATCGTCATGAAAAAGTGCAGGCGGTAAAGTTTTGCGATGCGGCTGAACATGAAGGGGACCACCGGTATGCGGCGCGTGGGATCGCTGAACTTGCTTGCAAAAAGGAACCCCGCGAGCACATAGAAAATGCCTGCAGCAAAGGCGGGGGCATTGATAATCGGCATGACCCACTTGTAATCTGCCATGTAGCCCAGCGCACTAGAAGAACCCAGATGGAGCATCACGATGTTGATGCTAGCGAGGAGTCTAAGGCCGTCAAGAGCCGGGAAGTAATTCGGTTTTGCAGGAGTCATTACGCTTCTTGGTTCCTTTTTTCTTGCTGGCGGATGCGGGCGAGTGCCTTGGAGCGGCGTCGGGCGGTTTCCTGGAGGTCCACAGCTTCATCGTACTCGTCGACGATTTCTCTACCGAGGATTTCTTCCAAGACATCTTCGAGGCTTACAATGCCTGCAATGGCGCCCCATTCATCGACGACACCGACAATGTGTCCCCGCTGCTTTAAGAAGCGGAGCAGGAGCTTGTCCAAGGTGAGGCTGTCGGGAATCAGCTGCAGCGGGCGCATCATCTGGCGAAGCTTCACATCGCGCATGCCTTCGGCTAGCTTGTTGTAGGCATCGCGGCGGAGCACAATCCCGATCCAGTTGTCCTTTTCCTTTTCGTAGAGCGGCACGCGGGAGAAAGGCCAGTTGCCTCGTTCATCCAAAGTCTCGCCAATAGTCGAGTCCGCCTTGAGCGAAAACACCACCTGCCTCGGCGTCATCACCTTACGGACAGGGACCGACTTCAACGCAAGAATGTTCTTGATGACTGCCGACTGCTGCTTGTCGATGACATCTTCGCGGAGTCCAAGACTCACCAGGCTGTTGATGTCGTCGATGCTCACATCCTTCTTGTCTTCCTTTTCGCGGGTCCAGTGCTTGGTGAGCGTAAGGCAAAGCCAGATAATTCCCGTCCACGAAAGAATCTTGGTGATATAGAAGAAGGGCACTGCAACCAGGGGGGCAACAATTTTTGCCTGCTTGACGCCCAGGGTCTTCGGAGTGATTTCGCCAAACAAAAGTATTAAAACCGTGAGCACAATCGGAAGCGAGACCTGCCCAATCGGTGGCAAATTCTTTACGGCAAGGGCCGTCGCAAGCGATGCACCCACGGTATTCGCGATCGTGTTCACCACAAGGACCGATGCGATGTATCGGTCGATGTTTTCCTTGACATGCACCATGTAGCGCGCGGTAAACTTTTTCTGTTTCTGCAAGAGTTCTATCGTTGCTGGCGGCACGCTATAGAACGACGCCTCTGTCACCGAGCAGAACGCCGACACGGCAAGGCAGCTAAGAACCGTAAGGACAATATAAAGCATTATTCGATACCCAATAGCGAAGGTTCAAACAGGTAGGGCTCCACCGCCCAAAGCTGCGGACGGCTCAAGTCGTAGATGTAGTCGCTCCATTCCGAGAAATCGGCAAACATCTTGGAACCGGGCACCGGAAGCATCATCGAATGTCCAGATTCCAGGACCTTCAATTCGATGTCGGTATCGGCGCTGAGGCCCGCCAACTGCTTTGCCACGGCAACGGCATCATCGATTCCGCCGAGCCCATGCACAAGCCCTGCAGCATAAGCCTTAACTCCAATCATCACGCGGCCGCCACCGTAGGCGGTATCCACGGTCGCCTGCGGAATTCCCGTTGCCTTGGAAACGACGCCAGTAAAGCGTTCGTAGAATTCGTCCATGTATTCCTGGAGTGCCGCCTTTTCGCGGTCGGTCCAGGGGCGGGTAAATGTCGCGGCATCGGCGTATTCGTGCGTCTTGACGGTTTCTGCCTTGAGGCCAATTTTCGACATCAGGCCAGAGGCGTCCACCTTGCCGCCGTAAATGCCGATGCTTCCGACAATGGCCATAGGTTCTGCCAGAATCTTGTCGCCTGCACAGGCAATGTAGTAGCCACCCGACGCACCCATGTAGCCGATGCTTGAGACCACGGGGATTCCCTGTTCGCTCACGTGTCGGAGAGCCGCCCAGATTTTATCGGAAGCGATTGCCGAGCCACCCGGCGAAGAGATGCGCACAATCAATGCCCTCGCCCCAGTCGAAGGCAGCCGGCGCAGCGACTCCAGTACGGCGCGTTCCATCTTCGAGTCGATGGACCCGTCGATATTCAAAAGGGCGATCGGTGCGCGATGCAGCCAGCTCTCGTTGAAAACCTTCTTGTCAGTCGGACGCCAGGTGCGGTAAGATGCATTCGGATAGTCGATGCCGAAGAACTCCTTGAGTGCATAAGATGGCACCTGGTCAATGTAGAGCAGTTCGTCCACCAGGCCCGCGCGCTTTGCAGCCGTCGCGGTCACGAGCGGCTCATTCGCCAAGGAGTCTAGAAACGCATAAGCCTTGCCCGCGTCCATGCCCCTGCCGACCTTCCGCATCGAGATGTAGCTCTGGAGCGCCGTCCACAGGTCATTATACAGGGTATCGTAATTCGCGCGGGCTTCCGTCGACATGGAATCGGCAACGTAAGGTTCCACCGCCGACTTGAACTTGCCATGCCGCAGGAACTCCACCTTGACACCGAGCTTGTCGAAAAGTCCCTTATAGAACAGGATGTTTCCGCCAAGACCACGCCAATTCATGTACGCCGAAGGCTCCACCACGATGCGGTCGGCATGTGCCGACGCCAAAAGCACCGCCGGGCGGATGTCGTCGGTATAGGCGATGACCTTGCCGCCACGAATCTTCATCTTTTTCACATAGCGGTCAATTTCGCTAGAAATGCCGATGTTTCCCTTGTAGCCCGAAAAGTCAAGGATCACAAGACCCGCAGCAGGGTCGCGCAGAAGGTGCTCGAACAGGTTTCGCACATGCCAGATGTAGATGGATTTCTTGCGGAAAAACGCGAACGGGTCTTCCGTCTCGGAAACTTCCATATCCAGCGGCACGCGGATAATCTGCGCACTCACCGAGGCATACGGATTGCGGGCACTGTGGAAGCCCCACGCGCCTCCCTTCGGCAAGAGATCGTCGTATACATGCAGCGCGGCATTGTTGTAGCCGCCGAAACTCGTTGAGAAGGTCAGGCGGTACTGTCCGTCATCGCCATAAATCGGCACCCGGAGCCCCCAGCGAACTCCATACAGGCCGAGTTCAATCAGCAGGCGATGGTTCTCGAAGTCTTCGACATCGTAGCTCACGCTCATCAGGGGGCCAAGGCGCACCGTTGCACCAAGGTTCTGCACACGATCGGGTGCCTGCGGGCCGCCATAAAGGACATTGTCGCAGGAATAGCCCAGCGACAGGAACTGGAACGGGCGCAGCATCAGGCCCAGGTCGAGCGTCCACTCGGTGCCCGTATAGTCTGCCGTACGAAACGCATTGACGCGCTCGCCCACAAAGATCGACCGGTTCCACATGCCAAAGCCGTGCGCCAGGCTCCAGCGCGACACATCCACATGGTGAATCCCCTGCGTGTACTCGAAACCCGCCGCCAAATGGTCCAGGTTGCCACCCACGCGAAAATTCTTCACGCCGTCGTTGTAATCGTAACCGATGAGAGCGCCCTTGGAATCAAAGGCTGAAACTCCAGCAGGGTTTCCCCAAATGCCGTGTTCGTTTTCCAGCGAGACAAAGCCCGATTCACCCGGAATGTAAGCCAAAGCACAAGCTGCGCAGAAAAGTATCAGCGCAGACACGACCTTATTTTGCATCAGTTTCATTCGCCCTCCCCTTTTTGCACACTTCACCAACCAAGGAAACCATGATCACTGCAGCACAGGCATCGTACAGGCCTCCATACCAGCTGTAATCAGGCTCCCTATCTTGCAACGATTTCTTATAGGAGCCCAAATAATTTAGAAAAGCCCAATGTTCCTTTTGCAACGCAGACGCCGGATTGCCATTGCGATAGGCCCCCAAGTCCAGCGTAACGGAACGGCCATTCATCGATATTTCAACCTTGCGGGAATCCGTAGCACAATCGCGATCTGCTATAAATTCAGCCTTTAGCGTTCTCAAGTCATAAAAGGCGTGCACCCGGTCGTCCGACTGTTCTTCGCAATGGAACGACTTGTACATCATCGCGTCCTTGCCGACAAAGAAATGAAGCAGGTCCATGTCGTGGATCATCAGGTCATATTCCACGGAGACATCGCGGTTACGCGGCGAAAATCCGTGCGTTCGCGTAAACTTGAAGCGGACCGGAGCGGCACCTTGATTCTGGAGAAACCAGGATTTGAAATAGTCCTGCATTTCCCTGAAAAAATCAGTTTTCGTAAATTCTTCGATTGCCGGGTTGTAGCGTTCCGAGTGGCCGACAAAAACAAATGCGTTTTGTTCCAGGGCAAGGCGCTGGAATTCTTCTGCCTTTTCGAACGAAATCGATACCGGCTTTTCGACGAGCACGGGGAGCATCATTTCGATGCACCTTTGGACATATTCCTCATGCGTTATCGCAGGAGATGCAATGACAGCGAAATCCGGTGCAAGCTTGCCAGCCAAAATCTGTTCGAACAGGGCGCTAGCCTCGCCTGCGGTGTCTGCGACCCCGATAAATTCGACCCCATCTTCTTCGAACAGGCGCTTGTGCCTGCCTCCCATGGTGCCAGAGCCTATCAGGATCGCTTTATAGGAACATGAACTTTGCATATAACCCCAGAGTATGCCCCGTTTCCATTCCAAAGAGATTGCCGCGGTTCATCTCGTAAAATAGCGAGACGCCCAGCGAATTTCCGTACAGCGCAAAGTAGCGGGCCGCGTCAACACGCATCCTGAAGCCGCGATACAGGTCATCCATCTTGCGATAGGGACGCTCCATGTTCAGGTTTTCTGATTCCTGGATGCGAAAGCGATACAGGAAAACATAGTCGAACTTCCACCCCGAATAATCATCGCGGTCCCAGAGAAACTTCCACGAAATGGAGCCCTTTGCGCCCATTTCATCGCCCTGCTGAAAATTCTGTTTTTCAAGATAGGTAAAGTATTCTATGGATGCGCCGAGCGTCATGTTGCGGGAAAACTCATAGAGACCAAACGGGGATACCCCCAGCCGATGGTAGAGATTGACACGGGAGCCTTCGCGCGGCGGAAGCCTCCAGCTGACATCGACACCAAAGAATGTATACGGAACAAGCTTTACCCCCATATACGATTCGTTGAGGCCATTTACGCGCAGATCCAAAGCTTCGTGTCGCTGATCGTGCAGCGTGACGTCCCACTCGTAGCTTGCCAAGCGATACGAAAAATCACCATAGACACTAAAACAGTTGCAAGGAGCGTACTCCCCCGCCAAGTTCAAGTCGGCGCTGTACACATCGTCACGGAGTTCGCCAAGCAAGCCAACGGTCACCGATGATTCGGGAATGCGAATAGGCAAAACTGATTCGCGCGCAGACAGAGGAACCATCAGAAACAAAAGGGCTATAAGCCATCGTGCGTTGGATTGATACAAAAGCATATCAGGACATCACAAATTTAGAAAAACTAACTAAATTTAAATCATGTTTCGTTTCGTGGTCTTCCTCATAGCGAGCCTATTGTGCTGTTCCTGCGTATGGAACGGGACCGATAGCGCACCAGACTGCTTGCCGTTAGACGATTCGGAATTTCCTTATGCCGAGTTGCCAAGATTGGTCATCGAGACCGAGGGTTTTACCCAGATTCAAGACAAAGAAACGAGCATTCCTGCCAAACTGCAAATTTACGGCAAGAACGCACCCGAAAGCGAAATCATGGATTTGACCCTAAGAGGGCGAGGCAACTCCAGTTTCGTGATGACGAAGTACGGCTACAAGATTAAGCTGGACGAAAAGGTCTCTATGCTCGGAATGCCCAAGGACAGGGAATGGGACCTCATCTCGAATCATCGTGACAAAAGTTTCCTGCGCAACTACATCACCTACCAGCTAGCAAAATCTCTCGGCGACGAATACGCAGTCCGCACCCAGTTTGTCGAGGTTTTTCTAAACCGGAAATATCTAGGTGTCTACCAACTGGCAGAACATCCAAAGGTTGCCAAAAAGCGGATTCGCCTTCCAGAATCCGATTACAGCTACTTTTTCGAAAAGACATCCGAAACAGCAACCGATGGGAACCTGATTACCTCCAACCTCGGTTATATTTACGACATTCGCTACCCCAAACATCCCTCAGAAGAATTGACCAAAACCCTTATCGAGCACATCAACGCATTTGAGACTTTTCTACAAAGTAAATATGTCTACAACATCGATTCTATTAGCAAGTGGATTGACCTAAATGACCTCATTCGCTACTACTGGATTCAGGAATTTTCGCTTAACATAGACGGGGCCTTTAGACGAAGCCAGTATATCACTTGGCTGAAAGATACACCCATGCAAATGGGGCCCGTATGGGATTTCGACATTGCCTACGGAATTTCGAGCAATGGAATCATTGCTCCCGATCATTGGTATGTCAAAAAATATGGCTGGTACCGCTTCCTATTCAAGAATAAGCAATTCCAAACCATGGTCAAGGACTACTGGATGACAAATCGCGACCAATTCAAAGACTTGCCGGAAATGCTTGAGCAGAAAAAAGAAGACCTTTCAAAAGCCATGAAAAACGAATTCAAGCGATGGCCCGTTTTGGGAAACGACTCCGAATGGCCATTCATTGAAGCCTATGACAATTACGAAGATGCTGTAAAGGCTCTTGAAAACTGGATTCGCGAACGAATAGATTGGATTGACGGCAACCAATAGTTATATTTGGGATAGGATTCCTTATGAATATTGCATTGATTTTTGCTGGCGGAACGGGCACCCGCATGAATACAAAATCTAGGCCCAAGCAATTTCTCGAACTCAACGGGAAAGCCATTATCGTACACACCCTAGAAAACTTCGAGAACCATCCCGAAATAGACGCCATCTGCGTCGTATGTATCGAAAGCTGGATCGAGTATCTCAAGGAAATTCTTGAACGAAACTTCATCAAGAAGGTTCGCTGGATTGTCCCCGGTGGCGAAACCGGGCAAGACTCAATCCGTAACGGGCTTGAAGCCATCGTCAAGGACTGCCCCGAAGACAGCGTTGTTTTGATCCACGATGGAGTACGCCCGCTAATCAACGACAAGCTCATTTCGGACAATATCGCGAAAGTACGCGAATGCGGTTCGGCCATCACGGTCACTCCGGCAATCGAGACCATTGTCGCCGCAGACTGCAAGAACGAAATTACCAAGATTACGGATCGCAAGCAGTGCTTCCTGGCCCGGGCACCGCAAAGTTTTATTCTAAAAGAAATCATGGACGCCCACCACAAGGCAATCGCCGAGGGGATCCACGACATGATTGATTCGGCAAGCCTCATGAAACACTATGGTCATTCCCTATTCACCGTAGACGGTCCGGTCGAAAACATCAAGATTACGACCCCGATGGATTTCTACCTGTTCCGTGCCATTTACGAGGCTCGAGAAAACTCGCAGATTTTCGGTCTTTAATTCAGGTATACCATGATTGAATGCAAGAACGATCCCATTTTGCAGGAAGACCTGGAATTCGTCGCAAACTCCGCTTCGATTCCCTGGGAATCGCTAGAGAACTGTTCCATTCTAGTCACCGGCGCTACAGGTCTCGTCGGTTCGCAACTGATCAAGTCTCTCGCCTGCCGTAATCGACTGTTCCATTCCAACATCAAGATCATCGCCTGCGTGCGCAACCTCGAAAAGGCCAAGAAAATCTACGCAGACATCGCCGACCGCAAGGAACTTGAATTCGTTGTCGGGGACATTGCACACGCTATCGATACCGAGAGCAAAGTAGACTACATCATCCACACGGCAAGCGCTACCGCTTCCAAGGAATTCGTCACAAAACCGGTCGAGGTTATCCACACGACCCTGAACGGGACCCGGAACGTTCTGGAACTCGCCCTGCGGAAAAAATCAAAGGGCGTCGTATACCTTTCCTCAATGGAAGCATTCGGAGTCGTTCCACCGTCGGACAAAAAGGCAACTGAAAAAGATCTTGGCCTTATCGACCTTTCGAATCCGCGCAGCTGTTACCCCGAAGGCAAGCGCATGGCAGAATGCCTATGTACCGCCTACGCCTCGGAATACGGAGTTCCTGTAAAGGTCGCAAGGCTTTCGCAAACGTTCGGTGCAGGCATAACATATACCGAAAACCGCGTATTTGCACAATTCGCAAAAGCGGCGATCGAAGGCCACGACATCGTACTCCATACAAAGGGACTTTCGTGGGGCAACTACTGCTACACCCGCGATACCGTAACGGCCCTGCTGATGCTGCTTTCCAAGGGCAACCAGGGTGAAGCCTACACCATTTCGAACGAAGCTTCGAACGTCCGCATCAAGGACATGGCAGAAATGGTCGCGACCCGTATCGCCGGCGGAAAGATCAAGGTCGTCTTCGACATTCCCGAAAGCGCCCTGACCTACGGCTACGCCCCTGACACGGAACTCCACCTGAGTTCCGCCAAGATGCAGGCCCTCGGTTGGAAACCGACCGTCAGCCTTGAAGAAACCTACCGCCGCATGATGCAGAGCATGCTATCGAGTAAGGATTCGACATGTCCCTAAAAGACTTCGTCAAGGCCAGTTGCTATCGTCTCTTTCGGATATTTCCGATAAAGCGGAATAAAATCTTTTTCTGCAACTATTTCGGACGCCCTTACGGATGTAATCCCAAGTACATCTGCGAAGCGCTTCACAAGAGACATCCGGAATATGACCTTGTGTGGGAAGTTCGGAAAGACTCCAGAATCGGTTTTCCCGACTTTGTCCGCATCGTAAACTTTGATTCCCCTCAGGCCATTTTTGAACGAGTTACCTCTAAGGTCTGGGTTCAGAACGTCCGTTGTCGCAAGACAGCGTTGAAACGAAAAGGGCAATTCTATGTCCAGACCTGGCACGGTGCCATCGGGATCAAGAAGTGCGAGGGCGACGCCGCCGACAAGATCACTCCCGAATCGGTGCAAGTCGCTCATCATGATTCACCAATGATCGATGTCATGATTTCGAACAGCCGTTTCTGCACGGGCGTGTATAAGCGTGCCTTCTGGTACGATGGCCCCATTGCCGAAATTGGGTATCCGCGCAACGACCCCATGGCCGTTCCAGACCAGGCCATAATCCAAAAGGTCCGCGATTTTTACCATATCGATTCCGCAAAAAAGATTTTCTTTTTCGCCCCCACGTTCCGTAAAGACTCCGGTCTCTGGGATTCATCTAGTCTAAACATCAAGCGGACTCTCGGTGTCCTCTCCCAGAAATTTGGCGGAGAATGGATATGCCTATTGCGACTGCATCCCTGGGCAGCAAAGGCTTGCGAAGGAAAGATGACCTTCAACGAAACGATTGTCAACGCCACGCATTACCCGGACATTCAGGAACTGCTTGCCGCAGCCGATGTCATGATCACGGACTATTCCAGTTGCCAATTCGATTTCTTGATTCAGCGAAAGCCAACCTTCATGTTCGCTCCAGATATCGATTCCTATGTCAACGAGCGCGGACTTCTTTTCGACCCGTTCCAGTTGCCCTTCTCCTGTTCACTGAACAACGACGACCTCGAGAAAAACATTCTGCAATTTGACCAGGACACCTACATCCAGAAGGTGAACGCATTCTTTGACGAACACCAGCTTCAGGATGACGGTCAAGCTTCAAATCGCGTGGCAGACATCATTGCGGCCAAAATTCAATGCGAGAAACAGTCGTGAGCCTTCTTAGACTTTTAAGAAAACAAAACTGGTTCAAGACCTTTCTGTTCTACGCATTTCGAATTTACCCTGTTCGAAAGAATAAAATTGTCTTCTGCAACTTCAGTGGAAAACGATGCGGAGACAGTCCCCGGACCATTAGCGACGCCATTCGGGAAAAGCACCCTGACTGGGACATTGTCTGGTTGACGCACCCCAAGTACAAACCCGCCCCTCCCATCGGCACCCGCAGCGTAAACTTCGGCGAACATTCGATCAAAATGATCTATGAATTGGCAACCGCCAAGGTCTGGGTAGACAGCCACACTAAATTCGCCTTTACCCGCAAACGTCGCCGTCAATTTTACATGGAAACATGGCATGGAGGGATCGGCCTGAAAAAAGTCGAGGGCGACGCCACCGATGCCCTAGACAAACCATACCTAGACCGAGTCCGCAACAATTCCAAAATGGCGGACATATTCCTTTCAAATAGCGACTGGTGTTCCAAGCTATACCGGCGTGCATTCTGGTTTAACGGCGAATTTCTAGAATATGGACTTCCCCGCAACGACAGGCTGGTAAAGGGAGAATCCTCGGGCAAAATCCGCAAGGCATTCAACATCCCCACAAGTACAAAAATCCTTCTGTACGCCCCTACGTTCCGCGCCGACGAAAGAATGGACTGCTATTCCCTGGACACGAGCGCCCTACAGTCCGCTTTGCGAAAGAAGACTCAGTGCGATTGGAAGATCTTGATTCGCCTGCATCCCGTCGTCATGCAAAAGACTCCGCCTATCGAGTATTCGGACGATGTCCTAGATGCGACCTCGTATCCGGACATGCAAGACCTTCTTGTCGAAAGCGATTGTCTCATTTCGGACTACTCCAGCTGCATTTTCGATTTTGCAATTCTCAAGCGTCCTACGTTCCTATTCGCAACGGATCTCGCCGATTACCAAAAAGATCGCGATGTCTATTTCGATCTTCATTCCCTGCCATTTCCTCTCGCAGAAAGCAACGATTCTCTCTGCAAAAAAATTGCGGACTTTGACAAAGAAAATTTCCAGCAGGAATTATCGAAATTCATCCACGATGTCGGTCTACACGAAACCGGCATCTCCACGGACAAGGCCGTTGAACAAATTGAAGTCTGGATGGAGAGCTAATCCATGAAGAATTCATCGAGAATCGTTGTCAATACCGGCATACTATACGGCAAGATGTTCTTGAACATGGGCATCGCGCTTTTCTCGACGCGCCTCATCCTCAAAGCCCTCGGAACAAATGACTTCGGTATTTTCGCAATCGTCGGCGGGGTCATCGGAGCTCTTTCCTTCTTGAACAAGGCGATGAGCACGGCCACCCAGCGATTTCTTTCCTACAACCAGGGCAAGGGACCGGAACAAGTCGCACGCGTTTTCAACACGGCGCTTCTTCTCCATGTCTTTATCGGGCTTGCCTTCGTCCTCATTCTCGAAATCGCAGGAGTATTTCTTTTTGACGGATTCCTGAACATCGCAGAAGACCGAATTCCCATGGCAAAATTCGTCTTCCACTGTACCGTCGCAAGCACCTTCTTCACCGTCATCGCCGTTCCATACGATGCCATCATGAACGCCAAGGAGAACATGTTCATATTCTCGTTGTTCAGCGTTCTGGAATCCATTTTCAAATTGGTCATCGCGGTCCTACTTTTCTACACTCCGGTAGACAGACTCGCCACTTACGGCCTCTGCATGGCGTTGATGACTGTATTCTGCAGAACCATCAAACGAATCTACAGCAGACGCAAATACAAGGAAAGTAAGCTCAATTTCCAGATTATTGACTGGAGCTTGATGAAGGAAATGCTTTCGTACTCCAGCTGGATTACCATCGAAATCGTAAGCCACATCGCCAAGGGAGATGGTATTCCCGTCATACTGAACCTTTTCTTCGGAACCGTCGTCAACGCCTCCTACGGCATCGCAACCCAAGTCCGTCATAGCATCAGCCTCTTTGCCGAAATGCTGTTCAAGGCATCTAATCCCCAAGTGATGCGCAATATCGGCGACGGAAATATCGATAAAAGCGTTCAGCTATCCACAACGGTCTGCAAGTTCTCGTATATCCTGATGGCAATCTTATCGTTACCCCTAATAATCGATTGCGAATACATATTACGGTTCTGGCTCGGCAAAGTCCCCGAATACTCAGTCATCTTCTGCCAGCTTGTCCTGGCAACACAGCTAGTCATCATGACTGCGAGAGGATTGAATTTCTTGATAGACGGAGTTGGCAAAATTAGGAACTACCGTCTCATTTTGAGCGTCCTCAACATCATCGTTTTCCCCATCGCCTACATTTGCCTGAAAGTCGGCATGGAACCCTGGGCCGTCTTCTTCGGGATAGTTCTTTCGGACATCCTGGTCGTTGTCGTGCGCGTCTATTTCGCCCACAAGTACACGGGTATGAATATTTGGCATTTCTGCAGATCTTCCATACTCCGTTTCGTTCCTCTCACTCTGATTGTCGGCGTCATCGTCCATCGCGTTCAAGAATTAATCCAGGTCGAACCGTTCTTGAATCTGATTATCTGTTCAATTATTTCAACTGCGCTTCTCGTTTGCGGCTTTTATATTTTCGTACTGGACAGCAACGAACGGAAGTATACAAAAGAGCTGATTCAAAAGGTCAGAAAGAAGCTAGGTTAATACGGAGCAAGCATGCCCATATTATTTTCAATCTTTGTAGCAATCCGTTTCGTAGCCATTCTCCTGCTGTACTTTTTACCAACACCAAACGGAAGCGTCCTAGCGGAATCAGGTGTCTTAACCTTTATCGTCAGAACAATCGCTGCCGATGCAGGAACGCTCGCCATTGCAGGTGCACTTTTTTCCCTTGCCGCCATACTGTTCAAGAAAGCTCCTAAGGCTCTATTTCCCGCCCTTTATACAGGCTTTTCAACTCTTTACATATTCTGCACTCTATGCGACAACGAGACACTCCGTTGGCTCAACCAACGATTTACCCTCGGTTACTTCGCAACATACATGGACGCATCCAGCGATCCGCACATGCTAGTAAACATCATCAAGGGCGGGCTGCTATCCTTTGGACTAGATGTTCTGCTCACTCTGGCAGCAATCGCCGCAGGCGTGTTCGTCATCATAAAGTTTAAGGACAAGTTTCCGCAAAAGAAAATTGTCGCACTTCCCCTCCTGTTGCTCGGAATTCTCTGCATCAGCTACGCCTATTATATCCCCCTAAAAGAAAGGCAGCGCCGCGAACGCATCAGGCCCTTCTATGTACATGTCTTCAATGAAATCAGCTACGACTTTACCCACAGCGAAAAACCGGACCATTACGAAGACGGCATCCGTTTTCTCGGTGGCAATCCCGATGCGCAATACCCATTCTACAAGACATTTAGCGATTCATCCCTGAAGGCTTTTCAGAACCGTCCCCTATCTGAAAAGCCAGACATCATCGTCCTCACCATTGAATCGCTGCGAGGCTGGGTCGGCGATGTCCGCGTTCCAAAATCCTGCGCCCTACTGAAGAACATCTGCAAGCTGTCCAAGCGCGGCATCTTCTTTCCCTACACCTACAGCGTCGGCTGGCCTTCTACGGAAGGGCTGAACGGCATGATGCAGGGCGTCTGGAGCCATCCCGAAAAATATTCCGCAGGGTACCATGTCAAAACAAGGGCTCTTCCCGAAATTCTTGGGGACGCAGGTTACTACAGAATCGTCATTCCTGCCGCAAATCCCAATTTCGACAACTTCACGCCACTATTCGAGCAATGGTTCGACTCGACGGATTTCCACCTCGACATCAACCATGATGTTCCCTTGGCAAAGCGCTTCGCGACGGTATACGAAAATCGTCCCAAGGATCGGCCCGTTTTCATCGACTGGATGAGCACCACGACGCATTCCCCGTTCACGTATCCCGAGGGCATGGGACCGATGCCGAAGTACCATGACGACCGCTACGAGCACCTGGCCGCCTATATGGACAGTGCGGTAGGCATGGTTCTTGAGACCATCAAGAAGGATCCACGCGCCGAAAACACAATTATCGTTCTCACGGGGGACCATTCCTTTGCAATCGGGCTCCAAAAGGAACGCAACAGCTCCGTAGGTCTGGCTCACAGTGGAAGAACCTGGACCAACATGATTTTTGCAGGCCCCAATATTCCGGTTGACTCCATTGACACCAAGACCGTTTCCCACGCGGACCTTGCACCAACGCTCCTCGGCCTCCTTTCTATCGAAGCATCAAACCACTTCGTAGGCAAGGATATTCTTTCGGTCAATCGTGATTCTCTCGCCCCCGCCCCCGTAATCTCCTTCACTCAAACCGATTTTGCCGTCCGCCTTGCCGACAGGCACATTTACGGCAACATGAACGACAACGGATTTGTGGTTCTCAAAAGCCACAAGGTTCCAGATTGGGACACGACCCAGATTGTCAAGGGATTCATTGGCGAAGATTTTCTGCCACCGAATGCGGCCGATTCCGCCCTGTTGCAACAGGCTCGAATAGCTGCGCATGTCTGGGAATACATCCTAGACAAGGACTTGCTTACTCCTGAGGACTAGTCATGAATCCATTTGTCAAAAGAATCTACCATCTTTTGCCGGCACCTCTTCGGGACCTCCAAAACACGCTCCGCATCAAGGACCGCGTTCTTCTCTGTGGCAAGGAAAAACGCGAACGCAAGGTTATCGAAAATATCCGACAAAAGCTCGGTCGCGGGGAACGCATCAATGTGGCGTTTCTCGCCATGTCGGTTTCCTTCTGGAAATATGATGAGCTTTTCGCGTTCATGCGGCAGGATCGCCGCTACAATCCCAGAGTCATCTTTACCGCAAGACCCATAGACGCTCCCGAAATTCAGGAAATGCACCGGCAAAAGATTGAAACCTATTGCAACGAAAGAGGATTCCCATTTCAGGAAAGTCTCAAGGACTTTGAACCGGACATTCTTTTTTACGCTCAGCCCTACAAGAACAGCGTCATGGAAAACATGCGCGCCTACAACTTTACAAAGGCGCTCATCTGTTACGTTCCCTACGCGTTTTTCATATCAAACTACAAGTGGGCCTACGACGCCCAGGTACACAACCTCGCCTGGAAACTTTTCTATCCATCAGAGCTCCACCGCAAAAATGCAGAGGAACTCGCTTTTAACAAGGGCCGAAACGTAGAGGTCGTAGGGTATCCCCTCGCCGACAAGTTTGCAACCCCCGCCAAAAACGACCCCTGGAAAATCAAAGACAAAAGCCTGAAACGGATTGTATGGGGAGTCCATCATTCCATTCTCAGCGACGACCTCGCAGATTGCGGCACCTTCCTGAAATTTGCAGACACGATGCTTCAGCTGGCCAAGAGCCGCCCCGACTGCCAATTCGCCTTCAAGCCTCATCCGCATCTGAAAGAACATCTCTACAAGCATCCCGACTGGGGAAAGGATCGTTCCGACGCCTACTACGCCGAATGGAACAAGGCAGACAACACATTCCTTGTCGATGGAGACTACATCGACCTGTTCAAGACATCGGATGCGCTCATCCACGATTGTGGCTCGTTTACGGTAGAATACCTATTTGTAGACAAGCCCGTTCTCTATATCGGCAACGAGCGTAACAACATCCTCTGCAATTTTGGCAAGGCCGCAATGAACGCGAACTACACGCAGAAGGATTTTAGCGTCGAAGAATTTCTGCAGATGGTCTCGGGAAAAAATGGCGAAGATTTCAAAAAAAGCATCCGTCAGGAAATGTACCGCAAATATCTAAAGATTCCGCAGGGCAAAAGCTTCGCCGAAAACATCATGGACCTTCTAGAAAAAAACTTTGGCTAGGGTTCTCTTATGAAACATTTCTCCGCATTCCTTTTGGGCTGTCTGCTTCTTGTTGAGGTCGGAACAAGTTACGCGCAGAAGGTGGAAAAGATTTCCTTTGCATCATGGAATATCCGGTGGCAAAGCGAATCCGACATCGAAAATGGAAACGCCTGGAAAAAAAGGTTCGAGCCCATCGCCAATGTCATCCGGTTCTACGATTTCGACATCGTCGCCATGCAGGAAGGTTCCGCCTCTAAACGCGACGACCTCGCTCCTCTCTTGAACGACTACGTATTCATCGAAATTGACTCTACGGAACATAATCCTATTCTTATCAAGAAGGATATGTTCAAGCTTTTGGACAAGGGCAAGTTCTACCTATCCGAAACACCCGAAAAGAAAAGCAAAAGTTGGGATTCGAAGCACAACCGTTTCTGCCTTTGGGCAAAATTGCAAAAAGACAGCACCCAGTTCTTCGTATTCAACACGCACTTCGATTACCACGGAAAGACGGCCAGAACCGAAGGCGCCAAGGTCATGTACCAATGGATCCCTTCCATAGCAGCAAACACCCCTTATATCGCCGCCGGAGACTTCAACTCCGTCGAGGGATCCGTCCCCTACGAAATCCTCATGTCGATACCAGGCATCAAAGATGCAAAGGATGTGGCCCAGTTCACCCATATCGTAAAGAAAAGCTACAACTACTTTGACCCCTATCGGAACAGCAAATGGGACCTAGACCATGTCTTCGTGGATTCCCGCATCCCCGTATACCGTTATGGAGTCCTCAACGAAATGTATTTTGACGGGGAAAGTTACCGTTACCCCTCCGACCATTCGCCTATTATGATGGTATTTGAATTGCCCGCAGCGAGTCAGCCGTAAACAATTTCTATATTTCAGAATATGAAAAAATATAAGCGAGCGATAACGTACGGGACTTTCGATCTTTTTCATATTGGACATTTACGTCTACTGAAAAGGATAGCCGATTTGGCCGACGAGCTGTATGTCGCAGTATCCTCCGATGAATTTAATGCCATCAAAGGAAAGACCTGCGTCATCCCCTTCGAGGAAAGAGCCGAAATAGTCGATGCACTCGGTTGCGTTACTCGAGTTATCCGCGAAGACAACTGGGAGCAGAAAGTTACCGATGTCCTTGACAACCACTGCGACCTATTCGTCATGGGTGATGACTGGAAAGGAAAATTCGATTTTCTCAAAGATTATTGTGATGTCATCTACCTGCCTAGAACGCCTGGCGTAAGCACTACGGATATTAAACAATACCTAAAGAAATAGCTTTTAGGAACTCGTATGGGAATCCTCGTCTTGCTCGCATTCTTTGGCCTTCTTTTGGTCATGATATACGAGAATTCCGAAAACCGATTCCTTGTCCTGGTTGTCGGAACCATCCTATTTCCAACAACCGCACTCTTCACCAAGAACCCCTCTATTTCACCCCAGCACATCCTGCTGTACACGTTCCTCTTTCTTGAATACTGGAAAGACCGGCGTAATTTTAACGATTCCCTATTCAAGAATCCCCTATCTATCCCCATTACCCTAATCCTATTCAGCTATACAGCCACGGCGTTCTTCAATTCGGGGATAGCCTCAAAGGACATGTATTACGGAGTCCGCGATTGTATCGATACCTTCGGCTACATCATGGCGGCCTATATCAGCGGCAAGAACATCGACATAAGCTCTTTTGCTAAAAAGTTCTTCCCCATCGTTATCGCAATCTGCATTTTCGGAATCATCGAAGGCCTCCTCAACGCCAACTATCCCTATAAAATCATCAATTCAGCTTTCCCCCTCTACGAAGGGCTATACGACCTGAACGGGGACGTGGGACTCGGCCAAAGCTGGCGCACCAGGACATGCTTTACGACAAAGCACCCGACAGCCTTCGGCACATTGCTCATGAGCCTATTTCTATTCTACCTTCCTCAAATCCACCAACAGGTCATCGCCAGATCGAAGCTTTTGCTCCTACTCTCCCTCCTTTTCGTCTGCATTGTCGTAAGCGGTTCGAGAACCGCTCTAGTATGCACCATCTTCGGGGCTGCGATTTACATCATCGACCGGTTTAGCATCCTTGCCAAAATTGCCGTTTTCGGACTGATAGCGATCTCCTTTTCCGCAATAATGGCCTTCCTGCTAGCCAACTTCCAGCAGGGCGGTCAAGGGCGAGGATCGTCTCTAGACTTCAGAACCCAGCAACTTATCTTTTCGGTCTTGGCGATTGAAAACTCGCCTATTCTAGGAAACGGAAACAAGTACACAGCCAACTACATTCTTGAAGAAAACGACAAGGGCGAAAAACGCGCCGAAGATAGCAGTGGACAGGACATGGGCGGCTTGGAATCCATCGTCTTCACGCTCCTGATTGACCGCGGAGCAGTCGGTCTACTTACATACTACCTACTGCTGCTATGGATATTCTGTATTTTCTTCAAGAACAAGAAGAAGTATCTCGAAACCAAGGGCGGCTTTGCGCTAATTTTTGCCGGCACAGCGTTTTTAACCCTATCGGGAGTTATCGGGAACAGTTCTTCTTTCCTGTTCCTATTTACGGGCGTTCAGCTCGGCTACATCAAGCAACGGCAGCTACTAGAAGAAGACGGAGATTCGCCCCCGGCTACCGAAGCAGACGAGCCCTGATTTCATACATTAGTGCGATCAGGAAGTTCAGGCGGAATTTCAGCAGCCAGCAAAACTTTTTCTCATTGCCAACGAGCCTGAGTTTCGGAACAGCGACAATCGATTCAGCATACGGACTTGACTTAAGCAATTTTCCATACGCTCTATACCTTGTCCAAAAACTTTTTTCGCTCCCCTTAAAAAAGAATCCGCGCAAAGCCATCTTTTTTAAAAGAAATAAGATACGCGCATAATAGGCATCTTGCAGAATTTCAATATCACCACTAGCGGACATGAACTCTTTCACATGGAACGCAATTTTTCCGCAGTCCTCGACTAAGCGGTCTTCATTAATATGGCAAAGAGAATTAGGCAGGATTCTGTAATGATAGGTTAGTACCTGTTTATAGGCAACAACTTTCGCCTCATGGAAAACCTGCAACGCAAAGAGTCCGTCTTCGTACAATTTCATGGAAGACGAAAAGCGTAACATCCCTTTCATTAGCATTTCCCGGCGAATCAGCTTAGACCAAAGAGCCGAGAACATGTAGCTGCAGCTTGCGCTAGGGTATGGCGAATAGCCCTTGTACAGGACCATGCGTTGGACCGAAGAAACGTCCTTCTTATCCGTAAAGACAAATTCCTTCGCAAAAAAACGATGTTCCGTTTCAGGCCTACCATCCTTCCATATCCAGTGATCCGTAATCACGACGTCCGCACCGGTACACAAGGCTTCCTCGTATGAGACTTGCAAGGCATCTTTGTCCAGAAAATCGTCCGAATCCACGAACAGCACGTATTCGCCGCAAGCCGCGGCAAGGCCGTCGTTGCGGGCCGCCGACACGCCGCCGTTCGCTTTGTGAATCACCTTGATGCGGGAATCTTTCGCGGCGTATTCATCGAGAATTGCAGGAGAATCATCCGAGCTTCCGTCGTCGACAGCAACAACTTCCCAGTCCGAAAAAGACTGAGCAAGCACACTATCGATACATTCACGCAAATATTTTGCGGAATTATAGACCGGAATGACGACGCTTACCTTAGAAGACACGGATTCCTCAGCCGTTATCAACCGTCTGGGATTCTTCAACAGCCTGCAAGCCATGGTGATTGCGATCATCCATCCTAGGCGGCGTCATGTAATCTCCATACAGTTGGGTACAGACAAAGTCATAATCTTCGGGGCCACAAATTTCGGTATCTTCAAACGGATACATACGGCCCTTGCCGTAATACTTCTTATGGAACATCTCGCGGAACTTGTAGGCGCCCATGGCATTCACCAGGTAGTCCGACTTTTCATACGGAGTCGCCGTCAGCGTGCGTTCCAAGCGTTCAAGGCACCTTTTTGTATCAAAGAATTTCTGAATAGGGGTATGAAGTCCCACCCAAACCAGAATTTTTTCGTGCAGCGGGCGTCCTTTCTTGTTCACATTTACCAAGCGATCAAAACAAGAAAAGCGGTATATTGCACGCAAAAAGAGGACGTAAAAAGCCTTCAGCTTACGCAGCAAGACATTGTTCGGCATGGCATCCAGCGGGAACAAGTCTATCCAGGCAAAAGCCTCTTCGACCTTGATGTTATCATGACGAACGATTTTCATACTTTCGTCTTCAATACGACCAAAGTAACGAATATAGTCTTTAGTGTTTTTATAGGAGCGGAACTTTATTTTTCCTGTACCGGATTTTTCTTCCAAAATCTTGCAAAGGCGCTCATAATCCGGGCGCGGAATACCGACATCAATATCGTCATCCCAAGGAATAAAGCCCTTATGACGAACTGCGCCCAGCAGTGTTCCGCCCAAGGCATAGTATTCAATATGATTATCTTTACAGACTTGCTGGAAATATTTCAGCAAGTCCAGTTCCTTCAGTTGCAGAGCTCGCAGGGAATCATCCATCACTACGCCTTCTGTTCATCGAGGTAGGCGTCGTGAACGTTCTTATCGCAGTCGTCCGGTTCCTTCATGTAGTCGCCATACATCTGCTTCAACACGGCATCGCTATCTTCTGGGCCCAAAAGTTCCATGTCTTCGAAGGTGTAGAGTTTTCCCTTACCGTAATAGGACTTCGGGAACATTTCCTTGAACTTGTACTGTCCCATGAAGTTCACGATCCAGTTCGAATCCTGCACCTTGTACTTGCGAAGCAAATTATCCAGTCTGACAAGCCACTTCTTGTAGTCACGATGACCGCCAAAATGCAAATGTCTGACGAAGGCAATGACGATGCGTTCCGACAGGGGCCTGTGCGGACGCTTCAAGTTCACCTTGTCAAAGCATGCAATATGATAGCAAAGACGGACAAAGAGAAGTTTCAACATGTGAACGCGGCGAACCAAGGCGTTGTTCGGCATTCCGTCCAGCGGAAAGATGTCGACCCAGAGGTTTTCCTTTCTGGATTCGATACTCCCTTCACGGTTCATCACGTAGCGCGTGTCAACAATTCTCGAGAAGTAGTAGTGGTGGTCGGATTCGTCGCGGTAGGAGCGCAGCTCCAGGTGGTCCGGCAGGTTCTTGGAAACCGTCGCCAAGAAGCGTTCATAGTCGTCACGTACAATGCCAATATCGATGTCGTCGTCCCAAGGAATAAAGCCCTTATGACGAACAGCACCCAAAAGGGAACCGCCCAACAAGTAGTAGGGAATAGAATTATTCTCTAGGAAGGGCTTGATTTCCTTAAAAATATTCAAAATAGACAGCTGTGCCTTAGAAAGAGGCACCGGCTGCTTTGTTTTTGAATCGAGACCCATTATTACTCCGCTTTCCCCTTACCGATGCTAGACACCTCAAACCCAATCCTCCTCAGGGCGTCGGCATCCAAAATGTTGCGTCCATCGAACACGAAGGCAGGCTTCGCCATGCCCTTATAGATACGTTTCCAGTCGAGTTCCGCAAAGCACTTCCACTCCGTGCAGACGACCACGGCGTGTGCCCCTTCGGCAGCCTTGTACGGGTCTTCTTCGAACTGGACTTGGTCAAGCACGTCCTTCAGGTCGCGCTTCGCATCGGGAATGGCCTTCGGGTCGGTCACGACCGGCTGTGCATGTTCGGCGAGCAAGTCGCGCACCACGAGGTTCGCGGGGCTTTCGCGGGTATCGCCGGTGTTCGCCTTGAAGGCAAACCCGAACACGGCAATCTTCTTCCCAGCTATCGTGTTGAACATGGTCTCGAGCATGCGGTCCACCACACGGTGGGTCTGCCACTCGTTGATCTTCACGACGCTTTCCCAGTAGGTGGCCACTTCGGGCAGTCCATAGTAACCGCACAGGTACACGAGGTTCAAAATATCCTTCTTGAAGCAAGATCCGCCAAAGCCGATAGATGCCTTCAGGAACTTGGATCCGATGCGGCGGTCCTTGCCCATCACGTAGGCGACTTCGTCCACGTCGGCGCCGGTCTTTTCGCAGAGGGCGCTAATGGAGTTGATGGAGCTGATGCGCTGGGCAAGGAAAGCGTTCGCGGTAAGCTTCGTGAGTTCGGAACTCCACAGGTTCGTCGTGAGGATGCGGTCACGCGGCACCCAGTGGGCATACACGTCCACAAGCTTCTGGCAGGCGGCGAGGCCCGATTCCGTCTGGTGGGATCCGATGAGCACGCGGTCCGGTTCGAACAAGTCGTTGATGGCGGTACCTTCGGCCAAAAATTCCGGGTTGGACAGCACCTCGAAGTGCAGTCCCTTGTCGTTAGAATTCAAGATCCGTTCCATGGCAGCGGCGGTACGCACAGGGAGCGTCGACTTTTCGACAATGATCTTGCCTTCGTCGGCAATTTCAAGAATGTTGCGGGCGGTCTTTTCCCAGTACTGCAAGTCGGACGCCTTGCCGGCTCCATGGCCAAAAGTCTTTGTCGGGGTGTTCACCGAAACGAAAATGATATCCGCTTCCTTGATAGCTGCAGGAATGTCTGTGCTAAAGAACAAGTTGCGACCACGGGCGCGTTTCACCACGTCGTCGAGACCGGGCTCAAAAATCGGAAGATTGTCGCTGTTCCAGGCGTCAATGCGAGCCTGATTAATATCGACTACGGTCACTTTTACATCGGGACACTTGTCGGCAATAACAGTCATGGTGGGTCCACCGACATAGCCCGCGCCAATGCAAAGAATCTTGGTATTGTAACTCATAGTGGCTCAAATTTAGAAAAAACGGCATTTCTGTATACATTATATTAGCCAAAAAAATGTAAAAGGGACGATCTGTAAGATTAACATCACAATTTTTTGTTCACGAGTTGTTCACGAAATCCTTTTTTTTCGCGCCTTAATTAAAGTTTGCTGTCAGGGCAGGTATTTCACCGGGGACCACCACACGGGTCACATCCATCACACCATCGCTCCAACCGGCCCACACGCCTCCCGCAGACGGCATGGCAGAAACCTCCACCGGGAAGCCTTCAAAGAAATTCACCGTCATCGAAGATGCGTCGAGTCTAAGGCCATGGACAAGAATGTTCCCAGGTCCATTCACAGACAACTTGATGGGAGCCGTTCCACCCAATCCAAAGTATTCGCGAAGTTCGTCATACACCACTCCAGGGCGTTCCTTTGCAAAGTCCCTGATGGAATTGAGCTGTTTCGTCATCTTCGAGGCGCTCAGTCCCCAACGCTTCTGGTCGCGCGGAATTTCGGCCTCGATTTCCGACATCATCTGCTCAATACGGGAAAGCACCCTAGAACTTTCAAAGTTCATCTGCAAAAGCACTGCCATACGGTTCACGAACGCAGCACGGAAGCCCCCGTTTTCCAAGAGCTTTCTGAACAGAAGCGTGTATTCCGGGCCGTTCGGCCAAGATTCCCCATCTTCTGCGGCGGCGAATTCGAATATGTTGTTTGTATAGTCGCTGTAGCTATTTCCCATTCCAAAGTCCATGTCATACAGGAACCACTTCCACAAGGTCTTCGGAGAGTTGCTGCGCCACTTTTTCAGGTTGTTGCCTGGCCAGTCACGGTTGTTCGCATACATCTCGATCTGCATGTAGTTGATGAAATTGTCGACATCGATCTGGGATGCTACATGCGCATAGTTCTCTTCGCTTTCAAGCGACACCTCCTCGAGCCAGTCCATAAGAGCCACATAGTCCACCGCGGAACCTGCCGAAACGGAATTGTCCGCCTTGAGCAAGTCGATTTCATCAGGATTTAAGCCGTAATGCGTCTCGAAGTAATATTCAGTGGAGCGTTCGCGGATGCTGTGGATGCCGTAGTATTCGCCATTGTAATACACCACTGCGAATCGCCCGCGCTGGTAATCGACTCCAAGCCCTTCGCTAACGGAACTTGCAAGGCGGTCGCGGATATAGTCGTTTCCATAATTGCTACCATTATTCCGAAGCAAGAACACCTTGAACTCGGTGAGTTCCGGGAAATCGGGGAACAAGGCGTACTTGAGTCTGCTATCGCCATACTTTTCGCGGAAGGTGATCGCCACGGACTTCTTATCGTTTTGGCGGCTGTAATTTCCAAAAATCTTGAGTCCAGCTTTTTTCGCAAATGCAGGCGAATTCATACCCGGTTCCATGAGTTCAACCATCACGGGAATTTCCTTATCGAGCCAGTAATTGGCCCCATAATGCGGCTCCCGGCTCTGCGCAAAGTTCCCTTCCTCGTAGATTCCCGTATCGGGGTCAAAGAGCGAGCCCGGATCTGCCGTCAAAAACACCACCGGGACAGTAGGCGCCGATTCAAACACGTAGGTCCGCGACAGTTCTTCTCCAGGGAGAGCACCCGCCACAAAGCTTGCGCAGCGAATCGTCACCGTAGAGCCCACCTGCAACACCGTCGTCAAGGGACTGTTTTCCGTCGGAGCAAGGCCCCCCTGTTCGCAGCGCACCGCCGCCTCTTCAGGGAAAGCCACCACAAAAGGTTCTGCGAAAAAACCAGATGGAGGCAGTTCCGCAAGCGTATCAAGCGAGGGTGAGCGCGACGGCGACACAAGCGACATCGCAAAGCCGTAGGGAGTCGCATCACCATAGCCGAACCCGTTCGAGCCATCGGCCAGGTTTCCAAAGCTCCAGGTTTTTCCTACAGGTAATTCCGGGTAGGCGACGGAATCGACTATTGCCGAGTCCGCATTTACCAAGTACAGGCTTGCCCCCGACTTCGAAAGTTTGAAACCGGCATGCGGTTCGTGTCCGCGGTTCCGCGCAATATAGCTGAACACCTTGAGCGTCACTTCCCGCGTCTCGTTCGATTCGGGACTGACTCGCGTGCCATAGATGTTCTTCAGGTCGGGGTAGGTAGTCCCTGTCGGAACCGCAGTGCGGTACACCGTCGAGGAATCCCCCGTTCCCGTAAACACGATTTCGTAGCCTTTCCAGTCGTCCATATCGGACTGCGCAAGCCTGAACGACACCTTACGATCCTTGGGAATATAGGCCTGCATCAAAATCTCATTCGCCGCCGAAATGTCGAGCACATCTTCCTTGTCGCTGCTCCCCGTACCCACGAACGCAGAAATCGAAGACCAGCCCAGTTCCTCATTTTCACCCAGCCGCATCACGGCTCCAAAATGGCGATTTCCATCTTCGGTAAAGCAAAGCTTTTTTTGACCCGGCAGCGGGTCTGCATAGCTCTCCCCCGGCGGGTCGCTCTGCGCATCCGTCCAGGTCCAGCAACCGGGACCAACCATATTGAGCGTATCATGAGGCAACACGTAGTCCGGATAGTTCTTTCCCGACATGAACACGACCAAGAAGGAATTCGGGGCTAACTTGACCGTTCCAAATTTCCACTTGAACGGTTCCGTCTGGGAATCCGTCAGGTACATTCCAGACAAATCAACCGTATCGGCAGAGGTATTGTAAAGTTCCACCCAGCCGGCATCGTCCCCTTCGTGGTCCTCGTAAACGACATTAATGGGATCCACCTCGGTAAACGCCACGGGGCCACCCACAAAGGAAAGCCTATGCTCTTCTATGGCATTCCCTTGCTGTTCCGTAGAATCTACCGGAACATCCGCTTCCGGTTCCTTCGACGAACTGGAACTGTCATCGGAACACGCCGAAAACAGCGCTACCAAAAAAACGGCCAGAAGGGCCCTGCCTATGAAAACATCCCTACACATCAAGGGTAATATATATTATTAATTCGAAAGTAGGTAACGCCCCAAATGCGTTATTGGGCTTTCTTGCGGCGGGGACGACGCACAATAAAGAGGCAGGCGCCGATCAGCACGAGCGAGACCGAAACCGCCTTACCGATGGGGAATGCTTCCGAAAACACCAGGGCTCCCGCCAATGTAGGGACCGCGGCACCGACCGCCGCACTGAACGGAATGATGAAGAGCGCGCGCCCACGGGAGAACGACACCTGCGAATACAGGAACGCAATGCCATAAGTTGCAATGTAGCCGAGAGTCCTGAAGTCAAGCAGCAGGTTTGCGACAGACGAAAGCTCGATATGATCCAGGTCGAAATCCATCGCCAGGCTCTTGTAAAAGGCCGCCGAAAGTCCAAAGCCAACGCCCATGATCAAGGAGTCGACCATTTCACGGTCCTTCACCCACAAGTGGGCCACCAGCGTCACCGCCGAAAGTCCACCCGCATACGCCCAGAGCATTCCGACATTCTGCACCGCCGTCGATTCGCCCAGATTCTCCACAGAATACAGGAGTCCCGCCACCACAAAGCAGATGGCAACCACGATGCGTTTCGTGAGGACTTCCTTCAAGATGCAGAAGCCCATGAGCGCTGTGAGCACCGGGTTCAAGACCATCATCGGCTGCACCTGCGAAAGGTCGTAGCGGGCCATGGCAATGTAATAGCCGAGCGTAGCAAGGCCGGAACAGCAGATTCCCAGCCACCAGAATTTGTTCGTAATCACGCCCTTGAAGAATTCCCAGGGCTGCGAAGTTCCGCCCGTACGCTTACCGACCGTCGACACCCCCGACTTCTCGAGGATGTTTCCACAGGCAAAAAGAAACGCCGGGCCAATCGTCAAAAGAAGGAAGAGCATCCGCTAGATTCCGTCGTAGATTTCCTGGTAGATCCAGTAGTTGCCCATGACGCGCTTCACATAGTCGCGGGTTTCCCAGTAGCTGATCTCTTCGGCACGGATATCCCAGGACTTGCCTTCTCCCTGCGCCTGCCAGCGCTTGGTGGGCTTGGGACCTGCGTTATAGTTGCCGAGCACATACATGTAGTCGTTGCTGTATTCGGCCTTCAAGTCCACCAGGTAGCGAACCCCCAGGCGGATGTTCATATAGGCGTTAAAGAGCTGCTTCGGTTCAAAGTTCGCAAGGCCTTCCTTTTCAGCAAGCATCTTGCCAGTTGCGGGCATAATCTGCAGTAGGCCGCAGGCGCCTGCCGGCGACATGATTTCAAAGTTGAAGATAGATTCCTGGCGCATGACGCTGTAGACAAAGAACGGGTCTATACGATCAGACGAATGGAACTTGACCTGGTCCCTGTAGGGGATCGGGTAAAGGAAATGCAAGACGTCGATGGGCGGCGCCATCAGGCGGCGTCGATCGATATTGTTCTGGAACTGGCGCGCCAGGCGGTACCCGGCAGCCGTCTCGCCCATTTCATAGAAGAGCTTGCCGTATTCGTACAGAAAGTCAAGGCGCTTCGCGTTCTTCTTGCGGGCTTCGTCATAGAGCGCAAAGGCCTGGTCGCTAAAGCCGTACTGGAACAAGGTGCGAATGCGATTGTAGCGTTCTGCATTGTAGCTTGTATCGGGCTTTCCGACCTTCTGCGAGGCGCGAACCCAGGCAAGGGTCTGCTCCGGGGCCATCTGCACTCCATGCGCATACGGAATATCCTTTTTCGCCATCAGCTTGTAGCCTTCCAGCTTCAAGCGGCTGCGGTGAGCATAGTAGGCCAACGGAAAATCCCTAATGCAATCCAAATAGGCTTCGCGCGCCAAGGAGTCCTTACCTAGGCGCATATAGGCGTCGCCCAGGAACATCCTCGCGCCGCTTCCACTCCACAGGAACGGTTCCTTGGTTGCATCTATCAGCGCAGGGACCGCTTCAGCCCATTTTTCCTGCTTGAAGTAGATGAAGCCTATGCGGAATTTTGCCCACTGGCGCTTGATGTTGTTCTTGAAACGCTTGTGAGAAAGCGTCTTGTAGCAGACTATTGCGCTGTCGTACTTTTCCTTCTGTTCGTACTCAAAGCCCTTCACCCAAAGGTTGTTCGCATTTTCCTTGCTGTACTGGCTTGCATCCTGCAAGGCGGCATCCATCTCGCGGATTTCCTTGTCGTAGCGCAGGGCATTGTTGCGGTACAGGCGCAATATCGACTGCATCCACAGCGGGCGCGCTTCTACGGAATCCAGCAAGAAACGGAACTGGCGAATCGATTCGTCCTCGCGCTTCAGGGTGCGCAGGGTGACAGCACGCTTCTCCCACAGGTTGATGCGGGTCGCCATGTCCAATGAACTCGGCGGAAGCCTCTTCTGCAAGGAATCGTCGGGCAGCGGCTGGGCGACTTCCGGCGAAAGAGCAACCAGCGTCGAATCGAGAATCTTTATCGAATCAAGCAACACCAGGCATTCGTTCGCATTGTCCTTGGCGCAGGCCATCTTCGCATAGGCGACCTTTTCTTCGAGCGTCTCGGGGGCGCCACGCACCTTGCGGAGCCTGCGGATCGCCATGAAAGCAGAATCCTTGTATGCCGACGAACTCGTCAAGAGCCGCAGATAGATGCGCTTTGCATCCTTCATCTGCTTGAACTGTTCCAAATACTGTGCATAGCGGTAACGGAGCGCCGCCGCGTCGTCGGACCTCGGATACTTTTCTACAAAGACCTTCAGGGAATCCGCATGGGCATGGTCACTCAAGGTGGAATCGGCCATCGCAGCTTCAATCCGCAGGCGCGATGCGGCCCTGTCAAAAGAGGCGTCCTGTTCCAAGTCCTTGTTCTTGCGCAAAATGGCGCGCATCTCGGCGTAATTTCCAATCTTGAACAGAGACTTCGCCATTCGCAAGACGACAGCCCCGTTCAGCACGGAATCGCGGCCCTGCAAAGAATCGTAGGCGGCATAGGCGCTGTCCCACTGTTCCCTGTAAAAGAACTGGGCCGCACGGGCAAAGGCGCGGACATCCTTCGGCTGTCTTTCATCTTCGCTAATCGCCTTCAGCCGCTCGTAGCGAACCACCATATCCTGGAAATGTGCCGGAGCAATCTGCTCCAGTTCCGAATAGGGGTCCGGCGGAACCATCGGCATCGTCGCGATCAAGCTATCGGTCGCAGCGGTCGGCAGCGGGTTCTGCGGAAGAGCCTGCTTTTTAGGCAATGAATCGGCAGGCAGCGAAAAGGAAAGGCTCCACGCACAAATGAGGAACACTACAAAAAGGGTCAACTTACTCATCGAAGGCGTCATTTCTTGTTTTCTACCTGGCCCACCACGCTCGAAATGCCCAAATCCTTAATCGTCTGGGCGTACTTCTTGTGCATGAAATCATTCACGCTCTCGGCATCATCCATCTGTAGCACTGTGAGCGCCGAATCGCGCACATCTTCAAAATTGATCGAGCGGATAATCTTCTTGGTGGACATCACGTTCCACGGAGTCATCGACAGTTCGTCGACTCCCAGGCCCACCAGCAACAAAACGCTTATCGGGTCCGTACTCATTTCACCGCAAACCGCCACCGGTATTCCTTCGCGATGCGCCGCGCGAACCGTCTGGTAGATCATGCTGAGCACAGACGGATGGTGCGGCTGGAACATATCCGTGATCAATTCGTTCGTACGGTCTACTGCCAGGGTAAACTGAATCAGGTCGTTGGTGCCAATGCTAAAGAAGTCCACTTCTTTCGCTAGTTTGTCCACAATCATCACCGCGGCAGGGACTTCGATCATCGCACCGATCTTCACCTTGCCGACCTTGTGACCTTCCGCTTCCAGTTCCTTGTGGCACTTTTCAATGCATGCCTTGGCGCGGCGCAGTTCCGCCATTCCCGAAATCATCGGGAGCAGAATGCGCAGATTGCCCTTCGTATTTGCAAGCAGCAAGGCCTTCAGCTGGGTGCAAAAGATATCCTGCCGGTCCAGGCACACGCGAATGGAACGCCAACCCATGAACGGGTTCGACTCGTTCACCGCCGTAATGCCATTCACCAGCTTATCGCCACCGGCGTCTAGGGTACGAATCGTCACCGGGCACGGCGACATCGTCTCCAGAATGTAGCGGTAGGCGTCGCGCTGTTCATCCTGGGAAGGGGCATCTTTCCTAAAGAACAAAAATTCCGAACGGTAAAGGCCGATGCCAGTTGCACCAAAGTCGGTCACCTTTTCCGATTCCGACGGCAATTCAATATTTGCATGCAGCGTAATGTACTTGCCGTCGCGAGTCATCGGTTCCAGCTGGCGCATGGTAAACAGTTCGCGCCGCTGCCGTTCAAAAATTTCCTGACGAGTATGGAATTCCTTGATATCCTCTTCGTTCGGGTTGATCACAACCCGTCCGCTAGAACCATCAATGATGACCGTATCGCCCGACTTCACAAGGGCCGCAAAATTTCTCAAGCCCGACACCAGCGGAATCTGGAGCGAGCGGGCAAGAATCGCCACATGGCTCGTACGGCCACCGGTGTCCATCGCAAGGCCTGACACCTGCCCCGGCTTAATCGACATCAACAGGCTAGGCAGAAGCTCGTGGCCACCCAAGATGACTCCATCTTCAAAAGCCACATCCTCGAGTACCGGTCCAGAATCTTCCATCGACGCCATCAGGCGGTTGTACAAGTCCCTAAGGTCTGCCGCCTTGTCGCGCATCGCCGGCGAATCAATCTGCTCAAACCGGTCGATATAGGCACCGAGAACCACATGCACCGACCAGCGGGCGTTCTTGTGTTCCGTGCGAATCTTGTCCAGGACACCGTTCATCAGTCCCGGATCCTGCAAGATCATCAGGTGCGTTGCAAAGATGAGGCTATCCTTCATCCCTGCGCGGCTTTCAGAAAGTTCCTTAATCTGCGTGACTTCCTTGACCGTCTTGTTCACAGCCTTCAAGAACAGCTGTTCTTCGTCTGCCAGACGGCTTTCGGGTAAGGTCTCTTCAACGACCGAAATGTTGCGGTTAGTTACCGGAAACACACTTCCCATGGCAAAGCCAGGGGACGCGGGCACACCGGTCAGTTCCGTCCTAACCGATCCTTTCTTCTTAGCAGGGTTCTTCGTTGAAGTGGTCATTAAACAAGCTTTCCAACTGAGAAGCAACGCTCTCTTCGTCTTCACCATCAATTTCGAACTTGACTTCGGAGCCGGCCGGAATAGCAAGCATCATCACGTTCAAAATGCTCTTGGCATTTGCCTTGGACCCTTCAAACACAATGGATATGTCGCTTTTCGCCTGACCAGTGATATCCACGATCATTCCAGCGGGTCTTGCATGAATACCCAGTTTGTTTGTTACGACCAATGTTTTCTCTATCATTTTTTCCTCAGAAAAGATCCACGTTGATGTCTAGGCCATCTTGAAGAATGATGCGAACCAGGCTATCAGCCGAATGAACCGTCTTCACCAAATCATCATGCAGTGTGCGGTCGTTCAGCAAAATGCCCACCGTATTGTCCTTGGAACTGATCTTGGTCTGAACCTTTACGACCAGTTCGTCCAAATGGTTGGTCACCTGTTCGAGTTCGCCGAGCAGCTTGTCCGCATTGCCCATCACCTTTTCCGTATTTGCAAACATGTTGTCAATAGGCGGCTTCACCCCGTCAATCAGCTCATTCACCTTGACCGTTACCTGGTTCAGGCCTTCCAGGCTCTTCTTGAGCTGCGGATCCGTCGTATTCAGCATCACCAGAATACGGTCTTCCAGCTTTTCAGCCTTCACGAGCAGGGTCTTGAACCGTTCCTGAAATTCAGGATTCACAATGGTGCTATTGAGTGCCTGCTTGACCGATTCCAAAAGAACCTTGGTAGAGTCACAGACTTCGCCCACAAGACCAAGAGCTTCGGCAATACCTGCATCGAACTGGCCCGTAATGGTATCGCCCGGCGCAAAATAGTTCGTAGAATCCCCGAGGATCATGCCGATCTGTCGTTCACCCATGATACCGATGTTCTGCACGCGGATTTCGGAATCCTTCGGGATCTTCACATCGGTACGAAGCCTAATTTTCACCACCACGCGGTGGCCCGCAAGTTCGATTGCCTCAACCTTGCCCAGTTTCACGCCGTTTACTTTCACGGGGTCATCCAGCACCAGCGTGCTTACCTGGGTAAAGCGTAAATAGTAAGTATTGAACGTTTCCCTGGGATCCTTTTCATTCAAAAAGAAGATTCCAAAAACAAGAATTATCAGGGCCAGTATAACTACCAGGCCAACCGAAAAATAAAGAGCCGAATACTTTTTCATTTGACTCTCAATCTAGCATTATTTGAAAGCGACAGAGGCCCCTCTACACAGAAAATGGGCCTTTAGGCCCTATTTTCAGCGATTTTACAAGAATTTAAGGAACAATGAAAAGGACATCATCAATTATCCATCATTCATTTACGTGGACAATCGGGCTATTGTTCTCGATGCCGTTTACATGGCGATCGAGCCAATCCCACAGCAGGGCGTCGCGCTCGTCCTTCTTGAGCAGGAACTTTTCGCGACCTTCCTTCTGCATGAACACATCGAGATAGGTCATCAGTACGCCACCGGCCACCGACACGTTCATCGATTCCGTAATGCCATACTGCGGAAGCTTGAACTCGTAATCGGCGTGAGCAAGCGTATCGGGGTGGTTCCCGTGGAATTCGCTTCCCAGGTAAAAGGCGGTCGGCTGACTCAAATCCAAATCCAAAACCGAGTTGGTAGTATTGGTGCTTGCAACGGCGATCTTGTAGCCCTTCGCGCGAAGCTTTTCCATGCAGAGCATGCGCTTCTTGTAAAGGTACAGGCTCATCCACTTGTAGGACCCCTTCAGAATGGACTTGTTCACGCTGTAGGCATTGTCTTCTTCAATAATGTGCACATCCTGCAGGCCAAAAACTTCCGCCGTGCGAATCACGGCAGAAATGTTGTGCGGGTCGAACAGGTCTTCAAGCACCATGCAAAAATGTCTGGTACGGCGATCCACCACCGACGTCAAAAGTTCGCGGCGGCGTTCCGTCACGCGCGAAAGCAAGGATTCCATCGATTCTCTTTCTTCACTCATTTCTTTTCCTTGATAACCTGAATGTCCTTTACCATAATCGGCACCGCCTGCATGTCCTGCTCACGCTTTTCACGACGAGCCTTCTGCAAGCGTTCAAAATCACCTAATTCCCAGTGGGCGCCGTTCACCACTTCTTCAAAATCCAGCACATACTGCACATTTTCGGCGGACTTGAGCGAGGCACTCTTGAGCATCGGTTCCTTGTTGCCACCGAAGTACATTCCCGCAGCTTTCTTGATGTCGTCGACGATATGCTCTATCTTCGTATTCACCACACTACGGAACACTTTCATCTGCATGATGCTATTGAGCACCGAATTTCCGGGGAACACGATGGCAGTTAATTTGTACCTAATCTGGTTGCCGGGAATCGGATCCATGTCCAAATACGCGACGGCCGTTCCATGCAGCGCCCACTTTAGAATTTGCGCATGACCGTAGCCAAAGAACACATCCCGCATACCAAGCTTTTGCCCCGCACTATCCTGCAAGGCCCAATAGAATTCGCCCGAAAGGCTGCGGCCGTTGCTACCGTTAAAGAACCTACGGCTCGGATGCGTGTACTCGAGCGTATAGTTTTCATCCAAATACGCATTGATCAGCTGAGCCGTAAACGGCATGTTGTCGAACAAGTAGCTAATCACATTCTGGTTCAGCGGAAGCGTTCCGCTGTATATGTACTCGACACGGTATTGGCGACCGAGCCTTGCATAAATTTCCGGAACCATCGGAGCCTTGGGGTCTGCCTTGTAACCTCGGCTTGCAAGTTCCTTATAGGGCTTGCAGAATTCGTCATTGTACTTGACCTTGGGCCACGGATGCTTATCGCCCACAGAGCAGCCCGGATAGTCGATGTTCATGCAGACTTTAAGTCCGGAACATAGCGAGCGCAGGTCATCTTCCTTTTGCAGTTTCTTCAGGAGCCTATGGCGAGCGAGCGTATCGGTCGCAGGCTCAAGCTCTGCGGGTGCTGCATACAAAAACTGCCCAAGCAAAAGGGCTAGAACCAAGACCTTTGCTATGTTCAACAATGACTTCATCAGTTTCTAAACTCCAGGCTATCCAGGGGCACAAGCGTAAACGGCTTGAGCGAGTCGAGCTTAGCTGCGGGCGCCACAATCGATATGGTCATCTTGTCCATGTCGAAATACTTCTTCACCATCGCCTTCACCTGGTCTGCGGTCACAGCGTTGATTTCCTTCACATAGTCCAGGTAATGGTCCATACTCTTGCCCAGAAGTTCTCCCACGGCAAAAATGTCCGCAGTCGATTCGGGGCTGTCGAACAGGCTCGGCAGGCTTTCTATCAGCGCCTTTTTCGCCTGCAAAAGTTCCTCTTCGGTAGGGCCGTTTTCTGCAAGTTCCTGAACCACTTCACGAATAAGCTTCAATGCAAAATTGACCGATTCTACCTTAGTCTGTAGAGCAATTGTCGTCATGGCCGTATCGCGGTAATCGTTGCCGACATGGCTATACACACTGTAGGCAAGGCCCTCATCGCTGCGCACCCGGTTCATCAAGCGACTCGTAAAGCTTCCTCCCCCAAGGATAAAGCTTGCCACCGCCGCCGGATAGTAATCATCATGGGGTCTACGCACAAAGGGTTGGTTCATCGAGATGTTCGCTTGCGAAATGTCCTTGTCCACAACATAGATGCCAGGCTTGCGCAAGAAGGTTAACGGTTCAGGCTTAGCCCTTTCTAAAGCCTTTTCTGTCTTCGCCTGCTTGGCAGACTTCGGGGCAGGCGCCTTTACCGCCGTCTTCCATTCGGCAAAAAATTCCTTGAGTAGCACAACTGCGGAATCCTTGTCGATGTCTCCAGACAACGCAAAAATAATGCTATCCGAAGAATAGACACCCACGGCAGCTCGTTTGATATCGGCAACCGACACCTTCTTGTATTCATCGGCGTTAGCATCCCAAAAGCGCGGGTTCGGCGCATAGTTCACCTTGGCTCTAAGCGCCGAGAGCACTTTCGCAGGCGTATCGTAGCGGCGGTCATAGGCCGTAATGAAATTCGCGCGTAGAATATCGAGCTGTTCCTTGTCAAAGGCAGGAGCAGTCAGCACCTGCTTCGCAAGCTTAAGCATGCCGACGAAATCTTTCGACAGACAGTCAATTTCAAACGAAGATGTAAAAGTCCCTACAGAAGACGAAAGGCTTGCACTGATGAATTCCAGGGAATCATCGAGTGCCTGCGCCGAGATTCCGCCACCGCCACCACGACGCATCATGCTACCGACCATCGAAGAGGCGGCTTCATCTTTCAACGCAGGGGGAACATGGGACTCGTCGAAATAGACCGTCAAATCCACTAGCGGAAGGCTCCGGTCACTCACGATGTAGCCAACCACTCCTGGGGCAATTTCCACGCGAAAATCCTTGGGATAAGGAGCCACATAGCGAAATTCCGGAAAAACGATATCCTTGTAGCTGGCGGGAATCGCAGGAGCCTGCGCCTGCTTAGGTTCCACCTTTGCAGTGGTGTCGGCCACGGGAACTGCAACATTTTCCTTTTGCGCGGAATCTTTTAGAGTAGAATCCGTCTGCGGTTCAGGAGCTCCAGAACACGCGATCATGGTGCCGGCAGCAAGCGCTGCCGTCGCAACGAATATTTTCAAATCAAGCTTCATCTAAAAGTAAAATAGAAAAATCCATCGGTGGCGTTCAACGATTTTCTACATTTCCCCACATGTCCGGCATCATCCGCTTTGCTCCGAGTCCCACAGGATTTCTACACGAAGGGCACCTGCTCTCCGCGCTATACGTATGGGCCGCCGCAAAGAAATGGGGCCTTAAAATCCACTTGCGCATCGAAGACCACGACCAGGGACGCGCCCGCAAAGAATACATCGACAGCATCTACGAAGACTTGGCCTGGCTCGGATTCAGGTACGACACCCAGAGCATTCAAAGCAGCCACTTCGATTTTTTCCAGAAGGTTTTTGAGAATCTTTCCGCCAAGGGGTTCGTCTACCCCTGCACCTGCAGCAGAAAGCAGCTTCTCGCCGAAAACCCGCGGAGCGAAACCGGCGAAGTCATTTACCAGGGCAAGTGCCGCACACACACCCTCCCCTGCAGCGAGCCGCACAGCCTGCGCATCGCAATTCCAGACAAAGTAACCAATTGGCAAGACGAGCGCCTCGGAACCTTCCACGAAAACCCCAAATTGCAGTGCGGGGACTTTCCCATCCGCGACCGCGACGGATTCTGGACCTACCAATTCGCCGTCTGTATCGATGACATCGCCCAAGGCATCACGCACATCGTGCGTGGCGAAGACATCTTGTCTTCGACAGCCCGGCAAATTCTTCTCTCAGAAATCATTTCAGATTCCTGCGCAAAAGACTCTTCGCTAGACCTCCCTGCCTACAGACGCCCCCTGTACCTGCACCACCCGCTCATCGTAGACGAAAACGGCAAGAAACTATCCAAGCGGGAACACGCCCACAGCATCCGGCAGGACAAGGAACAGGGCGTAAGCGCAGAACAGCTCCTGGGAAGGGTACTGTTCAAGGCGAAATTGCAACCCGAAATCACCCCCATTTCGCTGGATCAGGCCATCTCCCTGGTCGCCGAAAAATTATAACCCCCTTTTGGGCCTTTTTTCAAGGTGATTTTACCGCCAGAAAGCGGCAAAATAGGTATATTCAGGGTATGTCTTCTCCATCTGCCATTGTCGCTAAAATTCGGCAAGAAGCCGCACTCTTTGACTCCAAAGATAGTCTGCTCAGTTTTTCGACTAAAAACGACCTCCAGTCCCCCCTAATGACCGAGACGGGGGATCTCTTCTACGAGAAATGGCAACAGGCGAAAGGGCCTCTTCCCCTGGAATCGTTCTTCCAGGTAGGCGCAAACTTTACGGCCCAGCAGAAGATTTCCGCGCTCGACTCGGTGACCGCGGTTCTCAAGAGCAAGCTCGCCGACTTTGACGAAACAGACCTTTACCTGCTCCTCGGCTTTTTAAAGTGGGACGGCAACGCACTTGCGCCAAGCCTTCTTGTCCCGCTAGACTTCGATGCAGCCAAGAAGACACTCTCCCTTTCGCAAAGGCTTCCCATCGAGAACGTCCTTCTCAGGGAACGACTCAAGGATAAAGTCTCGCTGCCCACCGCCGAAGATGCAACCGCAAACGGCAAGTTCAATATCCTGCTCTACTTCTCGCTTTTCGAAAAGGCGATTGCATCCGAACGCAATTGGCGATTCACCCGCCACGGGCTATGCCTTGGGTTCTTCAACACGGACCTGCTCCTGCTCAAGAAAAAGTACAGCCAGGACTTTTCGGACAAGGCCGTGGCCGCCAACCCCATTCTTGATTCGCTTCTCCGCGAGGAAGGATTCCAGACGCAGGAATCCCTGTTCGAAGAAAAGGACTTTGACAAGGTATTCTCCCCCGCAGACCACCACTTCCTTTACACGACGGACTCGCACACCAACAAGGTGACCGTCGACGCCGAAAACGAGGACGCCTGCGCCTATGCGATACAGGCACTCCCGGGAACGGCCAAGATGAAGGTCGTTGCAAACATCGTCGCAGATGAAATCGCCAAGGGGAAAAATGTTCTCGTCACCTACAGGCGATGCGTTACCAAGCGAGCCTTCACCGAAGCATGGAAACCTTCGTTCCGCAGTTTCCCAAACGCAGACCGGAGCGCCATCGAAGAAAAGGTCCGTTCGATGCGCAAGGACCTCTTGGACTACTACGACGCCGTCAACAAGCCGATTCCCCCAAGC
Source organism: Fibrobacter sp. (assembly GCF_045601785.1). Taxonomy (GTDB): domain Bacteria; phylum Fibrobacterota; class Fibrobacteria; order Fibrobacterales; family Fibrobacteraceae; genus Fibrobacter. The sequence continues at coordinate 77,651 of NZ_JAZSAF010000004.1, forward strand.
AACGTCCTGCTTTCGGATTTGCTCAAGGAATTCAGGGACGTCCGCACCACCAAGAAAAAATTTCCCGATGCAGTATTCCAGGGCGTTTCGCAGCTTTCCTTCGAAAACTTCTCCGCCCTGAAGAACGACCTGAAGACCCTTTTTGAACTTTACTTCGACAAAAAAGGCATCGACGCCCGCAAGGCATTCCAGGGAGTCAAGGTTCCAAGCCTCACCCCCGAAGGCAAGCTCAAGCTTTCCGAAGAGCTCAAGGCTGCCGCAGACCGAGCCAAGGAACTCGAAACCATCATCAAGGTCATGGAGTCGACCGGGCTATTCACTACGGGAATTTTCCTTTCGGGACTGAGCGACACGCTCGAACTGATGCGCGACAACTTCGACGAGAATACACCCCTGTTCGAAGACTGGCAGCTTAGAAGCCACAACTGGAACGCCTACAAAGACACGCTGACCGCACTCCCCGAGGCAGGCGACAAGTGGGTGCGCTACCGCAGGCAGACCTCCGATATCTACACGGATAACGCCGTCGATGAAAATATCCAGAGCGCCCGCGACGACTTTGCCGAAAGCCAGAAGACTACCCTCAAGGGGCTTTCCGACCGTTACCGTTCATCGCGGCGCAGGCTTCTCAAGGTAATTCGCAATCCAAAGATCGTTGACTCCGACGCAAGGCTACTTGACCTCATCGACACGCTGCTCGACCTGCAGGCCAACAAGAAGGCTTACAAGGAAAGTTCCGTCCTAGGTTACCACCTGCTCGGGCGCGACTGGCATTACGAAGCGTCCAACTGGGTAGAACTCAAGGACAAAATCGAGTTCGTCTACAACTTCCGCGAAAAGCACCAAAAGAACCCCAAGCTCGATTTGCTGTTGCAGCTGCTGGAACAGTGGCATAACTTCAAGGCGCTACAACCCGAACTCGACAGTCTATGCAAGTCCGTCACTGCACTCCAGAGCATCATCAAGCAGATCAACAAGGACATGGACCTCGATACTCCGCTGGAAAGCCTGAGCATCGAAAAGTGGCTTGACAAGATTATGCTTTGGAGCGAAAACTGGGACCGTTTAGACATCCACTTGCAGCTGACGACGCTCTTCCAGAAAATGGAGGGCTACTGCAGTACCGCTCTCGTCGACTTTATCAAGAACCCGGAAAACGCAGACCAGGATTTCTACAACGCCATCATCCACTACTGGACGGGCGCACAGATCCAGGTCGTCTCCAAGATTTGTCCCACGCTGTTTTCGCAGTCCCCCAAGCAGAAGTCCCAGAAGAGCAAGGAATACCGCACTCTCCTGGACCAGTTCATGAACGCAAACTTCAAAGAACTGCACACCGCCGTCGAAGAACACCCCGAACGCCTCACCTCGGTTTCGCTCGCGGATGCCCTCCGGATTCCAAGCCAGCAGGCTTTCGACACTATCATTATCCTGGACGCCGACGCCATTTCCATGGCAGAGACGCTTCCCATTCTGCTTACGACAAAGAAGGCGATTCTTGTCGGTGACCCGCACAATCCGATTCACGAGCGGGAGCCCTCCGATGCCTACCAGGAAGATTCCGTTGCACGGAGTGCCTTCTTCCAGGAAAGTATCCTGACGGCGGCGCTTCGCCAAGGTGTACCCACCAGGGAGCTGTGGTTCTCGACACTCTACAGCGAACCGTCCATCGTGAGTTTCGCCAACGAGCATATCTACAACCAGGGCATCAAGCAACTTCCGCCGCCAAGCAACGCCCGCTTCAACGGGATTTCCTTCAAGGTCGTCCCCGACAAGATTGAAGCAATTGCACAGGCGGCCATCCGCCACGCCGAACGGCATCCCGAAAAGACACTTGGCATCATCGCTTTCCACCAGTCTACCTGCCAGGAAATCGAAGACTCCATCCGTGCAAAGCTTACCATAGGAACACCCACGGCCGCCTTCTTCGAAAGAGTCAACCCCGACATCCGTTACTTTGTCAAGACTCCCGAAAGGGCCATTGATAGGTTCCGCGACGTCATCTTTGTCTGTCTCGAAGCCGAAGGTGTCGGCGGCTCTGCAACGGACCACAAGATTCCCGTGTGCGCAACGCTTGCCAAGAGCGAACTCCGCGTCTTCTCGACGGAGGCTGACCAGAACAAATTTGCATCGCTAAAGCAGTCCCTGTTCCGTGACTGGCTCAGCTTCCTGGGGTCCAAAAATTTCGACCCGTTGCACGATGTTGAACCGGCGTACTCGCCACTACGCGAAGACGTCGTCCAGGCACTGAAGGCAGAAAACATCCAGGTGCAGGAACACTTCTCCAAGGGCGGAATTCCTACGGGGCCCGTCATTGTCGACTCGAACAACCCGGTTCATTACCTAGCCTTGATCGAAGACGACTGCACCACCGAGCGTTTCCGCGATTCCGTCGAAGACCGCGACTACATCCGCCCGATGATTTTAAAGCAGCTGGGCTGGAAGGTCATGAACATGTGGCTTCCGTTCTGGTACATGGCGAACAAGGACGAATTAGGGCACCTGGTAGCAACGATCGCTATCGAGCAGAGCGTCGCTCCGCCCCCTGCCGAAACAAGTGCCGAAGAAGAAGATTCCGAAATCTTTGACCAGGTGGCAGCCCCCACTACCGAGCCCTACCTGGTACAGCACCCCAAGATCGAAGGCACCGCACACGACAAGCCCATTGCGGAACTTCCCGTGCAAGCCCTGATCACGCAGCTCAAGTTCTATGTCGATTCAGAATCGCCCATCCACGAAGAGCTGCTCAAGCAGAGAGTCCTTGAACTGCACCATGTAGACAGGGCAGGTCCCATGCTGCAAAAGGCCTTGTCCGACGCCATCAACCAGGGTCTCCAGAAAAAGCGCTTTGTAAAAACGGGTCCCTTCTTCTATTCGCTCAAGGCAAAGGAGCTTACCCCGCGCAACCGCGAAGCCCGCCCGGACTTCGAACGCAAGCTTGCGTTTGTAGCTCCCGAGGAACGCGCGCTCATGCCGCAGAGCATGGACGAACACGCCCTCAAGCTTGCCATGGGACTCCTAGAATAATTGAACCTTTGCAAAAAAAGCTCGCATCAGCGAGCTTTTTTTAACACTCCTGTAAGCTATTTCACCTTCACGACAAAGGCTGCGATATTGTAAGCCGAAAGTTCGCGCGCCTTATCCTCGGCGGCCTTCTTGTTTCCCCAGCCACCGCCACGGAGCTTGTAGAAGGGGGCATCAAACACGACCTGCACGGCATAGCCCGTACTTGCCGAAAGCTGCGCACGGCGGCGCTGGGCCGCATCAAAGTCCGCGACCGATTCAAACTGCAGCATGTAGTAGCCATCGGACTTGGACTCCTTTGCAGAAGCCTTTCCTGGAACGGCAGATTCACTTGCAGCGCTGTCGCGAAGCGAAGCATTCAACACCGGCTTGTATTCCTTGCCTCTAAACAGGGAATCCAGATCCGTAGGTTCTGCGGCAAACGCCAAGGCACAAAAGCACAGTACAGATAAAACTTTTCGCATGGTGCAAATATAAAAAAAGGGAGCGGAGTTCATCCGTTCCCTTTCTTTCAAAGAGTAACTCTAGACTACTTCGATTCGGAAGTCGCGTCGGCCTTCCAGCCCGTGTATTCCTTCGGCGATCTCTTGACGCCGTACACAGACGTGCTTTCCTGCTTGGCATCCTTACCGACGTCACCCAGGCGCACATAGCTATTGAGCTTCATGATATAGGCACCGGTACCCACCACACGGCCCTTGTCGGAACGCATGTTCCAGCCGATGTAGAAGTTGCGGTCGCCACCGGCATCGATACAGGTTGCGCCACCAAAGTATTCTTCGTTGTAAAGTTCCTTGTTCTTGGCATCATTACAATAGATTCTCTGGCTCTTGCTGGCCACATATCCACCCAGGTTGGTGAAGTACTGGACCTCGTAGAAGAAGTACATGTCGTTGATGTCGATGCTAGCCTTTTCTTCGGCAGAGAGGCCGTTATACAAAGCGTACATGTCGGCCTTGACCAGCTGACCGGGCCTGCCGTTTTCCTTGGCAAGGATTTCGGCCTTGGTCATGGTGGTGCGATAAGAATTGACCGTAATGGCGGGCATGTCGCCTGCACCAACGTTTGCCGTAGAAGCAAACTTGTTCTCGATCACGTCAATTTCAGCATCGCCAATCACCGGAATCCACGGAGACGGGATTCTCTTGGTTTCGTCGTAGCTCGTCGGAGAATTCCAGGCGTAGCTTGCATCGGCAACAGCGCGCAGGGTGTCGCTGCCAGGCTGGCTGGTATGCGTCGTGTCGGCATCGGACCAGAACACTTCGGCAAGGGTACCACCCATACGCAGGTAGTCACCCACATGCGGAGAAACATTACCACGCTTGTACATGAACTTGACACGGCCTTCGGTACGGTTTTCGGATTCGTTGAATTCGGTACCGATCGAAGGATCGCTTTCTGCAGTCACGACCGACGAGGAGTTGCCAAGAGCAGATGTATAGCGCTGGTCTTCGGGCAGTTCCACAGCGGAATTCAGGTAGAAGTCCAGGGCGCTCTTCTTGCTGGTCGTCGTCAGCAGCTTGACCGGTTCAGAGAAGGTCACCACCAGGGAGTCGTACTCGGTCACTTCGTCGCCGTTTCTCAAGGAACGTACCTCGGCGCGGAGCGGAACCGGAGCGATGCGGTCAGTCAGGGCACCGATAAAGCCCTGCTTGACTTGGCGTCCCTTATCTTCGAACACCGCGTAAGAATGGACCTTACCCACACCCTGAGTCTTCACCTTTTCAGAAAGCGTCACGCCACCAATCATGGCCACGTTCGTGCAATAGCCGCCCTTTCCGTTGTATTCAACCGGGTTGGAGCAGTCCACGTTGATGTTGGCCGTACCGACGAGGGCGTTACAGAAGATGGCGGTATCCTTCGGAATGTTCGAGAAGCCTTCCGCGACAGGATTGTGTCTCAAAGTTTCAATATCTTCGACAGTAGTGGTATCGTCCCATAAAATACACATCATCGTCGGGATAGAGTCCTTGTGGATTTTACGGTCGTAGTAAATCGCCACGGAGTCGCCGATACCGTCCAGGTATTCCTTGTTCTCGCTAAAGTACGGTTCCGGAATCTTGTATGCATCCGTAGGCAAGGCGCCATGGGCGTCGAACACGTCAGCAAGCACCGGATACGGCACCGGAGGATCGCGGAAGTACATCGGAGTATAGACGGCCTTCACATAGTCGTTGTATTCGGCAACGATGTATGCCGGGTTGCACTTGGTTGCATCCTCGTCCCAACGGTACTTGGTCATGGAACGCACCTGGACAGTTGCATAGCCGTCATGGAAAGCAATCTGTTCAGGAATAAAGTCAACCTTCGGAGAAGTTTCTGCACCCTTATGGATCAGAAGGCCTTCGCAGTCTTCCTTACAGGGGTAGTACTTGACGTTGCCCGAAGCATCGGTCATCGGCTTCAAGATGGCAAGGTGCAGGTCATAGAGCGTGCCGACCCAGTGTTCTTCGTAGGTACCGTCAGCTTCGGGCTGCTGGCCGGTCACCTGCGTTGCAGTGGAGTCCGGAGCGGACACGAACGAAATCACCGGCAGGTAGAAGCTGACATGCATTGCATTGGGCCTACCCGCAACACCAATCGTAAATTCCGTAAGCGGCTGGGTCAGGTCGTCCATTTCGACAGTTGCCCAGAGGGTATCGACACCGGATTCGCCGATAACGCGCTGGTCGCCCGCATAGATTCTCACAAGATCACCTGCTTCGTTCTTGTAGTAGACCTGCATCAGCGGGTCGAAGGAGAGAGCGTAGCTCATTCCAACGGCAAGCGACGGCTGAACCAGGAGCAGGTTGTCTTCATAAGGTCCGACGTTCGAAACATAGACTGGAACGAGCTTGCCGCCCATTTCGTTAGTCACCAGCTGGTAGGTGCCAAGATCCTTGTCGTTCTTGGAGTCTTCGTCGTCAATGTACTTAGACACGGCATTGCCGTACACCACGTCGAGTTCGCCAGCCGGCGTGAAAGTCTGCACCTTTCTGGTCTTGCCATCGATGGTCACGAACAGGGTGTAGCGGCCTGCGCCAAGACCTTCGACGGTCTTCTGGTTCACGACCGGTGCCGACGGGTTGCTAATGTCGATGCCGTTATTGTAGATACCCGGAACCCTTGCAGTGTCAACGAAGGTACCATTAGCACCTCTCATCTGCTTAATGGGATCCGTCGGCTTCTTTCCGTTCACAAGGAAGAACGCCGGTGCAATAGCCATACATTCCGGCCTTGCGGGGTTCGTAAAGTCAGAGCCGCAGCACTTGACTTCCTGTTCGGTCTCGCTACCTGCCGATGCACAGGAACCGTCGCCAGACTTGGTGTAGCAGAGCTCAAAGATCTTTTCGGCCGGATTCTGCGGATTCTTCTTACCCTTCACCTGAATATCCACCTTCTGCTGGATATACATGTTCGTCTTGATACGCACGTTACTCATGGTGGTACGGCGGTCGCAGAAGAAGATGTCGATATCGTACTGGTTGCCCACTTCCAGCTTGCCGCTCAGACCTTCGAAATTGTCAAGGTCGACATAGCCAGGAGCTGCCAAGTGGGTACCGCCAAGGTCCACAGCAATCTTGTTGTCGATGAACACCCAGATGTCGTCGTCGCCACGGAAGTTGAACTTGAGGCCCGGCTTGTGGGTGAACTTGGCATGGGATTCAAAGCAATACTGCTGGTTACGACCGCCTGTCACATAATCCGTGGTGTTGGCAGTCCAACGGGGAACCTTGGTATCGAGCGTACTCGTCTTTTCCGTATTATCCGTATAGAAGGTCCAGCCCTTAGGAGCCTTGTCCGGGCAACTCCAGCCAAAGCCACAGGTGAACCCGGTAACATTGGCCTTGAAGAAAGCGTCAGTTCCATCACCATCGGCAAACAGGCCTTCGCAGTCTTCACCCTTGCTCCAGCCGGGGCCTTTGCAGAGCAGGTCAATCAAGGGAGCTCCTTCAACCGGATCAACTTCGCGGAGTTCCGGGCCGTAGAAAATAGCGCCTTCGGCAGCGTGCTTCCTACGGGCAGCCCTCACCGGAGTCTGGGTCGGGTCAGCCGCCAAGATAATGGCATCGCCAGTTTCATCTTGCGGGAATTCTACCGGATAGAAGCCACCCGGAACACTCGTTCCTGCACTGACATAGAAGTCGGAGTCGAATTCCCACTTGCCATCGTCGCTGCGGTGGAAGGGCATGTTGTAGCAGCTCTTTTCGTTCACACCCTGGGAGTAGTTGAAGAGCTGGTTGAAAAGGGTCTCATTGATAAAGCACTTCGGGCCATTCACTCCCGATGTATTCAAAGTCGGCTTTTTCATTTTCTGCGGGACATTCGGGTCAAGGGTCGGATTCACGATACCTGTATGAACACCCACACAATAGTCAATGGCTGCCCGGGCCGCAGTTGCAGTAACACCCAGGGCTCCCTGCTGGCATTCCGTCTTGTCGTCCTTTTTCTTGTCACCAAAGCAGGAGAATGCAGGGTGCAGGCTAGCGTCGGAATCGTAAATGATGGCGGCCATGGTATATTCGCATGTACCTTCGATGCCATCCACTTCTGCAGCGGTATAGTAGAATCCGTCGTCGTTGGTTTTCTGTTCTTCGTCTGGAACAAAGAACAAGGTATCCTGACCAGCAGCAGCCATATAGTCAAACGTCATGCCCAGGGGAATCGGGGTGGCATCATCTTCAGCATTGCCAAACAATCCGATCATATCAATGCGTTCTTCGTCATCGTCGCGGTAGAGCACCACGTTGTCGGTAATGGTTTCGTTGAAGAACACATAAGAATACCAACCGCACATGTCAGCAACGGCAGTCATGGGCTTACCGGTCACACCGCCATCCAAGCTAATCATGGGAACCGACGACATCCATTCTTCCATGTCGGGCGGAATCATCACAAAGAAATACTTGGCGTTGGGCGGATCCGGCGTAAAGACGGTCTTGCCCGGAGTCGTGGGATCTTCATAGATATATAGTGTACCTGTAGCAAGGTCTGCACAGGTAAATGCGTCATCGGCAGTGCTCTCATTGTTCGCAATGTCATAATGATTGCGGTCAATCCACTGTGCCGGATAATGCGTACCCGCACTGTTGACGCGGAAAGTCGTTCCCTGACCAACGGAGGCAGCCTTGGCTTCGTACCAGCCAGAAGTACCAACGGACAATTTGGGGAACATGCCACCTGCTTCTAGAGTCACCATAGTCCAAGACGACGGGACTTGGATATATATGGTGCCATCACACCCAAGTGCGAACGCATTCTGCACTCCAGCAAATAACAGGCAGGCACTCAGTGCCCACTTCCACAGGGAGATCTTTGACTTTTTCATCATTTTTGTTTCCATCGATGATTCTTTACCAAACGGCATACCAAAAAGACCGGCCTTCTTGAAATGCCACATACCGCCCTCAAATTTATTCTTTTTAAACGAAAAATGCCAACTCTTTTTGTAATTTTTGATAAAAAAAACGTTCATTTTTGTAAACAAGTGGTGGATAGACAAACCAAAGTGCGGAAAATCACAGCGAGTCGCGGTCGTTTGTAAACAGATTGTTACAGAATGGATTGGTAGCCGTTTTTTGAGGGGAGATCCCGCAACAAGTGCGGGACGACATTAGAGGGATTATGCGGGATGCATTAGGGGAACAACGCAGGACGCACTAGGGAGAAAAATTTTTTCCCGCTATTTACTACATTATAATATAACACGGAGTTGCACCATGCAAGATATGGATAGAACAATTGCTAGCGGAAACACCATCAAGCTGCCCATCGCCCAGATGCGACCGCACCTGATTGTACTCTACCCGCAGAACCAGTTCAAGCAGGTGCCGCTCGAAAAGGGAACCGTCATCCTTGGCCGCGGCCAGGACGCCGACATCCGCCTAGACGACGAACTGGTGAGCCGCAGACACTGCGCCCTCACCTTCGATGGCGTTGACGTGACCGTCAAAGACCTGGGGAGCACCAACGGAACCTTCGTTGACGGCAGCCCCATCGCCGAGAGCAAGCTCGAAGACCACAACCGCCTGCAGATTGGCAAGATGGTCTTGAAGGTGGACTTCAAGGACGCAAGCGAAGAGGCCTTTGACCGCGAACTCTACGAGGCGGCCACCATGGACCCGCTCACCCGCATCAGCAACCGCCGCACCTTTATGGACAGGAGCCTGGGCGAGCTTGCCCTTGCCCGCCGCAACAATTATTACGTTCACGCGATCATGGTCGACGCGGACCACTTCAAGCGCGTGAACGACACCTGGGGTCACCAGTGCGGCGACATGGTGCTCAAGGAAATCGCGCGAATCCTCAAAGAGGAAAAGCGCGAATCCGACCTGCTCGCCCGCTACGGCGGCGAGGAATTCGTACTATTATTTAGTGGAATCAGCGTGGAAGACGCCAAAAAGAGCGCAGAGCGCCTGCGCAGCGCCGTTGAAAGACACCGTTTCTCGTGGAAGGACACCGTGATCCCCGTGACCATTTCTCTGGGGCTTGCAAGCCGCCAGGGCGAAAACATCGGCAAAATCGAAGAGATGATCGCCGAATGTGACCGCCTGCTCTACGTCGCCAAGGAAGGCGGCAGGAACCAAGTGGCTTGTTAGCGCCAAATGGATTGCTTCGCCTTCGGCTCGCAATGACGTCTTAAGTACAAAAAGCTAAATTTGGCGCCGAAATGTCGAGTTTGAATTCCGAGCGTCTCAATTCTTTTGGAACCGCAAGCATCCCGAAACTGGTTTTGCAGTTTTCGGTGCCGGCCATCATCAGCATGCTGGTGAACGCCCTCTACAATATTGTGGACCGCTTTTTCGTAGGGCAGGGAGTTGGCAGTCTCGGCATCGCAGGCATCACGCTGTGCTTTCCGATTTGCCTATTTATAATGGCAATGTCGATGATGGTAGGCGTGGGCGGCAACACGCTCTTTGCCATCCGCCTCGGTCAGAAGAAGTATATCCAGGCAAGCATCATCCTGAACAATTCCTTCTCGCTTTTAATCCTGATGGCGATTGGAGCGTTCACGCTGGGCGAAATCTTTATGGAGCCGCTCCTCAAGCTGTTTGGCGCAAGCGAGCAGACGCTCCCCGTGGCAAGCAGCTACATGCGCATTCTCCTGTGCGGAGCAATCTTTCAGACAATCGCCCCGGGCATGAACCACTTCATCCGCTCGATGGGCCACCCGAAAACGGCCATGTTCCGTGAAATCATCGGTGCTGTCACAAACATTATTCTCGACTATATTTTCATTATGCGATTCCACTGGGGAATCGAGGGGGCAGCCTGGGCAACTATCGCATCGCAGCTCGTAGCCTCGGCACTCATCACGCAGTTCTTTGTCAAGAAGTCGTCACCCATCAAGATCCGCTGGCGCCACATGAAGCTCCGCGCCGCCTATGTCCGCAAGATCTACATTCTCGGACTTCCGCCCTCCGTGATGCAGGTTTGCAACAGCCTGATGAATGCGATACTCGCCTGGAGCCTGACCACCTACGGAAACATGAGCGTGCAGGCAGTAGGCGCACTTTCGGGTGGCGACATGGCCATTTCTGCTTTCGGCATTACCAATAGCATCGTTTCGATTATCATTCTGCCGCTTCTCGGATTCGTTCACGGCACGCAGCCCATCATCGGCTACAACTACGGTGCTCGCCTGAACGCCCGCGTCAAGGAAACGCTCAAGTTCGCTTTTATCTACGCAGGCGGCTTCATGTTTGTCACCTGGGGAATTCTCATGTGGCAGGCCGAGACATTCGTAGCCCCGTTTGCACCGAACGACCCCGAGCTCATCAAGCTTTCGGCCTGGGCCATGCGCATTTTTGCAGCCGCCTTCTTTATGATTCCCTTCGGCATGGTTTCGGGGAACTTTTTCCAGGGTACAGGAAAGGCATTCAGGGCCATGTTCCTGAACGCCTGCCGTCAAGTGATTCTACTGATTCCCTTCCTGCTCATCCTTCCGCATTTCTTTCAACTGAAGGGAGTGTTCATGGCGCAGCCCATTGCCGACACGGGTGCGGCCATCATCGGGCTTGCCATGCTTGCGCATGAACTAAAGAAACTGAAGTAGACCGTTAGCGAGCAAGCTGCTTAACCGGAAAAGCAAAATAGGTGTCGGGGAACGGTTCGTTCTTGAGCGTAAAATGCCACCATTCCTCTGGAAGCGGCTTAAAGCCGTGACGCAGCATTGCGGCACGTAAAATCATACGGTTTTTAAACTGTACCGAGTTGATTTTACGGTCTTGAGTAGGAACATTCCCCTCAAAGCCACAAGTGTACTTGCCCGTTTCGGGATCGCCGCAGAAATCAGGGTGACTTTCGATGCCAAACCAGTCAAAAGTCGCTCCCATATCAACATCCTTCTCGGTCTTCATGTCAAACAAAGTAAGATCCAATGTGGATCCGCGACTGTGACCAGATTTTTCGGCAATATATCCCTGCGGGAAAAGTACGGACTTGTCGAGATCCGGATAGAAATACTGCTTCATGGCGGTGTCATTTACATCGGCGCCCCAACGCATAAAGTGGTCCACCGCCCGCTGCGGACGGTAGGCGTCGAAAATCTTGAGACGATAGCCAAGAGCCTTCACGTCGTCACTTACGGCCTTAAGGCTATCTGCCGCCTCCTTTGTCAGCAAGGCCGTCGGCTGTTCGTAACCATCCACGCGAGCACCGACAAAATTATAGGTAGAATGGTAACGGATTTCAAGAATTGCATCGGGAACGACATCCGTTAACGTCACGAATTGGCTTGTGTCGTTTTCAGGAGCAACAGTCTCCTGTACAGCAGGAGATTCGTTACAAGCGGTCAAAAACGCAGCCCCACAAAGCAGAGCCGAACACATCATCATTGTTTTCATAGTAAGCAACTTGACTGGAAAAAAATTGACCTATTCATCTATTTCTTCTAACAAGAAACGCATAAGCGTTACAATCAAGCGTTAGATTAATAAAGTTTCTTCATGTCGGTGAGTTCGCCACCTTTTTCGTGGAAAAGGACGAGCGAGCCTCCCTGGAGTTTCTTGAAAAGTGCCGTAAGCTTTGCAACGGCATCAGCCTCTTCGAAGCCGATTTCGTTATATGCCGTTTCGCCAATCACAATACCCACGTTGACCATATCGGGGGCCTTGCGGCGCAGGTAGTTGAGGAAGTCGTCATCGTTATTGAGAATGTCCGTCGCCGTCGGCTTTTCGAGTTCCGCCGGATCGCGGGTACTCACCAGGAGCGGGTACATGTTGTCGGCGATAGCCTGCTTAGAATTCAGGTAGAAGGTGTTTCCTACAAACAAGCTAATGGAATCGTTCAGCACCTGGCGCACTTCCACCATGATATCGCTCTGGGAAGACGCTTCCTGGATTTCAAGTTTGGACGGACCACAGGCCATCAAGGCAAGCGACACAACCGACAGAACCGCAAGGGCAAATTTTTTCATTGTAGACCTCTTTGTTTTTAGCAAAGATATACTTTTTTTTGGCAAATGAACAAAAAATTTATCTGGAGCCCACTATTTTAGTGTTTTTTTGAGTTTTTCGGCAAAAAACTACTTATGCAGAATATGAAGCGCGCGGTCGATCAGGTCAGGCTTTAGGCCAAAAATGCGGCTCAATGTTTCGACCCGAGCTGATTCTTCGATTTTTTCGATGCGAGAGCCCTTGGCGTCGCGGGTCACGAGGTTTCCCTTCTGGTAATAGTACTGCACGCCCCTTTCACGGTCAAGGCGGTTCAGCACCGGGTAGGTCATCATCTCGCGGTAAAAGCTTTCGTTCCAGTGCTGCTTGAACTCTTCTACAGATACACCTTCGACGGGGTATTCGAAGCGGAGTTTCATCGGGCCCCCAGCACCGCCCGTCCATAGTTCCATGCTCGATGCATCGGGTCGCACCAAGCGCACGCTGTTGGGAACGAGCGGAAAGAACGCATCGCCTGTACCGAACGGCGGCGGGAGCGGAATCGGCAGCGGATCAAAAATCAAGTAGCCGGGATCAAAGAGATATTCGGCTTTTTGGATTGCCGCGCCTTCGGCTCGCAATGACGAATCTGTATCGTCCGGCAGGATCAAGGCGCAATGGATGTTCTTCTCTTTACGCTTGTGGCCCATCACCAGGCGAGGGCTTAGCCCCATGTCACGGAACACCTGGTACAGGTGCCAAGTCATGCTGAAGCAGGTGCCGCCACCCATCCAAGCATCGACATCGTTCTGAAAGCTGTCGTCAAGCTTTTGTGCAGCGGTAGAACTCCCCGTCGATTCCAGGCGAATGATTTTCGTCAGGTTCTCGTAGGTGACTTTGGACAACTTATCGCAGGTGTCCTGAATTTTTTTCCACTGTTCGGGGAGCATAGGTTAAATGTAGTAATACATCAATGGATCGCCACGCCTTCGGCTCGCGATGACGTTACTAGAGCAGCATCGAGATGCCGTCGACGCCGAGAACGGTAAGGCATGCCACCACGGCAACGCCCACAAGGCCACGACCAAGGAGCGACGCGACGACTGCTGCCACCAGGGCACACGCCCCCGAAAGCATGCTGTTCGTCGAATAGAAAATCGCAGGCACGGTCATTGCAGCAAGCACCGTGTAGGGCACATACGAGAGGAACGAGCGCCAGAAGCGGCTCTTGATTTTTCCCTTGAGAAGAATAAACGGAACGGCGCGCAACAGGTAGGTGACGCCCGCCATCACCAGCAGGAACAGAGCGTAATCTCTCAGATTCATGCTTCCTCCTTGCAGGTTCTGTCATCCGTTTCATCTAAATCCTTTATCGGGAAAAGGGCCGCGCCAAGGAGCGATGCCACCAGGGCGCAGATGATGATCGCAAAGCCGACCGTGACGCCGCTAAGGGCGGGCACATACTTGAACGCAAAGCTGCACACAATCGCAATCAGCACCGCAATGAGCGTCGGACGATGCACCTTCATTTGCGGGACAACAATCGCTACAAACATTCCGTAAAGGGCGACCCCGAGGGCGTTCGTCACAATCGCCGGAAGAATCTCGCCACAAATAGCACCGCACATCGTTCCCGAAGACCAGCCAATGTAAGGGAGAACCATGAGCCCCGCAAAATAACGTGCCGTCACAGGTTCTGTCTGGCTTACCGCAAGGGCGTAGATTTCATCGGTAATGCCTGTCGCAAGGAGCAGACGCTTGAACAAGCCAAAATTCGGCGCCACCTTCTGCGACAAGGATATCGCCATCAGGCTGTAGCGCAGGTTAATAAAGAATGTGGCAATCGCCATTTCGATGAACGTGCCAGCGGCATCGGACATAATCTGGAGCCCCGCGAACTGCCCCGCCGAAGTAAGGTTCGTCATCGAGATAAAGGTGACCAGAGGCCAACTCAGCAACTTGGAGCCGGCGATTCCAAACGAAAATGACACGGCAAAGTAGCCGAGACCAATCGGGAAACCGTCCTTGACACCGTTAGAAAATTTCATGCGACAAATATAGAAAATTTTTAAAGCAGAATTATGCAAATATGCAAATTTATGCAAAATCAGTATACAAAAGCGACGATTCCATGCATAAAAATGCCCGACATCATGTCGGGCAAAGAACATTTCCAGTTTCGTGTCGAGAAAGGTTACTTCACCACAATTCTTGCGGAGCGCACGGCACCATTGCTTGCAATGCGCACCAGGTAGGAGCCTTGCGGCAGCTTGCCAAGATCAAAGATGCCGGAACCGGCCACATGGTCGCTGTAGGTTGCGATCAGATTGCCCATCATGTCGAAGACCTGCACGCGAACGGCAGAGGATTTCGACAGAGCGACCGTGAGCTTGTTGTCGGTAAAGCCGAACTTGAATGCGTTCGCCGCGGCAAAGACGCTGGTCGTGCCCTCGCTGCTGCTCGATTCATCCGCACTGCTACTGGACTCTTCAACGGAGCTCGAAGACTCTTCGGCAGAGCTCGACGATTCCGCCGCACTGCTGCTTGATGCTTCGGAGCTTGAAGATTCAGGCTCAGAGACATTCAGGACGATGGAATAGACCGTGCCGCGAATGGTCACCTTTTCTGTATAGGTTCCCGGCTGGACATGCTCCGGAACAGTACCCGTGACAGTGAACTTGCCATCGATGATGTCACTAAAGTTCAGGTAATACATGCCCCAGTCGCGCGTATATGCATCGACGTTTTCAAATGTAATCGGATCGATCTTTCCGCCAATCACAGGGGACTGCTTGATCTCGCCGGTCACGACCACCTGAACTGCTTCAGAAGAGCTGCTCGTTTCGCTGCTGCTAGATTCCGCTTCGGAAGAGCTGCTGACTTCGCTGCTACTAGACTCAGCCTCAGAAGAACTGCTCATCTCGCTGCTACTAGAAACTTCGATCTCGGAGCTAGAGGACGCAGGTTTCTCGGAACTCGACGATTCCGGTCCTTCGGAGCTAGACGATTCTTCGCTGCTGCTCGATTCTTCTGCGCTGGAGCTGGAAGCTTCGGAACTGGAGCTTAGCTCTTCGCTAGAAGAAGACGCCTCGGAACTAGAGCTGATCTCTTCGCTTGAACTCGATTCCGCTTCAGAGGAGCTGCTCGCTTCGCTGCTACTAGACTCAGCCTCAGAAGAACTGCTCGTCTCGCTGCTGCTAGAAACTTCAGGTTCAGAGCTAGAGGACGCAGGTTCCTCGGAACTCGACGATTCCTGTTCTTCGGAGCTAGACGATTCTTCGCTGCTGCTAGATTCTTCTGCGCTGGAGCTGGAAGCTTCGGAACTGGAGCTTAGCTCTTCGCTAGAAGAAGACGCCTCGGAACTAGAGCTGATCTCTTCGCTTGAACTCGATTCCGCTTCGGAGGAGCTACTCGTTTCGCTACTGCTAGATTCCGCTTCAGAAGAGCTGCTGACTTCACTGCTACTAGAAACTTCAGGTTCAGAGCTAGAGGATTCGGGTTCTTCGGAGCTCGAAGACTGCGTCACCGTAATCCGCCCTGTCGTAGAAGTGTTGTTGTCTATACCCGTCACATCAACCGTAAAGACATACTCCTGTGCCGCAGCATCCACATCAACTCGTCCGAATATCTTGAAGACCTTCGCATTTTCATCGAGCACTGCATCAAGTCCTGAAGGCAATCCAGACACTTCAGCACTTTCCAAATTCTCGTACCTATAGACAATCGGTTCTATCGTATCGCCTGCCACAACGGTCTGCACCGAGTCTCCACTGGCAAGCATAAACCTCGTTTCCTTGGACTTGTGCTTCACAATAATCTTGATACTAGCAGAATCGTCATTGTCAGCGCCGTACACATAGACCTTCACCGTATACTCACTGTCGCGGAGATTTTCATCTACCGCACCACGAATCGTGAGAGTCTTATTCGTCTTGTCCTTATAGATGTTGATTTCTCCACTGGGTAGTCCTTCAACAGAGGCCGAAGTCATATTGGCATACTTGAACACGACCGGAACCACTTCGGAGCCCGCCATCACGGTCTGCTCGGCAGGGCCTTCCACAAGTTCAATGGTCGTCATCGCGGGCTTGTGTTTCACCACAATCTTGCCCGTCACTTCCGTATCCGAGTCAATGCCCGTTACAGAGATCGTGTAAGTCCATGTCGAATCCGAAAGGCCTTCGGCAACCCTGCCCGAGAGCGTGTAGGTTTTCGCCTTTTCATCAAAGTCGGCTTGAATTCCTTTCGGAAGGTTTGTCGCCTTGGCAGCCGTGATGTTTTCATACTTGTAAACAATTGGCTGTATGGTATCGCCTGCCGTCACTGTTTGCGCGGCATTGTCACTAATGAGCGTAAACACAGGCACAACAGGCTTATGAGACACGATAATCTTTACAGAGGCAAGCGCATCGTTATCGGCGCCAGTCACATTTATCGTCACAATGTATTCTTTATCTTGCAGAGAATCTGCAACGGTTCCAGAAATCACCACAATCTCTTTCGTCTCATCAATATCGGATGAGATCCCCGCAGGAATACCATCCACCTTGACGGATTTTGCATTGGCATAGCTAAACACCAGTGTTTCAATCTTATCGCCCGCAGTCACCGTTTGATCAGCAGAACCCTCGGTAAGCGTCACCGTCGTTGTCTTCGGCTGATGTTTTACGACAATATTCGCTGTTGCAGAAGCATTGTTATCCGGGCCAACAACATCCACAGTCACCGTGTATGTACTGTCCGAAAGCGCCGAATCTACCTCGCCAGAAACAGTCACCATCTGTTTTTCCTTATCCACCACAGCCGAAAGACCCTTAGGGAATCCATAGGTGGCAATAGAATCCGCGTGTTCATACTTGAACACGAGCGATTCAATCTTATTGCCCGCAGTCACCGTCTGTTCAGCAGAACCCCCGGCAAGCGCCACCGTCGTCGTCACCGGCTTATGCTTCACCGTAATTTTACCCGTTACAACAAGGCTCGTATCAGATCCACGCACCGTAATGGTGTAGTCATACTCATAATCTGTAAGAGAATCAGCAACATCCCCAACAATCGCATAAGTCATTGACGTGTCGCCCTTCACCAGTTTCAATCCCTGCGGAACGCCACTGACTTCGGCACTCACAACATTTGCATATTCATAGACAATCGGTTGAATTGCTTTGCCCGCCGTCACCGTTTGCGAGGCATTGTTACTAATGAGCGTAAACACAGGCACAACAGGCTTATGCTTCACCACAATTTTTGCACTTGCAGAGGCGTTATTATCAGGGCCGTACGCATTCACGGTAATCTCGTATTCTTTGTCGAGAAGTGCAGCAGAAAGTGTCCCAGAAATCGTCACCGTCCGTTTGACATTATCCAGTTCAGACGAAATTCCTTCTGGAAGTCCAAGCGTCATGACAGAATCAATGCTTGCGCACTGGAATACTAGCGTCTCTATCTTCTCGCCAGCCGTTACCGTCTGTTCGGTCTTGCCACTGACAAGGGAAACTGTCGTTGTCACCGGCTTGTGCTTCACCGTAATCTTTCCGGATACTACCGTATCAGAATCAACTCCCTCTACCGAAAGCGTGTAGTCATATTCATAATCTGTGAGTGAATCTGCAACTGTACCAGAAATCGTATAGGTCTTAGCATTTTCATCCTTCGCGACATTCAAGCCCTGAGGAAGACCTGCAGCAACCACTCGTTTAATGTTAGCATACTGGTAAACAATCGGCTCAACCGCATTGCCCGCAGTTACCGTCTGATTCGCATTGTTCGTAGTCAGCGTAAATGTCGGAGCAACCGCCTTATGTTTCACCGTAACCCACAGGGTATCGGTTGCATCATTATCTACACCAGTTGCAAGCAGTGCAACAAAATACCTTCCTTCACTAAGCGACGAACTCACCGTATCGGAAATTGTCACTAACGAATTATTCTGATCGAGAGCATAATTAAGATTAATCGAGCGAGCAACACTAAGGGATTTTATATTGGCATATTTGATTACAACCGGAACGATATCGTCGCCCGGATACACTTCCTGATTCAAACTTCCACTCACCAGCTGCAGAGTCGTTGTCACCGGCTTGTGCTTCACCGTAATTTTACCAGAAACTTCAACAGCCGAATCGAGCCCCGTAAAGGCAACCTTGTATTCATAGACGCTGTCCATCAGAGACTCGTTGACGGTGCCTGAAATCGTATAGGTCTTGGAACTTTCATTATAGGAGCCATTCACCCCTCTCGGGAAACCCGACGGCTTTATCGATGTGATGTTTTCGCACTTGTATACAATCGACCAGATGGAATCACCAGCTGTCACGGTCTGATTTGTACTTGTGTTAGAGCTCTTCAGTTCGACAGCAAGCTTCAGGTCTTCCTGGCTAGATGAAGAAATCGAGATGGCATGGGTCGATGTAAAATTGTAATAGCTCTGGTCCGGGTCCTGGATGGTAAGGCCGATAACTCCATCCTGGATTCGCATTCCTAGCGTATCCACAGAAAGCCATTCCTTATAGTCGTCATTACTGCCACCACCGACACCATAGCCGTCATCGGCAATGATTTTCTTGCCACCCATGGCAGCACTTGCCCCCGCCCAAGTAAGCATATTGTTATTGTCGTTACGGATTCGGCTCTGGTTTCCCTGGGTGCGGCCACCCGAGGTAAACAGGTAGTCCACCTTGCTCTTGTCAAAATGGCTGTACCATGTCTTGATGTCGTCGTTCAACCAAGGCGAGATGTCCACGGCAATTTTTGCATTCGGCAACGCGGACTTGATGGTACTCACAATGCTGTTGAAATAGTAGCCAGTAAGGGAATCGTCCGGAATACCGCCCCCCACTTGTTCAAAGCGACCTTCGCGAGCGTCTCCCGAAACGGAATACTGGAAAAAGTCCGGTTCAATCAGCCAAACCGTCGTCTGTTCCGAACCAGCAATTTTTTTCAAGTCGCTTGCAACACCCTGTGCATAGGCCCTATAGCGGGAAATGATATTTGACCAGCCCGTACGAATCGTCTGGGCGCCGTTGGTGCAATGGTTATTGTAATTTCGAACATCGCAATCTTCATACCCCTGGTCCTTGTCGTATTCCGCAATCACATAGGCATAAAAGACAGGCGTAAGCCCGTTCCTTGCCGCGGCACGGACCATCGAGCCTTCCCAATACTCGTTATAGTAATCGTTATCGCCAACCCAGATGGCCAGGTGCGAAAGTCCCAAGCCTTTAAAATCGGTGTTTTCGTTGAATGTGTTTTTCCACTGACGACCGAAATTGAAGTGGTCCTCGCCAAAGGCCGCGAACGAAGCTGTTGCCAAAAGCAGCAAGCAGAAAAGAAAGGCTATTTTATTTTTCATAACTACTAAAATAACTTTTTTGCATTCAAAAACCAGCCCCGACAAGCAAAAAATCCTGGCTGGACGCCAGGATTTTTGTCTAACCATATGGAATTGGTGTTTTTTGCTAGAAATCGCCTATTACCTGATATTAATGTGACGAACCAGGTTATTCGAGCCCGAGCGCACACGCACAATGTAATGGCCCTGGTGCAGATTTTCGAGACTGACGGAGCCGCGAACCTGTCCAAAGCTTGCCACAGGGCTGCCCTGCATATCAAAGACATTGACCTGCGCCTGTTCGACACCGCCAATATGGAGCATGCGGTTTTCAACCGTCAGCGATATCGGGCTAACGCGCTGAGCCATGGTAAGCATGGTTTCGCTAGAAGACGTAGACGGCATTTCGGCATCCGACGAGCTAGACACGCCTTCCTGACTGCTGCTAGAAACTGCGGAGGAGCTACTTTCGGCGGCCAGCACCGAGAGCTTGATTTCATAAGGCTGATCATTAATCATCAAAGTTTCCGAGAATCCACCCGGCACCACATAACCTGGCACCGTACCAGACACCGTGACCACATTTCCAGACTGAACAAAATCCAAGAAGTAGAGGTTCCAGGTGGCGCGACTATAGGTCTGCACGTTCTTGAATGTAATCGTTTCGAACAGACCATTCTGAGCGACAATCTGGTTCAAGGAACCTTCAACAGAGACATCCGTGTTCTCGCTGCTGGAAGACGAGCTGTTCG
This sequence comes from Fibrobacter sp., assembly GCF_045601785.1. GTDB lineage: Bacteria > Fibrobacterota > Fibrobacteria > Fibrobacterales > Fibrobacteraceae > Fibrobacter. The sequence continues at coordinate 98,110 of NZ_JAZSAF010000004.1, forward strand.
CCACGGAAGAACTGGACGTTGCCGAGGAACTGCTCGCGATGCTGCTAGAGGACTTCACGGAACTTGAAGATGCTACACTCGATGAAGACTTCGCAGAACTAGAAGAAGCTACGCTGGAGCTCGACTTGGCAGAGCTGCTAGAAGCAACGCTCGACGAAGACCTGACAGACGAGCTGCTTGCCACAGAAGAACTGGACCTTGCCGAGGAACTGCTCGCGACACTGCTAGAAGACTTCGCGGAACTGGAGGACCTTGCGGAGCTGCTGGAAGCAACACTCGAAGAAGACTTTGCGGACGAGCTGCTGGAAACCGGAGAGGGAACCGGCTGAATGGCCCAGCCAGAGCAACGCACGTCATCCACATAGAGGTAGTTGTACTTCGGCTGGGTCGTCGTTTCTGCAACGCCCTTGACTTCCCACGTGAACTTGTTGATACGTTTCTTGGAAATCGTCACATCGTCGTCCGTCCAAGAAGGTTGCATAAGCGCGCCCCACGAGATAGTCGCCGTGGTCCAATCGGATGCGGCAGCCTTTTCAATCTGATGGAATGCGTAATCCAAAACGTCAGTGTCTTCTGCCTTGAAGTTATGGGCAGCCCCCTTGTACTTGTAAGAAATCTGCGTACAAGCGGAAAGGTCGTATGCAGTCTGCTTTTCATTCAGCGCAAGGCCCAACGCAACATAGGGGTCATACAAATTATCACCCTGCGAAAGCTTGACTCCGGTGATACCCGCCACATACTTGGTGGAGTTTCCTGCCTTGGAGCCGGCAATAACGACATTGTAGCCGCCGCGAGCTCCTTCGCCGTTTGTAATCGAGGAAGCACCCAGGTCGCCGTCATCAGTATAGGCGTACCATTCGCCACCGGTAAAGGTGTAGCTGTCGCCATCTTCCAGGTCGTCGATATAGTCGGTGTATCCCGCAGGCATGGAACTCGAAGAACTTGCAACGGAACTGCTAGAAACCGGTGTGCCGGAGCAAGCCGTATAAGTGGTCGGGTTGCCAGCCAAGTATCCCTTGACCAGCTTACCCGACGAGGTATAGACGAAATTCGTTGCAGAGCTTCCACCTTCAAACGCAGCCGAGCCTTCGCCAATATGCGATGCGGACCAGTTTGCCCAAGAAAGCTTGTGGGTGTTCATCCAGGTCTGCCAGGAATCATTGACTCCCTGATTAACAGAGCCGGCGCCATCTGCCGTACCGGTACCCCATTCCGTCACGAACACGGACAAGCCGCCATTCATGGCCCTTACAGCGTTTGCACCTTCGTTACCCGTGGAATGAGAAGCCGCATAATAGTGGAACGTGTACGCCACATTCTTGTCGTTAATCGCATTCGTTATAGCAACCGAAGGATACTGGTCATAGTAAGGAGTTCCCACAACAACCAGGTTATCGGAATGCTTACGGATTGCTGCGATTACGGATTCCGCATAGTTCTTGATGGTCGGCCAATAACTAGATGCGGGTCCTTCACCCCAGGAACCGATAGGCTCGTTATACACTTCAAAAATCACATTGTCGTAGCCGCCGTAGGTCTTTGCAGCCCATTCGAAGAATTCAACGGCGCTGGAAGTCTGGTTCTCGGCCTGATGAGAATGCCAGTCGATAATGACATAAATATCATTTTTAACGGCCGCATTCACCACGGTATTCAGGTAGGTTTTCTGTCGATCTGCGCCGCCAGACAGGTATCCACGGTTATTGTCCCAGGATTCGCTAATGCCCATGACAAAGCGGACAATCTGGATATTCATGGAACTGACCAGGTTGTCGATGGCCGCTTCGGAATAATAATCCGTCGCGGCAGCATCTCCCGAACTCCAGTAGAGGCTCATGCCCTTCACCTGGACTTCAGCTCCATCGGCAACGCCCTTGCAGGCACCGTAAATCTGACCTTTGCCGCTGGAGTTCTTGCCAGCCTGCAGCTGACCATAGGCGCTTACCGGGCCCACACGGTTTGCTGCAAACGCTGACGACACAAGGCCAAGAACAAGTATTCCAAAGCCAAAGACTTTAGTGCCTATATTCGTTTTCATACATCCTCTTTTAATCACCAATTTCTGCAACACAAATTTAGTTTTTGAGCCTCCATTTTCCACGTGATTTGAAGCACATAATTTTTTTATAAGGATACGGGCGTAAACGAGCAAGTACCAAGCGGGATTTTTCGTTACAAAAAAAAGAAGCCCGGCGTTAAGCCAGGCAACTAAACTGTGAGATGTCAAGAAACGAACTAGTTTTCGTTGTTGTGCATTTCCATCTGTTCACGGTCCATCGTGTGCTGCAGGTATTCCTTGAAGTCACGGTCGATGTTCACACCGTCGAGATCGAGGTCGTCGTTTTCCAACACGAACACGGCGCTCGGGTTATCGAGCCAGCCCACCACGTCCACCTGGTCGAGTTTCATGGACTTGTCACCCGCGGCCTGTGCAACGTATTCAATCTTGGATTTCTGAACCCAGCCCTGTCCGCAAGGTCCCTTAACGAGAACTTCGGTATCGCCGTCCTTCAGAATGGTAAGTTCGTCATTGAAGCCCGCCGTGCAGACGACAGAACCGCCGTCCTTTTCCTTGGTCAGGTCCACATCACCCAACTTGGATTTCACTTTTTTGCCGGCACCGAAGGAGACGCCAACCAGCAAAGCGAGAGCAATAAAAAGCACCTTTTTCATATCTTTCCTCAGAAACAGGTTAAAAACTTAACAATGCAAGTAGGAATATACCTTTTATTTTTGACTTTCGTTAGGATTTCTTTTAAATTTTTGCTGTATGAAGAAGATTTTACTTGTTTTAGTCCTCTTTTTGGCACTTTTGGGCACCATTCTAGGCTTAAATATCAAGTCCAGACTGTCCGCCCAGGCCGAGAACCCCCAAACTGTACTCCTGGAAATTCCCAAAGGGAGCTCCCCCAGTAAAGTTTTCCAGATCCTTAAACAGAACGGGGTTTGGACGGACGACCTCGCCTTCCGGTTGACCGTAAAAAAAATGGCCCCGAATCTCAAGGCTGGCTGGTTTGAAATTCCCGCTGGGCTAACACTCCCGCAGGTGCTTTCGATTATCGAGGGCGGCAAGGTCGCCGTGCGCCGCGTGACGATTCCCGAAGGCCGTGCTTCCTGGGAAATCCCCGAATATCTTAAAAAGGCCTACCCCGACCTGAGCGCAGACCGATGGAACAAACTGGTCCAGGACCCGAAGTTCGCCCACTCACTCGGAGTAGACGCCAACTCGCTTGAAGGCTACCTGCTGCCCGACACCTACCCCTTCCCCATCGACGCGAACGAAGAAACAATCATTCGGCAGATGGTTGCTGCGAACCTAAAGCTCCGCGACGAAATGGAAAAGAAGCCCGGCTCCATGTGGAAGACGCTCGGTAACTGGCACAAGGTGCTCACCCTTGCAAGCGTCGTCGAAGAAGAGACGGGAATCCCCGAGGAGCGCCCCCTGATTGCAGGCGTTTTCCACAACAGGCTCCGCATCGGGATGCCGCTCGGGGCCGACCCCACGGTCCGGTTCATCTTCAAGAACCTGACCGGCCCCATCTACAAGAGCCAGCTCAACAGCGACAGCCCCTACAACACCCGCAAGTTCAAGGGACTGATGCCTGGGCCCATCTCGAATCCTGGCCGCAAGGCAATCGAAGCAGCACTTTACCCAGCAGACACCAAGGCACTTTACTTTGTTGCAAAAGACGACGGGTCCATGACGCACTTCTTCAGCAGCAACCTTGCAGACCACAACAAGTACAAGGACGTCGCCGCGAAAAACAGGGGAGAGTAGTCCTGTACACAAAGAACTGCTCACATCTGTATACAGAAAAAAATTTAGATGCCCTAGCTTTTATGCCGGGGCATTTCTAATATTGGCGCCGTATGCAGGTGCAAGTCAAGGACCGTTCCTTATTGAGCCTTTCGTGGCCCCTTTTCATCACCTTCGGTATCGCCACGTGCCAGCCGATGATGGACAGCTGGTTCCTGTCGCGCACATCCGAAGCGGCGGCCGCGGGCGTGGGCTCCCTGATGCCCGTCCTGGGCGCCCTCTTCATGGCCATTCAGGCATTCGCCCAGGCAGGGGCGAGCATCGCTTCGCAGTTTATCGGAGCAGAACGCCCTAGGCAGGCGGGCACCACCCAGACCATGGTTTTGCTCGGAAGCCTTTTGCTCGGAGTCGCCATCACCCTGATCGTCATTCCGCTTGCCGACCAGATTGTCGGCTGGATGGGGCTAGAGGGCGATGCCGCCCGTCACGCCCGCGATTTTTTGCACATCGTTGCCATAGGCTTCGCCTTCCGCGCCCTGCAATCCACACTCACAGCACTCATCGCCACCCACGGACTCACCACCTGGAACCTGCTCGGAAACATCGTCACGATTATTTCGAACGCCGCCATGAATGTCGTCTTCCTGAACGGCTACCTGGGACTCCCGCAGATGGGCGTCAAGGGCGTGGCTCTCGCCACCATGCTTTCGTGGTTTATATCCTCAGCAATCCTATACATCATTCTGCGATTCAAGGTTCACCATAAAATCCGCAGCACCGACTTCAAGCGTTCGCGCGTCATTTTGCCCGACTGGATCCGCATCGGATTTCCTGCCGCGGTCGAGCCCGTAAGCTTCCAGATTTTCCAGGTAGTACTTACCGCGATTGTTGTCCACCTCGGCATTACCGCGATGACCGCGCGCATCTTCAGCGCAAACTTCGCGATGCTCGCTGTCATCTTGAGCGTGGGCCTCAGCTGCGGAAACCAGATTTTGGTAGCCCACCTCGTAGGCGCCCACGATTTTCAAAAGGCCAACCGCCGACTTCACCAGAGTTTAATCGCCGGCAGTGTGAGCGGACTGATTGTCGCCGTCATCGTCGCACTCTTTGGAAGCCAGCTGCTTTCGCTGTATACAAACGATCCCGAAGTCATCCGTCTCGGCAGGCTTTGTCTCTGGTGCGACGTGTTCCTGCAGCCGTTCAAGGCGGCAAACATGGTCATCACGGCAGCGCTCCGTGCATCGGGCGACTCCAAGTTCCCCGCCATCGTGGGTTCCGCCATGATGTGGACCTGCGGACTTGGCACGGCGCTTCTGCTCGCCTTCGGGCTTGAACTTGGGCTCGTCGGTATATGGCTCGGCATGGCGTCCGACGAATTTTACCGTTCCATCGTCAACTATATCCGTTGGCGCAGCGGTAAATGGCAAAAGTATGGCGTCGTCTAGGGCCGATTTCGTCACGCTTTTTTGCATGCCCCTTTTCTTTTCTAATTTATCATTGTATATTATACGGGTATGCTCAACAAGTTTGCATATAGGACGATTTGTAGACCGCAGGCGCCAGGATTCCTGGTCGCACTTTTTTTCGTCTTTTTCGCCACTATATCCTGGGCGCAGGACATCGACAAGCCCGTGAACGATGTCGACGTGTTCCGCCCCGAAAAGCGCGACACCAAGGTGGAACTGGTAGATTCGACCAAGAGCAATTCCGTCACCTTGAATGTGGACATCTTCGCCGACGGAATCATCGGCTCCTACTACATCCTCTGGGACGAGGTGGACCTTTCCGAAGACATCAAGAAGATGATGACCACCCGCGACTTCGCCCGCGACGAATTCTTTATGCAGAACATCGACCGCGAACAGTTCGAACAGGAACGCCTGTTGCAGCTCTTCGAAGACAAGAAGAAGGAATACTTCGCCGTCTTCCCCGAAGAAGCCCTGAAGATGCTTGAAGACGAAGAGAAAGACAAATAGGGCGGCGACTCCGCTATGGGAAATGTGTAATGAGAAATTAATTTCTAGTTACACATCGCACATTGCAAATATGGTGGCTTGTGTTTAGCAACGAGAAAAATTTCAGCGATTGGCATCTTGGCGGTTTCGGAAACGCCCCCGCATATCTTTTCAAAAGTCTCGAAAGCACCCACAGTCTAATGAAGGCCCGCGCCGCAGCCGGAGAAATCATTCCCGGTGCCTTGATTGTCGCCGACACGCAGACGGCAGGCCGCGGCCGCCACGAACGCACCTGGGACTCCCCTGCAGGACTAAACCTGTACTTCAACATCCTGATTCCGCTGGACGGAATCCCGCTCGCCTCGGCGCCGCAAATTACACAGGTGGCGGCACTTACTTTCGCCGAAGTTTTCAAAAACCTCCAAGACGAATCCAACGCAAAAGGTTTCGGAAACCAAAGCATCGGAAAAGTCTCCGTCAAGTGGCCCAACGACATTCTTTGCGGCAAAAGCAAGTTCTGCGGAATACTCGCCGAATTAGTTTATGCAAAAAAAGTAGACCCGGACAGTGCACAGTATTCAACTGCGGCAAAAAATGCGCCCGCGATCAGCATGGGTGTCGGCATCAACGTGAACAGTTCCCCCTCCGATTACGCCCACCTGGGCCGCAGCGTCACTACCCTCAAGGATATCTGCGGCCAGAGCATCAATCGCGAAAAGCTCCTGCAAATGCTTGTTGCAAACCTCGAACGCGCCGTCGGGCAGTTCCGAGCCTTCGGTATTCGCCCGTGGGTTACCGCGTGGAAGCGCATGGACCAGTTTATCGGTGCCCGCGGGACGATTGTCGTCAACAACCATTGCACCGACCAGAACCGCGACAGCGGCGAAGGCGCCATCAAAAAAACAGGCTCCATTCTCGACATGCGAGACGACGGAAGCCTGCTGTTCAAATGCGACGACGGATCTATAGAAACCGTCTATTCCGCAGATCTAGAAATTTAAGTTGAGATTGCCGCGATTTCTAACGAAGCGGCTGGCGCATCACTTTTTTCTTGTCTTGTAAAACAAGCTTCCCACAAGCGAAACAGCAAGCACCGCAATCATCGCGGTAAGGCCCATGTCAGCGAGGTTCTTGTATTCGCCTGCATAGCCCGATTCTATCAGCATAATGAGCACAAGCGCAATCACGGCGGCAGTGGCACCCATGCGTTCAAACATGCGGATTTTTTCTTCGATCGTGAACGGTTTCTTGAAAGGTCCGTTAGTAAAGGGCATCGACGTTACCTCCCATGCAAATCCACACGATGAGCCCAACCATCACAAGAACGCTGATGGCGACATTCGCCAAGAAGAAATCGCGGTTCATGGCGTCGAGGTCGTCGGATTTACGGAACAGGTGAATATAAAGAATGGCGGCAGCCATCAACCCGGTCACCACCCACCAGGCAGTGCCCATTCCCCAAAACACGCCAAACGCCACGCACAATGCAAGCATCGCAACGTGGCTCCAGAACGCAATCTGCAAGGCTCGCTTACGGCCAAAACGGGCGGGCACCGAATGGAGTCCCATCTGTCGGTCGATTTCCTCGTCCTGAGTCGCATAGATAATGTCAAAGCCGCCCATCCAGAGCATTAAAATGACAAGCAGGAATATCGGGAACACGGCAAACTCACCGCGAATGGCAATCCAGGCTCCGAGCGGGCTCATACCGATAGCAAAACCCAGAAACCAGTGACAAAGCCAGCTGAACCGTTTCCAGTAAGAATAAGAAAGCAGCAATAGCCACACCGGTAACGCAAGCATGCCCGCAAGCGGTTGCAAAAGAGCGGCAAAGGCGACGAACAGCACCCCATTTATCACAAGGAATGCCACCACGGATTTCTTGCTCAGGCGCCCCGCGGGCAGGTGCCGTTTCGCCGTGCGCGGATTCTTGGCATCGATATCGGCGTCTGCAATACGATTGAAACTCATCGCGCTGTTGCGGGCGGTCACCATGCACCCCACAATCAACGCAATTATCTTGAGCGTCTCCGTGGCACCCATGCCACTAAAACCATCAGCCGCCACCCACATGGAACCAATCGCAAAAGGCATCGCGAAAAGCGAATGGCTAAAGCGCACCATGTGCCCGAATTCTAAAATCTTTTTCAACATCTTCGCAAGTTCCGACGATCCTTTGCCCAGGCGATTCCTACTTTAATTTTTTTCCTTTCGCCTTTCCTGTAGATTTTGAAACCACCTTCGAGATGACCTTTGAAACAGACAAACCCTTCCATGGTTTCACAATATCGTTTTCCTTAGGGAATGCATTCAAGTGCATCAAAATCTTTGCGACAACAGTATCCACCAGTTCATCAATCGTCTTCGGGCGATCGTAAAAATGCGGCGATGCAGGCACCACGATTCCCCCCATACGAGTAAGGCGCATCATATTGTCCAAATGAATCAAATTATAAGGCGTTTCTCGTGGCACCACAATAAGCGGGCGGCGCTCCTTAAGGCAAACATCCGCGGCACGAATCAGCAGGTTGTCCGACGTTCCCGCCGCAATGCGCCCAAGAGTCCCCATGGAGCAGGGCACCACCACCATGCCCGCATAATCGGCGCTGCCACTTGCACACTCGGCAAAGAAATTGTTCACATCCGGCTGAACATCCACGTAATCGAACAGACGATTCTGTTCTTCGTAGCGCAGCACCCCCTTTCCTGGCGGAGTCACCACCGCAGTCACATGGTGTCCAAGCCTTTTCAAATGCATCGCGGTGCGAACAGCGTAAATGGCGCCACTTGCACCCGTCACCCCCAAAATATACCGACTCATGTCCGTCTCCTAAGTAAAACGCGGTATGCCACCCCAAAAAAGCAGGGCTTTACATGCACCAGTTCAAACCCGTTCGATTCCGCCAAGGCGACAAAATCTTTAACCGGCAAGAATCGGAGCACCGAATTCACCAAATATTCGTAGGCTTCGCGCTTGCTAAAAAAAGCCCCCAGCACCGGAATAAAGAGCGGTGCAAGCCTCTTGTAAAAGAACCTGTTGAACGCATTCCTAGGCGAAAAGAATTCGAGCACCTGCAGGTAGCCTCCCGGCGCAAGCACTCGCGCCGATTCCTTCAAGCCACCCTCGGCGCTAGGCAGGTTGCGCATACCAAAGCCGTTCAAAATGACATCGAAAGAAGCGTCGCCAAAGGGCATCTTCATCGCATCAAGCTGCACCGGCACGGCAATAGTCTTCTTGCCTTTAGCACCTTTCAGCATGCCGTAAGAAAAATCGCCCAACACGGCTACGGCGGGCTTGCCGCCCAACTTTTCGTAGGTCGCCGCAAAGTCGCCCGTGCCACCGCAAAGATCCAACAGGCGCCCGCCCGGATTCTGCCGCCTAATTTCGCGACAGCAGCTGCGGCGCCACAGAATGTCCTGAAAGCAGCTCAGCGTATGATTCAAGAAATCATAACGGGCCGCGATTTCGTCGAACATCTTGCGTACGGGACTCATCATGGCGCCAAATTTAGAAAAAACACCCGCCTTACGCGGGTGTTTCATGTTCAAAAGCGAACCTATGCAGAATTATTCGAATGTAGCCGTAATGGTCTTGTCGCCTTCGACAGTCACGACATGCGGATTATCCGTACTCCCGTCAGACCACGACGAGAAGACTGCACCTGCAGTGGGAACCGCCGTCAGCACCATGGTATTTCCAGCAAAGAACTTGCCCTTGTAGGTTGCGCTCGGAAGTTTCATGCCATCCATAAGGACTGTACCATTGCCGTTGGCGGCAATTGTGAAGGAAACCATGTTGCTCACACCGAACTCGCTCTGGATTTCTGACAAGAAGTCAGAATCGCGACTCTCGGCCCATGTGCCTAGATTTTCTCCATATGGGTCAAAATGGCCATACGAATCTCTTCTTTCCTTATAGGCTTCTACATCCATATCCCTAGCGACATCAGATTCATCGAGCATGTCGGCAAGGAACTTAGCCTTTTCCTTTACATTCTTGGCATTCAGGTAGGAGTCTATCATCACGGCTGCATTGTTGAGGAACAGGCTCTTGAAGGACGGACTTTCAATCAGTTTCGCGTAAAGGACATGGAAACAATGGGCCTTGTCACCGGTGAATTCCTTGTTGGATTCCGTGTGGCACTTGTTGTCGCCAGAACGTCCACCATGCTTGACCCAACTAAACATGTTCGTGTACTCGCCGAATCCGCTGACACCCCATTTCCAGTCAAAGCCATGGTCAAGGTCATAGATCATGAACTTCCAAAGCGGAGCATCCGGAGATTTCCAGACACGCACATTGTTGTTTGGCCAGTCGCCGTTGTGCACATACATTTCGGCAAGCATATATCTTGCAAAGTTACCCATATCCATGAGAGATGCCATGTAGGCGTACGCATCGTTATCCTTGCTGAAGTCGTGGGCTGCGGCATATTCCAGCATGGCTACATATTCGTCAATAGAACCGTTGCTCGCTTCGATATTCTTGCCCAAATGCTTAAGGAACGTCACCGAGGAAGCATCATAGCCATAATTCGTTTCTACAAAGTTCTTGTTGTAGCGTTCGCGCATATCGTGAATGCCGTAGTACTTGCCATTGTAGAACACTACCACCTGGCGGCTACGCTGATAATCGACTCCGCTTCCTTCAAGAATGGCGCCACCCACAGCATCGGCAAAGTAGTCGCTCACGAAACGGTTTCCGTTGTTACGCAGGTTGAAGCCCTTGTACTTGTCGTTTACGCCCTTGCGCGTTTCGAACAACGGGTATTTCAGCCAGGATCCACCATATTCTTCACGCATCACGATGGCGACGGATTTCTTGCGTTCCATACGACTCCAGCCACCCATCAAAGAAATTCCACCGTTGGCTTCCCAGGCCTTTTCCTTGCTGTTCGAGCCATTTTCAAAGAATTCCACATGAACCGGGAGTTCTCCAGAATCATCCGGATAGCATTTGTTAGGGGCGTACATCTGGTCGCAATCCATATCGGGTTCGCCACCGTTCGTCTTCTTGTAGTACTTTTCAAAGAATACCGGATCAACACTTACCGACACCACAGGCATTTTTATCGGGTCTTCGCCGACAAAATAGGTGTTCGTCACGACATCCTTGGTCAAGAGTCCCTGCTTGTAAGCGGCACAGCGCAACACTGTGTTCTGGCTAATCGTGATGGTCGAATTGAACTCAGGGGAGTTTTCTGTCGGAATGGAACCATCCTGGGTGCAGCGCACCTTCATGCCATCAGAAAGGCTCGGCGGATTCAGTTTCACTTCGCTCGAATAGAATCCGCCCTGTGCACCACTGAAGCTGAACTTGGGGGCGACACCGTCGTAGGCAGTCGCCTTGGTATTCGGCTGCTCGGGAGTCGGCGTTGCAAAATATTTCCATGCACCGCCATCGACAATGCCCCAGCTCATGCCTGTAGAAAGTTCAGGATAGTTCACCGAGTCACGCACACCATAAAACGGGTCAATCAGGTAAACCGAACCACCGGTCTTTTCCAGCTTCCAGTTGGTATGAGTCCTGGAGTGGAACTGGTCATTGTCACCCGCTTCGACTGCGGCAATGTTTCCCTTGTCGCAGAACACCGTGCGGAAGGACTTGGCTGCAATCAGCTCATCGCCAAAGATCCACTTGCGCGGCTTGGCAAGATTTTCGACAAGGGAATAACCCTTGAGATTTGCGGCTTCATCGCCGGCGTTGTAAATTTCAATCCAACCCGGATCACTACCGGTCTCATCGAGCCAATCCAAGTTGACCGGGGAAATTTCGGTAATCACCAGAGAAGAGTTGCCAACCCAATGGAGGGTCGTATCGGCAGGAACATACGTCGTGTCGTATTTGTAGACCGTGTCGCCTTTCTCGTCAATCGTTCTGACGGAATCGATGTGCTGAGGTATCGTGTCGTACTTCATCACCGGGTTGCCATTTTCATCGACTACAAGGGTCGATTCAATATGGGCAGGCAATTCTTCGTCTTCTTCTCGAGAAGCCGCAGTCTTGTCATCAGAGCAGGCCACCAATCCTGCAAATAATAGTCCCAGGCTACCAATTATGGCGAAGCCGTTCAATTTTTTGAGCATGTGCACACTGCCACCTATAAAAACGTTTTCCCGGAAATTCCCTATTTCCAGCGCCTTACTTAACACCCTAATAGTAAATTTAGAAGATTATTTAGAAAAAAGGGAAAAATATCGGTAATATTCTATTTACCCTTGACAGGAATCACACATTGTGCTATATTTGGCCTACCAAGTCGGCGCTGTAGCTCAGTTGGTAGAGCAGCGGACTGAAAATCCGCGTGTCGTCAGTTCAATTCTGACCGGTGCCACGAAAAAGACCTCGATTCTTTCGAGGTCTTTTCTTTTTACAAAGCCCCGTCCTTGGGACGGGGCTCTATTGCAGAAAATCACTGAAAGCTACGGGCAGCCTCTCTACGGTAGACCCCGTAGATTTCGTCCCAATGTTCGATAAGAACATCCACCAGCTCCGGCTGGAACTGAGCACCGCGCTGCTTGATGAATTCTTCCTTGACTTTTTCTTCGGGCCAGGGTTGCTTATAGCAGCGCGGACTCGAAAGGGCATCCAGCACGTCGGCAATGGCACAGATACGCCCCGCCAGCGGAATTTCTTCGCCAGCGATACCTCTCGGGTAGCCACGGCCATCCCATCGTTCATGGTGCGAACGGGCAATTTCGGCGGCAAAGCGAAGCAGTTTGCGCTTCGAATTGCACAGCATGTTGTACCCCTTCTCGGAATGCGACTTCATAATGGCGTATTCTTCATCGGTGAAGCGTCCCGGCTTGTTGAGAATAGCATCGGGAATGCCCACCTTGCCCAAGTCGTGCATGGGAGCCGCAAGGCGGATATTGTCCACATCTTCTTCAGGGAGCCCGATCAGCTTTGCAAGCGTGTAAGAAATTTCGGCTACACGCTGAATATGGTCGCCCGTTTCCTGGCTACGGGATTCAGAAGCGTCACCCAAAATATGGATGATTTCGCGCTGGGTAGCCTCAAGTTCAGCATTGAGCATCGCCGATTCGACTGTCTTTGCCGAGTAGACTGCAGTAAGGCTTAGGCGCTCCAAATCCTGAATTGAAAAGACATCCTGCTCTCCCTTTTCGTTCACGCCCTGCTTATTAATTGCCTGAAACACCCCCATGACATGTCCCATCGAATTCATCAACGGAACCGTCATCACCGACGTCGTGCGGTAATGCGTCTTTTCGTCAGACCTACGGTCGAACCTGGGGTCTTGGTATGCATCCTTAATGAGAAGCGGTTCCCCCGTCCTAACCGAATAGCCGACAAAACCTGCATTGAGCGGAATACGAAGTTCGCTCACGCCATGAGCAACCTTAGTCCACAACTCGCCGTTATCCTCATCGACAAGCCACAAAGAGCAACGGTCTGCAGAAACGATGGACCTCCCCAAATCGGCCATGAGAACCAAAAGGTTGTCCATCTTACGCTCTGCCGCAATTTTCGGCATGTAAGAGAACAACAGCTCCAAGATCCTTTGGGATTCCACAACCTGTTTATCTTCCAGTTCTGTCATACTGTGTAAAATTTAGATAAACTTCTTGTTATTCACAACTGCACTTGACAGAAATGGCTTAATTTTTCTATCCTTGGGAAGCCTTGGAGGAATAGGCTAATTGGTAAGTCAGCGGTCTTGAAAACCGCCGCCGTAAGGCTTGGGGGTTCGAGTCCCTCTTCCTCCGCTAGAAGCTCCCTCTAGGGAGCTTTTTTCATTGCACATTCCCCACCTCACACTACACATCACACACTATACATTTAATCAGCATCCCACTCCATCTGACAATCCGCAGCATAGTCGGCAATAGCCGAAGCGGGTTCGTCGTACAGCAACGTGCATACCTTGAGAACGGGGAGGCCTCCCCCAAAATTTCCTTTTTCAAGCACTCTCTCGAAAGCGGCAAGGCAGGCCCCCGTCGTAGCCCCTGTCGTATACACGTCGTCGACAACGATGATCGTCCCTCGAGAAGGCATTTCTTTCGGCAAGACACATTCAAAAGCATCCTGCACATTCCGTTCACGCTCTTCCCTAGAAAGCTTCGTCTGCGAGACGACAAAGGTCTTTCGTCGAAGCCACTTGCAAACCCGACCGTCGGCACATACCGCAAGTGCCGCCGCAATTTTTTCCGCTTGGTTGTAGCCCCGCTCCCTATACCTGGCCCTATGGAGCGGTACAGGAACAAAGTAAAGTGGTTTCGGCAACAGATCCAGTTCCGAGCCCACCACGCCAGAAATCTTTGCCGACGAATGTCGGACCAAGTATGTCGCCATTCCCGATACTCCCTTATACTTAAGAGCATGCACAAGACTTCTCGTGATGGGGCGCATCGGATACAAGCTATACACGTCGGGGCCTGGGAAAAGCGTCACCTTCGATACACGTTCCAGTTCGGCGACACAACCGGGACACAGCCACGGGTCCAAACGTTCCGAAGCCCGACCGCAACCAAGGCACTCCGCCCCGAACACAAAATTTTCCATACTGCGAATAAGATTCATCGAATACTCCAAAGGACAGCGAGTGTCCCTCTTCTATATACGATCCTTTTTCGAGATGTGTGAAAATTTGCCCCCAATAGGGGGAACTTTTATCTTCTGCGAGCCTGGTACCTTAGGCACAGCAGGAATCCGACCAGCACCATACAGGTCAGCGCAAACGATCCTCCATACGACAGGAATGGGAGCGGAAGGCCAGTCACAGGCATGAGTCCTACCGTCATGGCTACATTCACCAGAATATGGAACAGGAAAATGGTAGATGCCCCCATCACCATCAGAGTCACGAACGGATCAGAAGACTGCTTGCAAATAGAAGTTGCCCGCCAGAGGAAAAGGGCGTAAAGGACTAGCACCACGGCACACCCCGCAAAGCCGAATTGTTCCCCAAGCACGCTAAAGATAAAGTCCGTATGTTCTTCGGGCAAAAACGCAAGGTTGGTCTGCGTTCCGTTACCAAAGCCCTTTCCGGTAAGCCCACCCGAACCAATCGCCGTAAGCGACTGGAGCACCTGATAACCATCCCCCAGAGGATCGCTCATCGGATCAAGGAACGTGTTCACGCGCTTCTGCTGATGTGGTTCCAGCATATTCCAAGCCATGGAACTTGCGTAACCCGCGAATATATTCGCAAGCAAAATAAGGCCCGTAAGAATCTTCGGAAGCTTTCTCCTGAACAGGGCGAACACGACGGCACAAATAGACACTCCCCATAGGATTTCAAATCCAATCGCCTGCGAATGGGAAAACAGCACCGAAAGTACGGGGCTCACAATCAGGAACATGTCGGTGAGCGTAAGGCCTGCAAAAAAGAAGCCGACCATGGTCACGGCAATAAACACGAGTGCCGTACTCAGATCCGGCTGCTTAAGGACCAAGGCAAACGGGACTATGAAAAGGAAAAACGGCACCACGAAAGTCTTCATCTTATGCAAGCTGACCGGATGCTTCGAAAGCCAATACGAAATAATCAGAAGGTAGGCAATCTTTGCAAATTCAGAGGGCTGCAGCTTGAAAATGCCAAGGTCAATCCAACGACCGGCACCCTTTACCACATCGCCCGCAAAAAACAGTACAACGCACAGCAAAATCAGCGACAACACATACAAAGGAACCGCAGCCCGCTTCAGCCAATCAATTCGGACAAAGATAAGGGCCGCTGCAAAAACTATTCCGAAAAGGAAATACACAATCTGCTTGAACCAGAACATTTCTACAACAGGAATGTCTTCGGCAATCGTCGCCGAATACACCAGCGACACACCGCAACTCATCAGAGCGAGTGTAAGCAGAATGAACAGCCAGTCAAATTTCAGAGACTGGTCAAGGAGTTGTCTGGGTTTCACCTTTTTCCTCCTC
Source organism: Fibrobacter sp. (assembly GCF_045601785.1). Lineage (GTDB taxonomy): Bacteria > Fibrobacterota > Fibrobacteria > Fibrobacterales > Fibrobacteraceae > Fibrobacter. The sequence continues at coordinate 113,720 of NZ_JAZSAF010000004.1, forward strand.
TTCCTTCGCCTTATTCTCGAAATAGGCACTCATCACTTTCTTCGCAATAGGTCCCGACACGGAACCTCCGCCACCCGCCGCTTCCATAATCACTGCAACGGCAATTTCTGGCTCATAAAGCGGGGCGACAGCCGCATACCATGCATGCGTCTTCTCACCCTTCTTCCATTCACCAGAACCGGTCTTGGCCCCCACGCGGATTCCAGGAATCGCGCCACGCTTACCGGTACCGCCCGGATGGTTCACCACAGAATCCATGGCAGCAAGCAGAACACGGTGCGTATATTCCTTCATGTTTCCGGGGCGCACAATTTCTGGTTCGTAACGCCGCACTACATTTCCATCGACATCGCGCAGCTCCTTCATGAAGTGCGGCCTGTAGACGCCCTTACCTGTCGCAAGGGAACCGATCAGGGTCGCCTGCTGCAAAGGAGTCACAATCTGGCCCTGGCCAATGGAAAGGTTCAAGATAAGTCCGCGAGCCCAGCGCCAGCCCAAGCGTTTGTTGCGTTCATTAAAAGACATGGAATCCGGAAGCCACCCAGCCTTTTCTCCAGGAATGTCGATACCGAGGGGCTTTTCTCCCAAGCCGAAGCGTCGACCGAACTCGTTGATCCGCGCCATATCGATGTCGAGCCCCGCCTGGTAAAAGAACACATCGCAACTCAGGCGGATTGCATTTACCACATTCAAGCTACCATGCGTTCCCCAGCATTTCTGGTAGCGTGCGCCATACTGATAGCCACCCGTGCAGGGCTTGGGATAAAACTTGTTTTCGGTAAGAATTCCATTTTCAAGCCCTGCGCCCGCCGTCACCAACTTGAACACCGATGCAGGCGGATATGTTCCCGAAATGGCTCGGTTCGTGAGCGGTCTCATGGAATCAAGCGCCACATGCGCCCATCCCTTGTTGCGTTCACGCTTCTTCAGCGAGAAAATATTCGGATCCAGTCTCGGCGAAGAGACCATCGCGAGTATTTCTCCATTGCGCGGGTCAATTGCAACGAGCGCCCCCTTCGCCGAATCAGGGATAGCCTCTTCGGCAACCTTCTGCAAACGCAAATCGATCGTAGAAACTAGGCGAAGCCCAGGAACGGGCGGAGTACCATCGACGCCATCGACAGTGCCCACCTCACGGCCAGATGCATTCACCTCGACAAGTTTCATTCCGTTCTTGCCGCGGAACTCCTTGTCGTAGAACTGTTCCAATCCCTTTTGTCCAATACGGTCTCCCTGCGAATAGCCTTCGTACTCCGGCAGTTTCAGCTGCTCTTCCGAAATTTCACTCGTGTAGCCAAGGGCATGCGAGGCAAGCGTCCCGTACGGATAATCGCGCCTCGATTCTATCACCGTCATCACGCCAGGCAGATCTTCGGAATGCTCTTCGATAAGCGCCACCTGTTCCGGCGAAGCATCTTCAAGCAAGCGGATAGGTCTGTTCTTGATCCAGCGGGAACGCTGAAACGCCGTATCCAGCGAAAGAGAATCAAAAAGTCGAGCCCCCGACGCATCGCGAATGCCTAGCAGCCTGTCAAACAGCGAATCGCGGGCGGACTTCTTGCGGGGCATATTCATCGACAAGAGTGCAATCTGGTAAGAGGGGCGGTTACGAACCAGCACTTCACCGTTGCGGTCATAAATGTAGCCGCGCTCTGCAACCAGCACCACCTTGCGGATACGATTGTTTTCGGACCGCTGCAAGTTTTCGTCGTAATGGGTGTACTGGAGCGAAAACAGGCGGGTCAGCAGAATGGCGAACAGGATAACAACACCCACCATGTAGATGAGCACATTCCAGTTCCTGTTCTGCAGGACATCGTTTTCGGACAAGCCCTTAAGCATGAGTTTTCTTTTTCTTGCCAAGATCCAGGTAGAAGAATATTCCACCGATTAGCAGCGTATATAGACATTCAGGCAAAGTTTTTGTCAAGAACAGATTCGTAATGACATCTTTGGAAAGTCCCGTCACGGCAAAGTAGATCATGTCACAGATAAAAAAGCCAAGTCCAAGAACACCCACCTTTGCAGGCAGGTTCAATGACAAAAAGCGTTCTTCCAGCTGGCCCACCGCAAAACCGAGCACCATCATCGAAATGGAATTGGCCCCGAGCCATTCCACCGGCGCATACACATCCTGCGTAAAGCCCGCAAAAAATCCCCAGAAGCAACCCGCAGCGGGCCCCATCTTTATCGCCACCGCCACAATGAAGATGATGACGAAATCGGGAGCAACATCAAAAAAACTCATCCAATCTGCAACAGTCAGCTGCAATGAAAACACAATCACAAACAGGATAAGGACCTTGAGCCATTTCAAATTACTCATCGAGAAGCTCCTTTACGATCCAGTCCGGTTCTTTTTCCATCACAAAAACTTCTTCCAGAATCGAAAATTCCTGGAAAGGTTCCACATCCATCTGTCGCATCACATCCAAGTCGGCCATACGGACTTCCTTCACGGTCCCTACAGGAATTCCCTTCGGGAAAATTCCTCCAAGTCCAGAAGTCACAAGCGTATCGCCCACATGGATTCCCGCATGGGCCGGCACCAAGGCAGTCAATCGACGACCTTCCATAGACTCAAGGAAACCCACCACGCGCGTGCGACGGTCCATTACAGACAACTTAATATTCGGGTCAACGAGAAGTTGCACCCGGGAATGGTTAAATGTCGCCTTCGAGACTTTTCCAACAAGCCCGTTCATCGAGAACACGGGCATATTTTCCTTCACGCCATGTTCCGTTCCACGATTGATGATCATCGTCGTAAGAAAGCGTCCAGGATTATGTCCAACAACACGCGCCGTCACAATCGGATAATCCCACTTGTCATCAAACCGGACCAGCGTATGCAGTCGGGCGAGTTCCTGGAGACCTTCGCGGGCATGGTAAGTCTCTTGCCGCAACCTTGCATTTTCTTCTTTCAGGTGCTCATTTTCTTCAACAATCGACTGGTAATGTCCTACCGCCGAGACAATCCTCTGGGCAGGATAATATATCGTGGATAGAGCCGTCGTAACGATGCTTTCGCGCACCGGTTCCGGCGACTGCCGCATCAAAAGACCAAGCACCAGGAAAAAGACAAAGGCAACGATACCGTGCCTTTGAGTGAACAAGTCGACTATAAAGCGGATAGCCCTAAGCATCGATTTGCAGTAAACGACTAGTTAGAAGAAGCGATAAGCACCGGACGATACTTGTCCAAGTCTTCCAAGATTCGAGCAGCACCCTTGCAGACGCAAATCAGGGCTTCATCGATTACATTCACAGAAAGTCCCGTCTCCTTACGGATGCGTTCGTCAAAGCCACGCAGCTGGGAGCCGCCGCCCGTCATAATGATACCCTTGTCGTAAATGTCGGCAGAGAGTTCCGGCGGAGTAATGCTCAGAGCCTGCTTCACCGCCTCGATAATGGCAGTCACGGGTTCGTTCAATGCTTCACGAATTTCGGCACTGTTGATGGTCGTTGTGCGCGGCATTCCAGCGAGGAAGTCATGGCCCTTCACGTCCATCGTGAGTTCTTCTTCCAGGGGGCTTGCAGAACCAATCTGAATCTTGATTTGTTCAGCAGTGCTGTCGCCTACGCAAAGGTTATACATCGTGCGCAGGTAACGGACAATAGCTTCATCCATTTCGTCGCCACCCACACGCACAGAAGCGTTACAGACGGTACCATTCAAGGCAATCACGGCGATATCGGATGTACCGCCACCAATGTCCACGATCATGTTACCGACAGGATCTTCCACGGGGATGCCCATGCCAATGGCAGCAGCCATCGGTTCGTGCACCAGGTGAACTTCCTTTGCGCCAGCCTGCTTGGCAGCGTCGATCACGGCACGTTTTTCTACCTCGGTAATGCCACTCGGAACACCGACCACCACACGAGGTTTCACCATCCACAGCGGGTACTTCTGAACGCGCTTGATGAATGTCTGCAAAAGGTTTTCGACCAGTTCAAAATCGGCAATCACGCCATCACGCATCGGACGCACCGCACGGCTTTCACCGGGAGTCCTACCGAGCATTTTCTTCGCCTCGAAACCGATAGCGGAAACACGGTTATTCTTGCTGTCCACCGCAATAACCGTAGGTTCATTGATGACTATTCCCTGACCAGCAACATGGACCAAAGTGTTTGCTGTACCAAGATCGATACCGATATCGCAAGAAAAGAGGCCGAACAAAATCCAATCCTTTTGTTTGAAATTAAACTTTCTGATTGAAATATAGTTTTTAGACGAGAGACGAAAGAATTATTGCTTACTCAAAGTTCCGAATTCTGTATTCCGACTTACTTTAGCGAATCCGCGCCGAACTTCCATTCTTTCTTGTAACGGTCCCACCCGCGGGTGTTCACGTCATAGCGGTACTTGCGCTTCTCATGCATGGCGATGTCCCTGTAGATAAAGAAATCGACTTCAGCGTAAGCCGCGTAGATTCTAGCCTCCGCCCCTTCGAACAAACGAAAGTCCTTCACGCGGTAATAGGGAGTGTCCAACAGCACGCTCTTATCCTTCGAAGAACGGATCGTCTCAGCGACCATGAACTTCAGGTCTTCCTGCAAATAGGGTGTTAATTTGTTTTCAATCCGTTCCGTCGGTTCAGAACAACCCACGAGGAATGAGACACATGCCAGTAGAATTAAGGAGATAAATTTCATATTTAAAATGTAGGAAGTGGGAAGAAGGAAGCAGGAAGTGCTTAAGAGAAAAACTGTCTACTAAAGCAAAAAACGCCCCTCTTTCGAGAAGCGTCTTCGTATTCAAGTCCGAGCTATTCCAAATGGATTAGAACGAGTAGGTTGCATCGAGGCGAGAGAAGATGCGGCCTTCACCCTGGAACGGGTTACGGAACAGCAGGTCTTCAGCAACGGTCACGTCGATCTTCAGGCGTTCTTCGATGTTGATACCGAAACCGAAACCGACATGGTCATCGTTGGAACCGTCAGCCAGCGGGTTGGTCGTAAAGAACGTTCCGTCGTCCTTGCAGATACCATAGCGGCTGTCGGTGTATTCGTTCTTGGAGTTCACGCTGCAGTCGGTGTAGAGGATGGACTTCTGACCGCCAACGCGAATCACGAACCAGTCCCACCAGATATTGCGTTCGATACCGAAGCTGATTTTGCCCCCCATATCGGAGCGCTTGTCCCAGTGCGGGTTGTCTTCGTTGCGGGAATCATAAACCCATGCGCCGCCATTCACAGACTTATCGTAGACCCAGTCGTGAGCCTTCTTCTGATTCCAGATGAAGTCGAGGCCGAGCCAGAAGAAACCGCGGTCCATGGCCACGTTGATACCCATGCCAGCCTGAGCAAGCTTGTCTTCAATGCCAGGAGCCTGGGCAAGCTTCATAGAAGCGGCCGGAACCAGTTCACCATCGAGAGCTTCGAGGGTGAAGAAGGCGCGTGCCTTGGCAAGAATCGTGAAGTCGCCATCGTCAAAGAAGTCGTGGCGATCCGGGCCGTACTGGATACGGGCAAGGCCACCGGACACTTCGTAAGAGGTGCCGCTACCCGTCTGGAAGTTCAAGCCACCGTCCAACTGAATGATAGACGCATAGGCATCGTCATTAGTCTGGTAGGTGCCGCTTTCATCGAGATCGCCACCATCCTGGTGAGCGATGTAGATGTGGAGGCCCCATGCGTCACCGCTGGAGAAGGTACCACCCAAGAAACCATCGAAGTTCGTCACGGTTTCGGGAACAACAGCATAGCTGTTAGTGCCAGTCTGCACATAGTCCGGCAGATACATGGCGAGATCCGGGTTGATGCGACCGAAGAGGCCACCGATCGTGAACTTCGGATCGGGATTGTTGTCGTCACCAAAAGAAACAGAGAAAATACCACCGAAGGTCGGGTGCTTAGGATCCTGGTTGCCACCTGCAGTCAGGTCGTTATCGGTATAGGCACCGAAGCCACCGATCAAATAGTTGGAATAAAGGTTGGCGTTGGCCGCATTGTCAAAGATGCTCACATCGTCCATGATGTAGGTCGTGTTCTTACCCATAGATTCCACGCGTGCAAAGGTTGCAAAAGCGGAACCCACGCCAAGAATACCAAATGCGGTACCAACCGCGGCAGCAGTTCTTAAGTTCATTAGAAAACTCCTCTTGAAATATCTGCTATAAAGTTAGCTTTATTAAATCAATTTCGCAACAAAATTTTAAACAAAATCATCTTTTTTACATACAAAAAAGGCCGAGCAGAGGCAATAGGCTGGAAGCCTATTGTCGAAGCGAAGGGTGAACAACGACTTACTAATCCTTTTGGAGCTCTCATTTTTCGTTGTTCACAATATGAAAAAGGCCGAGCAGAGGCAATAGGCTGGTAGCCTATTGTCGAAGCGAAGGGTGAACAACGACTTACTAATCCTTTTGGAGCTCTCATTTTTCGTTGTTCACAATATGAATAAGGCCGAGCAGAGGCAATAGGCTGGTAGCCTATTGTCGAAGCGAAGGGTGAACAACGACTTACTAATCCTTTTGGAGCTCTCATTTTTCGTTGTTCACAATATGAAAAAGGCCGGACTTGGCAGTCCGGTCTTTTTTCAAGTTTTCGCCGAATTATTCGGAGAAGGTGAACGGGATCGTAACAGTGGTGTTACCAGACTTCACCTTGCTGAACTTCCAGCGGCTCACAGCGCTCTTGACTTCGCCGTCAAATTCGCCGTAACCGGTCGTAGAAGAAGCAATGGAAATGCTGATGATTTCACCACCCGGAGCGATCGTGAACTTCAAGGTAACCTTACCCTGGAATCCCGGTTTCTTCTTCAGGAACTTGTTGTAGATGTGGCGCAGACCCGGCGTACGCTGACGCACAACCTTCATGATGTCTGCAGCGGAACGAGATCCACCACCGGCACCCATGTCGATATCGCGTTCAGACGGGGTCTTGATGGAGCCCTTGGCCTTGGTAGCGATACCACCGCCACCACCACCGAGAAGGCCAGCGAGACCGTCACCGATACCACCGGAACCACCTTCGGCGTAACCTTCGTTAAAGCCACCGTCAGCCTTACCGCGACGGCCACCGAGAACGGTCTTACCCGTTGTCTGGAGACCAGCCACGTCCTTCAGCACCTTGTCGATATCCTTGGAGAACTTCTGGTTCTTCATGAGGTCGTAGGCACCGGCGGAGGCATTCTTGGTCTGAGCAGTCAGGAGCTTAAGCACGCCACGAGTCTGGGGAGCGTTGGGCTGACCCTTACCACGCGGCTTGCCACCACCACCAGCCTTCTTACGAGGCTTCTTGGGTTCTTCCTTCTTCTTCTCTTCCTTCTTCTCTTCCTTCTTTTCATCGATGGTCATAGAAGCGGTCAAGTCAGCAGCTGCGGAGTCATCGAACACGACTTCGTCCACAACCTGCTCGTACATGGAAGCCCAAAGGCAGATAGCCAAAGCAACGACTAAAGAGATACCGGCGATAGCACCCATCTTCTTGTCGGATTCCGGCATCAGGGACGCTACTAACGGATCTACAGCAGGAGCATTCTTTTTAGTCTTAGCCATAGTTTATTCCTCCCCGCCGTTCTTCTGCATCACGGCGAATGCAATGTGCGTATAGCCAGAGAAGCCGCAGGTGGCCATGACCTTGTACATTGCATCGTAAGGGATGTTCTTGTCGATCTGCACAACGATGTTACCGGCTTCGTCAGCAGGGAGACCAGCCTTAAGAGCGTGTTCCTGTTCCGTTGCACGGCGTTCCTTAAGAACGGAGTCGACCTTGGTCACAAGAAGATCTTCTTGCTTCAAGACGTCTTCGGTAGGAATAATCTTTGCGTTATCGACCACAACATAGTTGTTATCGACCACGACCGTCAAAGCCACTTCCTTCGGCTGCACCTTGGAGGTAGACACCGGAAGAATAAGGTTTTCGGCCTGGGTCAAAAGCTGACCTTCAGCGTCCAAGTTCTTGATCATGAACACCAGAATGATGGTCATCATGTCCATCATGGACGTGAGGGAGAAAGGTACGTCTTCGCTAAATTTACGAGTCTTTCTAGCCATGATTAACCTCCCAGCTTAGCAAGGTTGATCTTGCTGAAACCGGCTTCTTTAGCACGGTCCATAAGTTGAATGATCTTATCGAACTGGGTGTCGTCGTTAGCAACGATGATGATGTTATCGACGTCTTCGAGGTCAATGAACTGCGTATGGATCTGAATCAGGTCCTTAGCGATCAAGTCGTAAGCAGACAGCGGGTAGATGATGTTCTTTGCAGCCACATCCGGTTTCAGCGTACGAGCCGAGTTCGGGGTGAGGGTTGCAAGCACAGCGCCTGCGCTCGGCTTCTTGAGCATCGGCGGCGGGGTCAGACCCATAGCGCCTTCGCCAGGAGCAGCGAGGAATGCGTTGTTACCGTCCACGTATGCGCTGTCAGGCACATTTTCGGACTGAGAAGAATACACGGCCCAAATCACGCGGCCCGGGTCTTCTTCGGATTCCTTGTTGATGGCCCAGAGTTCGATGGTTTCGATTTCATAAAGATATTTTTCTTTATCCATCTCAGAGCCATCTTTGCACTTGGGACCATGACCGCCATCAACGGCCGTCTTCACATCTTCCGGCGCATACGTAATGAGCTGCGCATCGGACTTGCAACGGAATGTCCACATTTCCTTGAAGTAGACATTCGGCTGGAAACCACCGCGGGCACCAATCACCAGATACTGGTCAGTGATAGCGAGCGAAAGGTTCAGAGCCTGCTGGTCCGGTTCCGGAGGCGTATCGTTGTCCATGTTCATCATGCTGCGTTCCGGCATGTTGATTTCAACGATAGCAAGCTTAGAGAAGGCGGTCATAGACAACAGCATAGGAATCAGGATTGTAAACAAACCCATTGCCGGCAACAGGTCCGGTTCTTCGGGTTTGGCTGGTTTCTTAAGTTGTCTTGCCATTGTTTTATAACTCCGTTAAAATTATCTCTCTATCTTCGATTAAGCGAGGGAGTTGATAATCTTCAGGCCCTTTTCTTCCATTTCCTGGATGAGGCGTTCGGAGTTCATGTTGAGGAGACCCACGATGACCAGAAGAGGCACAGCGGAGAGAAGGCCGAGGAGCGTGGTACCCATAGCGATAGCGATACCGTCGGAAAGAGCCTTGGCACGTTCTGCAGCCGGTTTGTTAGCCACGGCGTCGAAGGTGAAGATCAGACCGTAAATCGTACCCATAAGTCCGAGCAACGTAGAGATGGAAGCCATCACCTGGATAATGCTGATATAACGAGTAAGACGAGGAGCTTCGGTCAGGAACACTGCGTCGCAAGCGGCAGACATGGTTTCGCGGCCACCGTTACGGGCAGCGACGATAGCGGCCATCACCTTGGCGATGGGGAGGTTGGAGCTGTTGGCGAAGCTCAGAGCGTCGTCATAACGCTGGGCAGAAATGTGAGTGCCGAACTTGGCCAAGAAATCCTTACGGCCCTTAGCGCTCTTCACCATGATGTAAATAATGCGTTCGATAGAGAAACCGAGGCCGATCAGGAACACCACGAGGATGATCCACATGAACTGCCAACCATCGGATTCGGGGCTGAAGGATTGAAGCATTTTAGACATTAGAGTACTCCTTTATTGAGTGTTTTGGTTTAATTTTGAAATTCTTTGTTCATATTTATCTTTTTTAGAGCAAAATTGGGAGGGCTTTTGGGTAAAACTTTATTTACTACGCCAAAAACGCCATTTTTGCCCTAATAGAATAGGGGAACCCTATGAACTAGGTTCCCCGTAAAATTGTTTTTACCGCTACTTTTTCTTCTTCTTGGCCTTTTTCTTGGCCTTCGGAGCCGGAGCCGGAGCAGCTTCCGGTTCAGCGGCAGCTTCCGGTTCGTTCACAGAAGAAGATGCTTCGTCCATAGAGGATGTAGCAGGGGCAGCAGCACCAGCCAGCTGTTTCTTCAAGTCAGCGAGTTCAGCCTTCAACTTTTCGTTTTCAGCCTTCGCGTCCTTGATAATGTCGCGGTAGGTGTTGATCTGTTCTTCCGGAGTCATGACTTCAGACTTGGCGATCTGTTCGAGACGAGCCTTCGTCTTGAAGTAGGCCGGGTCAGAGAACAAGGTAGACGGGTCAAACTTTTCAATCTTGGTGTTCAAGGTCTCGTTGTTTTCATCGAGGCTCTTGAGAAGTTCGAACAGCTTTTCGGTCCACTGGTTCTCGATGCCGTAGTGAGCGGCGGCCTTGATACCGGTTGCGCACTGCGGAATAGCCAGTTCCTTGGCTCCGTTAGAACGGTTGGTCAATTCTTCACGGTAGGCTTCCAAGTCTTCGTGGACGGCTTCCATAGCGTCTTCCTTGACCATGCCTTCGTATTCCACATATTCCTTCACAATAGAAGCGGAGTCCGGCAGCGGGGAGTTGGCGAACGCATCAGCCACTTCGACGAACACGGCGCAGCCCTGGTAGTACATTTCGATGTAGCCTTCTTCAGCTTCGATCACATCCTGGTTGTAGAAGCCCTGGTCGCGGGCAAGGTCGATGTTCTTCTGGAAGATCGGACGAGCCTGTTCGTAGTAGCTCGGGAGCTGCTGCACGATACCGATTCGTTCGGCGAAGATTTCTTCTTCCTTCTTACCGTTGAGTTCCTGTTCGCGGATCTTGGCGGCCATGGTCACGAAGAGCATACCCATCTTGTTGGTAGCCTTGAAGGTCCAGCGTTCAGATGCGTAGGTAGCAGACTTCGAGTACTGGCTCATGGCCTTCTGCAGGATGTCCACCAACTGCTTGATGATCTTGGCCTTTTCCTTTTCCTTGCCCTTCAGGACAATCGGCTCCATCTTGTGGTATTCGTATTCACCGAGGTAGAAGGCAGCTTCAGCCGGAACACCCGGATCGGCGTTCTTAATCTGCAGACCGTACTTGTCGTAGGCTTCGAGAGTCTTGCGGTAGTCTTCGACGGCCTTGTCTTCTTCCTTAAGTTCCATATAGGCACGGGCAGCACCGATGTAGGCAGCAATCAGCTTTTCCTTGTCTTCGTTGCCGTAGCCCTTGATGAAGTTGTGATATTCAGAAGCGGCGAGATCCCACTTCTTGGCGTTGGCGTAGGCCATCGGGATGCTGAACGCAGCGTCAAGTGCGTAGGAGCTCTTCGGGTAGTCGCGAACGAGGTCCTTGGAGCAGCGGATCGCTTCGTCGGTCATCTTGGCTTCATCATAGCTCAAGCAAGCGCTGTACAAGTAACCCGGAGTACGTTCATCCTTCGGATAGCGCTTGTAGGCAAGTTCGTAGGTCACAGCGGCAGACTTCTTGTCGGCGATAGTATCGTAGACCTGGGCTGCAGAACCGATAGCCATGAATGCCATGGAATCCTGCGGGAAGTTGTTCGTGATGAACAAGTAGGTCTGGGCGGCTTCGCGGTATTCAGCTTCGAAGTACTTCTGATCGCTCTTCTTGAGGTTGGCAGCCTTCTTGTGAGCGTCACCAGCACGGACGATACCCTTGATAGTGAGCGGAGACTTGGAGTACTGCTTGGGAAGGATCATGAAGGTTTCGGCAGCCTTGGTGAACTGCTGGTCCTTTTCGTAGGCGGCACCGGCTTCGAACACGGCCTTGTCAGCAATGTCAATAAGCGGGTAGCGCTTCACGAGAGCGAGGTAAGATTCAGCACCCTTCTGATACTGGCCCTGCTTGACGGACTGTTCTGCCATCTGGAAGAGCACGTAGGCAATAGCCTTTTCGATTTCCTTGGCCATGGAGTCGTTGCGAGTTTCCTTGACCTGGGTGTACTGCTTGTAGAGCCATTCGAATTCGGTGAGGGATTCGTCATACTGTCCAGATTCCAAGAGAGACTGGGCAAGCATACGGCTGATGAGCAAAATGTACTGATGCTTCGGGAAGTCCTGTTTCAGCTTGCGGAGCACGCCCACAGCCACCTTGAACTGCTTAGCATCGTAATGGACGATAGCAGCGTTGTAGGCAAGTTCTGCAGCTTCCTTGTTTTGACCATACTTGGCCATGTACTTGTCCACCTGGGCGAAGTAGGCCTTGGTTTCTTCGGACTTGTAAGCCTTGACAGCATCGTCGCCATACTTTTTCTTCTTGGCGTTTTCGCGAGACTGGTCCATCATGAGCACGGCGTTGTACGCAGCTTCTTCCTTCTTCAGGAGAGCTTCGGAGCCCATCGGGCGACGGCCGTAGCGGGTGGTGTCGGTATCGACGATCCAGTTGAACATCTTGGCGGCGTTAGCAAACTGGCCCATTTCCTGGTATACGAGGGCGAGGTTGATGTGAACCTTGTATTCGTCCCAGGTCGGTTCCTTGGCATAACGCTTGAGGAATGCTTCGTAAGCCTTGATGGCTTCGGCATACTGCTTCTTACCGGCTTCAAGGTCACCTTCCTTGGTGAGCTTAGCTGCGCGTGCGTGGTGGTACTGCGGAATGTCGAGCATAGCGCCACGGATTGCAGTTTCAGCATTCTTCACAGATTCAGGATACTTCTGGTTCTTCTTGTACCAAGAGGAGCTACGGTCATAACGCTTCACCACGACATAGCGGTGCTGCTGGGCTTCTTCGAACTTCTGCTGGATGATAAGGATTTCGATCATCGCAATATCAGCAAGCGGAGCGTCGATGTAGTCCGGGTTGATGGCCATCAAGCGCTTGAAGGACTGCACGGCTTCTTCGTTACGGTCGTGGTCCTTGTTCTTCATACCGATACGATAGTACACAGAGTCCTTGAACGGAACCTTCTTGTCCTTCAAGAAAGCTTCAGCTTCAGAGACACCACCACCTTCAAGGTCAGAGAAAGAGGCAGCCATGAAGTCCATAGCTTCTGCGCGCAAGTCTGCAGGATATTTACCCTTATCGGCACCGATAATATATTCGTAGTACTTGATTGCTGCAGTTTCGTATTCTGCAATGTTGTAGTAAGATTCAGCCAAGTGGTACATGGCGAGAGCCGCTTCCTTACCCGTAAGGGTTTCGAAACCAGTCACCTTCTTGTACGCCTTGATTGCGTCGCGGAACTTGCGGTTCATGAAGTGGTATTCGGCAATACGGAGCCAGGCCTTCGGCACGAGACCGTCGTTCGGGAAGTTCTTGACCAAGCGGTCACGGAGCTTGAACGCCTTTTCGTCTTCGCCGCTAGCTTCCTGCACGGCAGCGGCCTGGTAGAGCACCACCGGAATCTTCGGAGCCTTCGGGTACTTGACGATGTACTCGAGGAAGTAGCCGAGGGACTTCTGGTGGTCGGCCTTCGGGTACTGGCCGATGTTCGCACACTTGGCCGGCTTGTTATCGCGGTCGGCACACCAGGCGACATCTTCTTCGTACTGGGCCTGGATATCCAGGAACTGCTTTTCTTCGAGCATGAACTGGTAGTGGCCCAGCTGCTGGAGAGCACCGGCACAGCGGTCGGACTTCTTGCCCTTACAGGTTTCGCCCTTGGCGAGCTTTTCCCACTGCTCGATGGCCTTCACCATGCCCTGTTCGTCGAGGCCGCCGGAACGGCATGCCTGTTCGGCCTGGTTCTTGATTACCTTATAGGAACTGGCGCACTGCTCATAACCAGATTTGCCCTTCCCGATGGACTTGCACTTGGCAAGCATTTTCTTTGCTTCGTTGGTCTTTTCCTTACAAGGATCCGATGCAGCGAAAGAAGTTCCGATAAAGGAGCAAACAATCGCAGCGACAAGAATGATTTTTTTCATCGTTCTCTATCCACCTATATAATCATAAAAAGGGGAGACCCCGGATTACTCCAGGTCCTCCAATTCTTCGAGTTCCTGAGCCGCTTCGGAAGAAGTCGAGCCCTGGCCCATCTTGGTCTTCACAGTAGCGAGAGTGAAGCCCGCATCTTCGAGGATGCGCTTGCGGTTGGATTCAAAGCGGTCACTCTGGATGGCCCTCTGGGTGAACGCGGCATAGTCTTCGATAGCCTGGTTGGCCTTGTCGAAGGTCGGGCGCAGAGCCTCACGCTTGCTTTCCACACGCGGGGTGGGCAGCTGGCGAGCGAGGTCAAGTGCCTGGACCTGCACGGAGTCGAATTCGCTCTGCATAGCGTCGTATGCCTGGCGGGCGCTATCGCGGGCAGCCACGGACACAGCCGGCTTCTCGGTCTTGGCTTCAGCCTGTTCGAGAGACTTGGCAGCGTTCTGGTAGTCCTTCTTCATGAAGTAGCAGTAACCCTGGACGAGGTAGGCTTCGGACACGAGGAAGGATTCCGGAAGGTTAGAAATGATCCACTGGGCAGGCTTCATGGCTTCGTCCGGCTTGTTCACCTTGAGGAAGGACCATGCAATGCCGAGCATAGCTTCGTCGTACACCGGAGAACCGGCCTGCACCTGGCCATACATCTGGGCGGCGGCGGCAATGTCAGCCTTCTCGCCGGAGAAGTAGAGGTGGCCGAGCTTCACGCGGGCAGCATCCTGGAGGTCCTGTTCGGACTGGTTGGAGTACTGCTGCTCGGTAATGTCGCGGAAGCAGTTTTCAGCTTCCTCGATCTTGCCGAGGCGGCTGTAGGCGATACCCATGGTGTAACGGGCCTAGAAGTAGTTCGCGTTACCCGGAAGGATGGCGGCGAGGAGGTCGACAGATTCCTGGTAGAGGCCCTGTTCGAACTTGATCTGGCCGGCAACGTAGTCGGCGTCGGCCTTCACGTCGCTTTCACCGAACTTCTGGGCAATGTTCTGGTACTTGCTCATGGCTTCGGTGTACTTGCCTTCCTTATAGTCGATGTTCATCAACTGGAAGTGGTACTTGGCCTTCTGGTCGCTCTGCGGATAGCGCTTGATAGCGTCTTCG
>NZ_JAZSAF010000005.1:0-29310 GCF_045601785.1 Fibrobacter sp.
TTGCAAAATCCTTTGGTTATTTGTTATGCAGGTGGTCAGACCGCGTGGCAAATTTAATCAAAGGATTTCTGCTTTCCACAAGGATGTAAAGCCGTAGGCTCTTTGGAACCACCCGCCTAGCGGGTGGTTTTCTGTATACAACAAAGAAGCCCCCGACAAAGTCGGGGGCGTTCTAGTGGAGATTCCGGCTCGGAGGCCGGAATGACACTCAGGTGAGACTAGCTCAAGCGGCTAATCATGTAACCGGCGCAGACTGCGGTACCGATCACGCCAGCCACGTTCGGGCCCATGGCGTGCATCAAGAGGAAGTTCTGCGGGTCATACTTGGCACCTTCCACCTGGGAAACACGGGCAGCCATCGGCACGGCGGACACGCCAGCAGAACCGATGAGCGGGTTCACAGGGTTGTTGGGAGTGCACTTATTCATGATCTTGGCAAGGAAGAGGCCTGCAGCGGTCGAGAAACCGAAGGCCACCACACCCATAGCGATAATCATGAGGGTCTGCGGACGGAGGAAAATGTCGGCAGACATCGTGAGGCCCACGGAAGTACCGAGGAAGATCGTCACGATGTTCATGAGTTCGTTGGAGGAGGTCTTCACCAGGCGTTCGACAACGCCGGCTTCCTTGAAGATGTTACCGAGCATGAGCATGATGATAAGAGCAGAAGCATCGGGCACCACGAGGATGCACACGATCATCACCATCACGGCAAACACGATGCGTTCGGCCTTGGACACCTTGCGGAGCGCCTTCATACGGATCTTCCTTTCCTTGTCGTTGGTCATGAGGCGCATGATAGGCGGCTGGATCAGCGGAACGAGGGCCATGTAAGTGTAAGCTGCCACGGCGATAGGTCCGATGAGGTGCTTTGCTAGTTTGTTTGCAGTAAAGATGGAGGTCGGACCGTCGGCGCCGCCGATGATACCGATAGAGGCCGCTTCACCGAGAGTAAAGCCACCGAAAGCCACGGCGCAGAACATGGTCGCAAACACGCCGAACTGAGCGCCACCGCCAAGAAGCAGTGTACGCGGGTTAGCGATAAGCGGTCCGAAGTCCGTCATGGCACCCACGCCCAAGAAGATGATGGGCGGGAAGAGTTCCAGGTGGATACCCTGGCTGATGTAGTAATAGAGACCGGCAGTCGGGGTAAACATACCTTCGATGCTCCAGCCACCATCGTAGAATCCCGCACTCGGGATGTTCACCGCCAGTGCGCCGAGCGAAATCGGCAAGAGCAGCAGCGGCTCGTACTTTTTGACAATCGCCAAGTACATCAGGACGAAACTCACGATCCACATCACGATCATCGAAGGGGTGACGTATGCGAATCCGGTGTCGCCTGCGAACTCAACGACCGAATTTAAAAGAGAACTCATTTATCTGTACCTCTTAGGCGATGGTCATGAGAGTCTGGCCGTCGACGACAGTGTCGGTTTCCTTGACGGCAATGGAGTTCACGGTGCCGGCGCACGGAGCGACGACCGGGTTTTCCATCTTGAGAGCTTCGATGATAGCCACTTCCTGGTTGGCGGCAACGGTATCGCCGACCTTGACCTTCAGTTTGAACACGGAGCCAGCGAGCGGGCTCTTGACTTCGGTACCACCGGCAACAGCAGGAGCGGCGGCAGGAGCCGAAGCGGCAGCGGGAGCTGCAGCAGGAGCGGCGGCATTGGAATCAAGAACTTCTACTTCGACATCGTAGGTCTTGCCTTCGAAACTGATACGGACGGTTTTCTTCATTTTGATATTTCCTGGCTTAAAAGCCTGTTGAGTTTTAAAAGTTTACCTTACTTGACGATCGTCCAAGCAGGAGAGTTGATGTTTCTGTAAGCAGTCACGCGGCAGGGCTGACCGATAGCCTGGGTCGCCGCTGCGGTCACGAGGGCGAGGAACTGGTCGTTGCTCATGCCCGGGTGTTCTTCGAGGGCTGCCACGGCGGCAATGCCGAGGAAGGCCTGGAGCTGCTTGTTGGTGAAGCCCGGATGAACGCTCTTTGCGTTCGGATCCCAGTCGCAGTGGGCAGGACCGATAGTTACCGGAGCTGCGGCGGCGGGAGCGGCGGCCGGGGCAGCCTTAACTGCAGGTGCCGGAGCCTTGTCCTTGTTGAGGCCGAGCTTGGCCATGATGAAGTTCATGAGGTAGCAGAGCACCGTGAGGCCCACGATGACGCACATCACCACGATAAGACCGGTTGCCTGGAATTCGATCAGGGAGCCGATACCGAAGGTGTCGGAGTCGCCCTTACAACCCTGTTCGGTCGAAAATTCGCCCTTGCAGTAGGTCGAGCCCAGCTTGGCCTTGGCGATGGGCAACACCTTGTGGCCGCCGGCGTTTTCGATAGAATCGCGAACGTCGCGTGCAAGGACTGCCTGATCGTAGGTCTTATAGAGAACCGAATGGTTACCAGCGTGGGTTTCCACGATCTTGTAAACCATGTCGTCATTCATACCCGGCATAGAAAGCTGCGCCTGGACCTGGGCGGCATCGGAGGGGAGCATGAGTCCGAGCTGTTCGTCGAACTTGCCCTTCACCTTTGCTGCAGGCTGCGGAGCAACGAGAGCCGGCTGCTGCACATCCTGGGCCGGGGCTGCGGCGGGAGCCACTTCCTGAGCTTCGGGTGCATTGGTCTGTGTTTCGTTCATATTGGATTCAATCCATTCTTTTGGGTTTCTGTTTTGTAAAAATCAGCGGTGAAAATTTAGAAAAAGCGGCGCTTGGTTTACGCCGCCAAAAGCTACATCACCCCGGTTTCGAGGCCTTTTACGGGGATATAGCGTATGGAACCGTCCGGAGAGATAATCATGGCCACCCCGGCCATGTAATTCACCCATTTCCATTTTTCGTAATACTTCACGTTCGCGTGCCCGTTTGTCGTGTAGGCGAGTAAGGGAACCACCAAAAAATCGTGGGTGCACATGACATTCACCCGTTTCATGGACGCAAGGTTTGCAAGCACATTGTCCTTGAGCAGTTGCTCGCTGCGGGTTTCAAGGTCGTAAAACGCATCCGGATATGCACCGGTAAAGGCGTATTTGGAATACACCACCCATCCGCCGCCATCGGAATTTATGTAACTCTCGACCAAAGCGTCATCCTTCACGTACCAGGCTCCATCCATGTACGGGAGCACGTCGAGACTGTAATTCGACTGTCCCTTGCCCTGCGCAATATTTTCGCAGGTTTCCAAGGTGCGGGTATAACCTGAGTATCCGTAATAGAAGTCTTCCTTACCCACCGCGGCAAGCCGCGCTCCCAAGTCGCGAGCATACTTTTTCCCGTTGTCGGTCAGGTGTCCCTTTTCTCCCGTATCATCGGTGCGTTCGCTGTGGCGAATAACGAACACCGCCTTTTCGTCCGGCTTAAGGTTTGCATAGACTTCTACCAGGTCGGTAAAGCCGTCGGCTTCTTGCGGGGTCGCCACGCGCCATGTTCCGGCATCGTAGATGTAATAGTTGTCGTGAATTACGCGGCCTTCGCGGATTTCCTTGTCGTACTCGCCCACGCCAAAGCCCACCGTATCCTTTTCCATAGGCTGCGCAATTCGCCATTCCTTGCTATTGACATCGCAAATAAAGCGCACCGCTGAACGATCCGATGCCTCGTAGTCATTTGCGAATAGCGCACTCTGCCCCTGGTTCACGTAGGTGACCTTGCCCGCATTTACATCGGTGCAGGGTTCAAAACCATACGCGAGCGGAATAAAGGCGCGCATGTATCTTTCAAAGTTCGGGACATTTCCACCATACACAGACACCACATTGTTCCGAATATCATTGTAGCGCCAAATAGAATCGATACCGACTTCCCAGTCGGCAACCCGAATCTTTAAGTTGGGATCGTTCCAGACACCATCACCCTTCAGGTCTTCGCCCACGTTGCGAATAAAATTTTCCGTTTCCTCCTTGCTTGCACGGTTCTGCACCAGGGCAGAGATTGCTAGCACCACCGCATCGTAATCTGTCGAAAGCTGAAAAGAATCTACCCCGAAGGCTCTCGCCGTCTCACCGAGTGCCTGCACCACCGCAGAGTCCATGGGAACATGGTTCATCAAAAGCTGTTCCACACGAGGCCTTGAAAGAAGCGTCAAGACATTCGCTCCTGACTGTTCAAGGGCGCTGCGCACCGTATCAGGTACGCCTCCCGCCGAATCGGCCGATGCGCGTTCCGCTAAAATCTCAAAAACATATAGTGGCGCACGGACAGTATCGAGAACTGCAGGAGTCGAAGACTCGTGATGCTTATCTGCCGTCGAGCCATCGGCATTTCCACCGGTAGAGCTATCACTAGAACACGCCAGCATCAAAAAAAACACTAGCGACACTACAAACAAACTAAACTTTTCAGTCAAAGGCATTTTCCAAAACATCCAACTTTTTTACCGCACGGGATTTCCCGTGCAAGTCACCAACTACATCGTCATCGTGCCGGAATCCAGTCCCTTGACCGGCACATAGCGCATCTTGCCGCTAGCATCCATGATAATCGCCACTCCCGCCAGGTAATTGACCCACAGCTTGGTATCAAAGTAGCGCAAGTTCACTTTCCTATTCGTGCAATAGGCCGTAAACGGAACCACGAATGTGTCGTGCGAAATCATGACGCCCACACGATTCACCTTGGCAAACTGCGGCTTCACTATTTCCTGCAAGAACTCTTCGCTGCGATCTTCGAAATCGTAATAGGCTTCCGGACAAATTCCCTTGTAGGCGTATGCCGAATTTGCGCCCCAGCCGCCACCATTATCGGTCTTGCATGTGGCATACTTGGAATCGTCCTTCACATACCATTCACCATCCAAGTCGTCAATCGTATTTTCTGTATAAGTCGCCCCGGCACCCTTCGCCACATACTCACAAGTTTCCTTGCTGCGTGTGTAGGTTGAGTTGGCAAAATAAATGTCTTCGCCTTTCATCTTTGCGCCAACACCTTGAGACTGCGACTTTCCGGTATCCGTCAGGTGACCGTTCTTGCCCGTATCGTTCGTCCTTTCCGCATGGCGCAACAGGAAGATGACCTTTTCGCCGGACTTGAGATTCTTGTAGACATCAGCCAAATCCTCGAATTCCTGGATATCGTTGCTGGTCGCTGCACGCCACTTTTTCTGTTCGTAGATGTAGTACTTGTCCTTGTTGATAATACCCGACTTGAGCTGACCTTCGTACTCGCCCACGAACCCGTAAGTATCTTTTTCCAAGTCCGTTGCCGCACGCCATTCATGCGTGTTCGCATCGCAAATGAATCGCACCTTGGGCCCTGGCTGGTCATAGCCCGAAACAAAGAATGCACTCAGGCTGTTGCTTACGAAACGAATCGAATCCGCATTGTGCGAGCCACATTCGCCAAAATTGTAGACATTTGTCCAGAAGCGCTTCAAGTGATGCGCAAACTCAGGAACTTCGCCCAACTTCCAGGATGCAATGTTGTTCTTAATCGTCGCATAAGAGCCGCTCGTGTCGAGCACCATGAGCCAGTCCGCAAGGTCCGCCTTGGCATTGTTGTCGTCCCAGTTGCCGTTGCCCTTGATGCGTTCGGCAATGCCCGCCGTATACGAAAGCATTTCGGAGCCGGAGCCCTTGCGCTGCATCATGATCGAGAT
The DNA here is from genome assembly GCF_045601785.1 of Fibrobacter sp. Taxonomy (GTDB): domain Bacteria; phylum Fibrobacterota; class Fibrobacteria; order Fibrobacterales; family Fibrobacteraceae; genus Fibrobacter. The sequence goes on from NZ_JAZSAF010000005.1 coordinate 5,600, forward strand.
TGCAAGCAGGGCGCCGCTATATTCGTCGCCATCAAAGAGTCCAATGTCTTCGGCAAAGCGTCCATCTGTTGTCACCTGCTGCTGTTGCTGCTGGTTCCAGCCACCGGGCCAGCCATTGCCGCCACCCGCGCTAGACTCACCCAGCCGAATATCGAACGAAGCCAAGATGTCGCGCAGGGCCTGCGCCTTGACCGCACGGATTGGCTGGTTGTTGCCGCTGTTCTCCACAAGTTTCAGCACGCGCGGAGCTTCCATGTGGGTCAGCATGTTCACATTCACCGAGTCGCGGTCCGTTACATCGACCACGGCTTCAAGCGTCGTAACCGAGGGCGAAAGCCCGCCGGTGAGTTCGTTCCTAAAATAACCGCTCGCCTTCACGCGCAAATAAGGTGACGCCAAATCTACACTGTCAAAACTGAAGTTTCCATCACCGTTCAAGATGCAGGTCTTGTGGATACGCTTGGAATCTGCCAGGCGCTGCATGCTATCGAGTTCGACCAACTTGACCGAGGTGCCATAGCGGAACGGCCCCTTTTCGGCAACCCCCACGATGCGGGCCCCCACAATTCTTGGCTCCGTCGTGGAATCGATCGAAAACACGACCTGCTGTTGCTGACCAAAGTTTCCCCACTGGCTATAGGGAGAACCGCCTTCGTCGTCTTCACCGTCGTCACCAGATCCAATCACCATCACACCGCCGCGGCAGGTGATGCCGGCAGTCTCTGCAACCGCATCCGACTCGATCCAGTTTTCACCCAAGCAGAAGTACAAAGTGTTTTCACTCTTGACCAGGAACGACTCTCCTTCGTTGGCAGAAGTGCATTCCGGCAAGGCATCGACATCTTCCACGACAGTCGTATCGGTAATCAGCGTGTCTTCGACACCGACCACCGGTCCCATCGACGAACTGGAGCTTGACGCGCTATCCTTGCCCGGCTCCGACGCGCTCGAGATGGGACGCCCCAGGGAATCCAGTTTCACAACGCCACTAGAGCCGTTTTCGGAAAGGGGATCTTCCTGCTGCGATATTTCGTCACCTTCCACAGCATCGGGATCATCGGCCGAAGAAGACGAACTGCCGGAACACGCCACCCAGGAGAAGGTGGACAGGGTAAAGACAACAAGCCAAAATAGGCGATTCATTCGTCGTTCCAGCATACTGTCGAGTAATAATACAAAATTAAAGCATCTTGCCCGTTTCGAGGAAGCGCGTATGCATTTCAAACGCCCTTTCCAGGGCGATTGGCATGTGCAGGCCCTTCGCATGCTTCAGGCTGTAGTCCAAAAAGTCCGTCAAAGGCTCCCGATAATCCGGATGCGCACAGTTCTCGATAATCAGGCGGGCCCGCTTTTCGGCAGGAAGCCCGCGCAAGTCGGCGAGTCCCTGTTCTGTAACAAAGACCATCGTATCGTGGTCCGTCTGGTCCACATGGCTCACGCAAGGCACAATCGAGCTGATGGCTCCATTTTTCGCGACCGAAGGCGTCAGGAAAATTCCAAGGTAGCAGTTGCGGGCAAAGTCCGCCGCACCACCGATACCGTTCATCATCGCAGAACCCGAAACAAGGCTGCTGTTCACGTTTCCGAAGATATCGGCTTCAAGCGCCGTATTCATAGAAATCACGCCCACGCGGCGAATGACATCGGGGCTGTTGCTCACCTCCTGCTGTCGAAGCACCAGGTGCTTTTTCCATTCGGCGGAGTTCTCGACAAATTCCTTTTGTGCGTTTTCAGACAAAGTAAGAGCCGTTCCCGAAGCGACCCCGAGCTTGCCCTTCTTTAAAAGCGGGAAAACGGCTTCCTGGATGACTTCGGTGTACAGGTCGATTTGCCCCAGGCGGGCATCGTCGGACATAGCGCTAAGCACGGCATTTGCCACCTTGCCCACGCCGCTCTGAAAGGCGAGCCCCTTTGGAAGCCTACCCTTGCGTTCTTCGAAGCAGATAAAGTCCAAAATGCGTTCGCCGATATTTGTAGAGACTTCGTCCGGTTCCACAAACGGGTTCACCTCGTCAAGCCTTGAAGTCTCGACGACGGCAATCACCTTGTTCGGATCGATTTTCACGAATTCAGCGCCCACGCGGTCGCCTGCCCCGTATATGGGGAGCGGCTTTGCATGCGGCGGAAGTTCGGGCAGGGCGACGTCGTGGATTCCCATGAACGCATCGCCCAGGCGCGTGTTCAGTTCCAAGATGATTTTAGGAGCCATTTCGAGGTAAGTCACCGAATTTCCGCCCGATGTCGACAGACATACCCGACCGTCGCTCAAGATGGCGGAAACTTCGACAATCGCGACCGTCGGGGCAGGCAAAGCCCCGGTGCGGACTAGGTAGCCCATCTTGCCCAGGTGCGCATCGATGTACTTGATTTCGCCCGAATTGATCGACTTCCGCAAAGAAGCGTTGCTCTGGTAAGGCATCCTGAGGCTCACCGCCCCGGCACGCGCAAGGACGCCATCGCAACTATCTCCAGTCGACGCACCCGAAAAAAGCGTCACCTTGAAAGGCTTGCCTTCGGCATGCAACTTTTCGGCACGGGCGGCCAAAGCCGAGGGCACCTCCTTGGGATAGCCAGCCAAGGTAAAACCGGAAACTCCCAGCACATCGCCGTCATTGATCATCGCCGCGGCATCGGCCGCTGAACACTTCTTTGCATCAATCCAATTCATAGTAGTGGCTTAAAAATAAATAAAAGTGGCTAGTGGTTGGTGACTAGTGGTTAGGAATGTAACAAGAACATTCAACATCCCTGTTTACTAACCACTGTTTACTGTCTACTATTTTCTATTTTCCTCTTCGTGAAGCATTTCATCAAGTACAATATCATCGGCGTCATAAACACGCTCATTACCCTCGCCTCGGTCTGGATAATGCACCAGATGCTCGACTGGAACCTGGAACTGTCGAATTTCCTGGGTTTCATCTTCGGCGCCATCAATAGTTACCTGATGAACCGCATCTGGAATTTCAAGAGCCGGGGCCGAAAGCGCACCGAAGTCATCCGCTTCATCGTCGTCTTTGCGGCGGCCTACGCACTCAACCTCGTGGCGCTCGAAACGACCGTCTACTTGCTCGGCACCGTCTGGTGCAAGCCCTTCGCCGAGTTCATCTCGCAATACATGAAGCCCAGCTTCTTTGCAAACATCGTTGCAAACATCATCTACGTTATCGCAAGCTTCACCCTCTACAAAAAATGGGTGTTTAAATAGACGAGAAAAATATTTATCGTTGTTCGCATATATAAAAAAACACTCGCCTATGGCGAGTGTTTTTTGCAATTGTCTCTTAAGCCTTCGAACTACAGCTGGAACGGAACGAGTTCCACGCGACGGTTCTGGGCACGACCCTTCTTGGTCTTGTTGTCAGCAATCGGCTTGTCCGATCCGAAGCCAACCGCACGGACGCGGTCTTCTTCGATGCCCTTCTGGATGAAGTAATCCACCACAGTCTGGGCACGTTCCTGAGAAAGCTTCTTGTTGGTTTCTGTAGAACCCGTGTTGTCGGTATGGCCCTGCACTTCGAGGTGAGCAACCTTGATCTTCTTCATCAGGGTAATGATATCGTCCAGGGTCTTGTAGCTTGCCTTGGTGAGCTTTGCAGAACCGGTCTGGAACTGGATACCCTTCTTCAACTGTTCAAGGTCTTCCTTCTTGTTCAGGGGGCAGCCCTTCTTGTCGATTTCGACACCCGGGAGAGTGTTCGGGCACTTGTCGAGGTAGTCAGGCACGCCGTCCTTGTCGGTGTCGAGCGGGCAACCCACCGTATCCACCGGAGCACCGGCCGGAGTATTCGGGCACTGGTCAAGGGCATCAGGTACGCCATCCTTGTCTTCGTCGGCGCTGCAACCCGTAGAGTCAACAGGCACGCCGGCCGGAGTGTTCGGGCACTGGTCAATTCCATCGGCCACGCCGTCCTTGTCGAAGTCGAGCGGGCAGCCATTGTTGTCGACATTCAATCCTTCCGGAGTGTTCGGGCACTGGTCGGTGCCATCGGGGACGCCATCCTTGTCGGCATCGGCCGGGCAACCGGTAGAGTCAACGGCAGTTCCTTCCTTGGTGTTCGGGCAGCGGTCATCTGCATCGGGCACGCCGTCCTTGTCGTAGTCGCCTTCGCAACCATCGGCATTCACCTGGGCACCTTCACGAGTCTGCGGGCACTTATCAACGCCATCGGGGACGCCATCCTTGTCAGAATCCATCGGGCAGCCAACAGAGTCAACCTTCACGCCTTCCGGGGTATTCGGGCACTTGTCGAGAGCGTCGGCAACGCCGTCCTTGTCAAAGTCCGGTTCGCAACCGACAGAATCAACGGTAGCACCTTCGCGAGTTTCGGGGCACTTGTCGAGACCATCGTAAACATTGTCCTTGTCGGAATCCATCGGGCAACCCACCGTGTCGATCACGGCGCCTTCCGGGGTATTCGGGCACTTGTCAAGGCCATCAATCATGCCGTCCTTATCGGAGTCGATCGGGCAACCCACGGAGTCAACCGTTGCGACTTCCGGAGTATGGGCGCACTGGTCCTTTTCGTCCGGCACGCCGTCCTTGTCTTCGTCCTTATCCTTGCTGGCACCCAGACGCCAGATGAGGGCTGCGGTACCGGCAATCGTCGGGGTCGGAGCATAGCCGTAGCTGAACTTTGTATCGTAATCGTTTTCAAAGTAGACGAGATGGCATTCGTTGCAATCCATTTCATCCTTGTAGTCGTAACCGAGGTTACCCAAGGTGCGGATAGCAAAGTCGACGCCCATCGCGAAGTCGATGTGCCACGGCAGGTGGAAGCGGATACCCGGAGTGAGCTGCATCGGGTCGTCCAGCGGATCGCGGCGGTACTTGCCGGTTTCAACACGCATTTCGCCGGAGAATTCCAAGAAGGCTTCCATCCAGCTCGTTGCGATGTAGTTCACGCCGGAGCCATACACCAAGGTGCTCTGGCCGTCGCCGGCATAGACAAACCCAGCATGGGTGTTCCACACGACCGGCACCCCAAGTGCGCCGAAGTTCATCGTAAACACCAAAGTTCCACCAATGTTAAATTCACCAGAGGTGTACGGGTCGGTCACTTCGCCATCTTCGTTCAGGTACCAGGCATGGCGGGGACGCACGCCGCGGGCTTCAGTACCCGTCGGGATATAGAAGTCCACCATGGCAGCCATAGCAAAGAAGCTGCTTTCGTCACCTAAGACATTGGCCTTCAACCAGATATCGAGGTCGCCCGGCCTAAAGGCCCAAAGACCGCTTTCGCCCTGACCATGAAGGTTCGCGTGGTCATAGTTCATCGGGAGCGCCACACCGAGGTCCAAGAAGTCCAAAAGACCGATAGCAGCATGGAAATTGCCCGAAAATGTTCCTGCCCATTCGTGGAAAGTGTTCGACTGACCATTCTGGCGAACGGTACCGCCACGGGAAAGGGACCAGGAGTCAAAGGAGACATCGCCGCCGGTACCGACTTCGATTCCCCATTGGCCTAACGTATAGGCATTATGTTGATGGATACCGGAAGTTCCGCCCATCAACCCGGACTGGGCAAAGGCGAGGCCTCCAGCGACTAGTGATAACGCAATGATTTTTTTCATTGTATCCCTCTTAGGAAAAAACTCTGCCGTAACAAAAACATCCAAACCATGTTACGGAGTGCCTTTATTACATTTACCTTTCAATGTAGCATTTTTGTCACATTACGGCTACCTGTGACGGCGTTCACACCCCAAAAAGGCGCAAAAAAGTGTAAAAAAAGCAACCGAAAGTCGTTGATAGACATCAAATTAGCGTTATGAGTCCGATTTTATCCATTCAAAACATTCGTCGCGACTTTAAAATGGGCGACGAAACGGTCCACGCGCTGCGTGGAGTTTCTTTTGACATCTATCCCGGTGAATTCGTGACCATCATGGGCACCAGCGGGTCGGGCAAGTCGACTATGCTGAACATTCTGGGTTGCATGGACAAGCCGACCTCCGGGCAGTACATTCTGGACGGAGAGCACACCGAAAAACTCAAGCGCGACGCACTCGCAAAAATCCGCAGCCAGAAACTCGGATTCGTGTTCCAGAGCTACAACCTCCTGAGCCGCACCACGGCTATCGAAAACGTAGAACTCCCGCTTTTGTACAATTCGAAAATTTCGGCAGCGGAACGCCACCGCCGCGCTATCGAGGCGTTAAAGATGGTCGGGCTTGAAGACCGCATGAACCACTTGCCGAACCAAATGTCGGGTGGCCAGCAGCAACGAGTAGCTATCGCCCGCGCACTCGTAAACGACCCGGTCATCATCCTCGCCGACGAAGCCACCGGAAACCTGGACACGCGCACCAGTTACGAAATCATGATGATTTTCCAAAAGCTGAACCGCCAAGGAAAAACGATTGCCTTCGTGACGCATGAACCCGACATCGCGACCTTCAGCGGGCGCACCATTACACTACGCGACGGACTCCTTAAAAAAGACGTCAAGAACGAAACTGTCCAAGATGCCAAAGCCGCATTTGAAGCGCTCCCACCCCCGGAGGAGTTTGAGGAATGAGGTCGCGCTTTGCGCTCTGAGCATTTCAAAAAAGAGCCCCATACCTCAAAGGGAGCGTAGCGACCGACCTCACACCTCATACCTAATCTTCCTACTGCCTACTTCTAACTTCCTACTAACTTATGTCCCCACTAACTCTCATAAAAATTTCCCTCCGAGCATTGCTCCGTAACCGCATGCGCACCTTCCTTTCGGTGCTCGGCATCGTGATCGGTGTCGCAGCCGTCATCACCATGGTCGCCATGGGCGAAGGTTCCAAGAAGTCGATCAAGGAACAGATGACCGCCATGGGCACGAACGCCATCATCATCATGCCGAACCGCGACCGTCGCGGCGGCGTGCAAATGGAATCCACCGAATCGCTCGAAGAAGCCGACGTGATTGCTATCCGCGAAAACGCCACCTACATTAACGGAGTCTCGCCCATGATAACCGTTGGCGGGCAAGCCATTGTAGGCAACAACAACTCCCCCACGGCCTTGAGCGGCGTATCGGCCGACTACCTGAAAATCCGCAACTACGAAATCGAAGACGGCGTGATGTTCGACGACCTGGCAGACCGCATGGCCAAAGTCTGCGTGATTGGCCAGACCGTCGTGAAAAACCTGTTCCCCGAAGGCGACCCCATCGGCAAAACTATCCGCTACAAGAGCATTCCGCTCAAGGTCATCGGTACCCTAAAGGCGAAAGGCTCCGGCGATTTCGGGCAAGACAACGACGACGTGATTTTTACACCCTACCAGACGGTAATGAAGCGGTTCAACGCCACCACGAACATCCGCCAGATTTACGCGAATTCCATTGGCGAGGGCTACGCGGCGCAAGCCACCGAAGAAATCATGGGAATCTTGAAAGAACGCCGCAGCTGGACAAAGCCCACCGACCCCTTCCGCGTTTTTACCCAAGAAGAAATGATCCAGATGGTCACCAGCACCTCGGACATGCTCTCGCTGGTGCTGACCGCGATTGCAGGAATTAGTTTGTTTGTAGGCGGTATCGGCATCATGAACATTATGTATGTGTCGGTGACCGAACGCACCAAGGAAATTGGCCTGCGTATGGCTATCGGTGCCCGCGGTCGCGACATTCTGTTGCAGTTCCTTTTTGAATCGGTCATTATCAGCCTGCTTGGCGGCGCCATCGGGATCGCCCTTGGCATTGCCGCTTCCGAGACGGTCAAGATTGCCATGAACTGGCCCATGAGCGTGTCCATCACGAGCGTTATCGTGAGCTTTGGCGTGTGCTTTGCCACCGGAGTCTTTTTCGGATGGTACCCGGCCCGCAAGGCATCTCGCCTGGACCCCATCGAAGCGCTTCGGTTCGAATAATAACCAACAACTGTCTATTTTTCCAAAAAAAGCATTTTTTTTATGCACATCACTCCCTTTTTCTGTATATTTAGGACATGAATCTGCTTGAATTTTTACAACCGATGCCGGTCGTGGGCATTCTCCGCGACATTCCCCAGGGCGCCGAAGAATCTTGCATCAAGACGGCCGCCGAATGCGGACTGAAGGCGATCGAAGTCACCATGAACACCACTAACGCCGAAGCAATCATCGCCGACCTCAAGGCCGCAGCAAGGCCTTACGGCATTGCTGTCGGTGCAGGCACAGTCCGCCACGGGAGCGACCTCGACAAAGCCATTGCCGCTGGCGCCGAATTTATCGTAACGCCCAATACCCGCAACGAAATCATCCGCCTGTCTGCCACGGCGAGCATCCCGATTATTCCAGGCGCACTCACACCCACCGAAGTGCAAAAGGCATACGACCTGGGCGCCACCGCCGTAAAGATTTTCCCGGTGAACTGCGTAGGCGGCCCCGAATACATCAAGGCGCTGCGCGGGCCGTTCCGCGACATTCCTCTGATGGCATGCGGCGGCGTGAACCCGGAGAACGCCGCAAGCTACTTGAAGGCCGGCGCAAACCTGCTTTCGTTCGGGGCAAGCATTTACGACCCGAAGCTAATGGCCGCAGGCGACTGGGCAACCATTGCCGAACGCCTGAAAAAGCTCCTCGCTTCGATCAAATAGCCGATAGCTCGTATAGACAAAAAAGTCCTGCTTTTAAGCAGGATTTTTTTCTGTCTACTGCCTACTGTCTACTGCCTACTTTTTCCTCATTTCTTGCTTCATCTTGTACATGGAGACATCGGCGCTGTGCAACATGTCGTCGAGTTCCTTGTAGTCTTCGCTAGAGTGCGCGATGCCAAAAGCAAACGAAGCATGCATGTCAACGATCGTGATTTCAGAAACCGCATGCTGCATTCGTTCAGCGCAGACAAAGGCTCCCTTCTTGTCGGTCTCGGGACAGATGACCAGGAATTCGTCGCCACCCATTCTAAAGAGCTGGTCCGTTTCACGCAGAATATCCTTGACTGCCGTAGAAACCGAGCGGAGCAAGAGGTCGCCCGCCTGGTGGCCATACTGGTCGTTGGTCGCCTTGAGCCCGTTCAAGTCGAAATAGATGATCGCAAACTGTGTTCCGTAGCGCTTGGAACGAGAGAACCATTCGCGCAGCGAATACATTCCGTGGCGGCGGTTGAAGCAGCCCGTCATGTCGTCGGTCAAGGAGATGTCCCTCAGGTTACGGAGCGAACGAGAAAGGCGGATATGCACGTTCACGCGAGCAAGTAAGATTTCCGGAATGGCGCTCTTGCTTACGAAATCGGACGCACCCGCCTGAAACCCCTTGGTCACGCTGTCGGAATCTTCGCGACTCGTGAGAAAGATGATCGGAAGGTCGTCGAGCGGATGGCGCTGCCTAATGCGCAGGCAGACATCGAAGCCGTTCATGTTGGGCATGTTGATATCGAGCAGCACAAGATCGACCTGGTTGTCCGCCAGGAACTCTAGAGCCTCTGAACCGGAAGTGCAGCTGGTGACATCATAGCCGACTTCGACCAGGAGAGAACGAGTCTTTTCGATGACCTCTTCGTTGTCATCCACAATTAAAATTTTTTCTTCAACCATAAAACCACCTCCCCTTTTTTCAAGGGCATTCACTAAAATAATATAGTTTGCCCATACTGGCTACATGTATTGGCCAGTTTTTACAAAGAAACGGCTAAAATGGAAGGAATTCCAGCGGCGGAGCTTCGGCAATCAGGCCCATCGATGTCGCGTGTTCGAAAAATAGCGAAAGCGAACGCTTGCGGTCTTCGGTAAAACGGTAGTCCAGAGCCGAATAGTAGTTCTCGATGACCGGTCGTGGCAAATCCACGGGATAGCGGGCAAGCCAGCGGTCCAGAGCCGCCAAGGGATTCTGCCTGAAATGTTCCACGCTTTCTCGGGTGGCATCCAGGTATCGACGGAGCGAATCTTTCAAACCAGGTTGCAACGCCGTCTTTGACACAATCCACGCTCCAAAGACAAACGGTACATGCAGCCAATCCTGCCAAAGCACTCCCAAGTCATAATCGTAGGCAAAGCGATGCCGTTCATTTTCTTCAAGGGCCTGATCGCCAATCAAAAGGCAAGCGTCGTCATGTTTCCCAAGGGTTCCGCTGCAGTACTGCGGTTTTACCCCGTAACGTTCTTCAAGCAAAATCTTGAGTAGGTTCACCGACGTCATGCTCTGCGCCGTAAGGCGCACCACCTTCTGAGAAAGTTCTTTGATGGGACATTTTGCAAACAACTTAACCGAACGGACTTCAAAGGAGCAAGAGGTGCAGATGTCGGGAGCAAGAACAAAGGCGCCGGGTTTCTGCGCAAACGTGATCGACGATGCCGGCGACAAGTGAATCGAACCCTCCTTGAGCCCTGCACAATGCGCACTCGGTGCTCCATCCACAAATTCAACATCCTTAAATTCAGACTCTCGTCCAAGGAAGTCATGAAAAAACGGCGCACAGACCAAAAAAGGGATTCTACCAACTCGTAAAGTCATGTAAAAAAGTTAATTTTTCGACACGACCTGCAACAGGGTCGAAAAACAAATAACAGAAGAATAACCGAAAAATGGCTAAGGTATAATGGCTGTATTTCATGTAAAGAAGACATCGCTCGGCGACGACCAGACATCATTGGTGTTCAAGGGCAAGATTGTAGAAGGGCCCATCAGCAAGGGCATGACCGTAGAAATCCCCGTCACTCAAGAGGCGGTGGTCAAGATGAAGATTTTTGATGTCGTCCTGTTCGAAAAGCAGAAGGACGAATCCAAGAAGGTTGGACTGGTCGTCGATTTCAAGGACCTTCCCGATGACATGGAAGTCATCATGAGCCTGAACATCGCCGAAGAAGACCTAACGATTGTAAACGAGTAAGGCAATCCAGCCTTTTCGCAAAAACGGATGAAACAATGATAAAAGAAAGACTGCGGGGAGTGAATTTGGGTGGCTGGTTCAGTCAGGTAGACTGCATCCAGGAAAAAGATCCCGTAGGGTTTCCGGGGATCATTGAACACATCAAGACGTTTATCGGGGACGGCGACTTCAAGCGCATCCGCGGTGCGGGGTTCAATCACGTAAGGCTTCCGGTGGACTACTTCAACCTCTTTGAAGAAGGCTCCCTAAAGCCGAAAGAAGAAGTATTCGCCCTTCTGGACAAGGCTATCAAGGAAATCCAGGCAAGCGACCTCGACGTGATTTTGGACCTGCACAAGTGCCCGGGGCACGACTTCCATCTGGGTTGCTCGCAGGAACAGCCGTTCTTCGTAAGCGCCGACGCCCGCAAGGACACCGCCAAGGTGTGGTCCTTCATGGCAGAACGCTACAGTGGGCAGTCCCGCGTAATGATGGAACTCCTGAATGAACCTGCGGCCGCAGATTCTCTCGTTTGGGATAAAGTAAAGGACGAAATTTTCTGGGCCATCCGCAAACATGCCCCGAAGAACACCATCGTGGTAGGGAGCAACAAGTGGAACAGCGCCCGCGAGTTCAAGTACCTGACCCCGATGGACGACGACAACGCCATCTACAGTTTCCACACCTATACCCCGGTGACATTTACGCACCAGCATGCGGCATGGATTGGCGACCCGTTCTTCCACATTGACCGCCCGTGGCCCGGCGACTATGCCGCACCTGCTCCCGACGAAAGCGGAAAGACCCGCCTCGACGTGGAATACGGCAAGTGGGACAAGGCTCGCCTGCAGGAAAGCATCCAGAATGCACTCGACTTCCGTGCGAAGTACGATTTGCCCGTCGCCTGCAACGAATTCGGGGTGTACGTGCAAGTCGCACGCCAGTACCAGCTTGCCTGGATGCGCGACTTCATGGAAATTCTCCGTGACGCAGACGTAGGCTACAGCTACTGGAACTACAAGAACCTGGACTTCGGCATCGTGTCGAAGGGCGAATCGCTGCACCAGAACCTGAAGCAGTACGACAATCCCGAAAGGCTCGACAACGAGCTCATGGAGCTGCTCGCGAAAGGGTAGTGAGCTCGCCTAGCTCTGAGGTGTGAGCACGGCACTAACGAGCCTCCGAGAAAGAAAATTGCCTGGCAAACGCCAGGCTTTTCTTATAAAAAAGCCCCTGTTCGGGGCTTTGAAATTTTCATGTACACCTCGTTACTCAAAGCTCATAGCCCAGAGCACCGCAGGTGCGGCCTCTATTACTTTCCGGCAGCCTTCTTCTGCATTTCGCGGCGCTGTGCTTCGGCAAGGAGGCGAGCCATTTCAAGGCGGCTGTCTTCCTTTTCCTTGCGCTTGGTTTCTTCCTTGCAGTTCACGCACTTGGTTGCCGTAGGAACTGCAATCAAACGAGCCTTCGGAATCAGTTCGCCACAAACCTTGCAAATACCGAAGGTTCCCTTCTTGATGCGCTTGAGGGCTTCCTCGAGATACATCAGGTACTTGCCTTCGCGTTCCGCCAAGGAAACGTTGGTATCAAGGGCGTTGTAATCGGTAGCAAGATCGGCGCTATTGGATTCGCCCCCCTCACCTGCCTGAGCCTGGTTCTTGAACGATTCCGTTTTGTCAAAGTCGGTCTGTGCCGTGACAATCTGGCGGCGTTTTTCAACCAACATGTCTTCAAAGAACTTCAGGTCTTCGTCACTCATTTTTACAGGTTTCTTTTCAGCAGATTTCTTTTCAGCCATGGGATTCTCCTTGGTTGCGATTAACTCGTTTGTACCGATAAGATGATAAATAACTTTTTTTTTCAGAAAAAGGTAAACTTTTTTCAAAAAATATCAATATTTATGTCTAAGCCATTTTTCTTGATATCTTGCAGCAGAGAATCAACATCTACGAGCAATCGATCCAGTTCCTGGTTGAAGCCAGAATCCGGAGCAAGGAACAGGGACGCCGTATTGTCTTTTTCCGCCAACTTTCGGACGATTCCTTCACTCTGCCCCTTCAGCTCGTTCACCTTTTCCAGAAGCTGCTGCGTACGATCCATCAAGTTGTTGATTTCGTGGATTTTGGAAGCACCCCGGTCAGCCAGAACATCCAGGGCCTGCTTGGCGCTTCCGAGGCTGCGGTCGCACTCGTCCAAGAGCGCACTCACATCCGATTTCCACTTGTTCACATTCACCTTGGTCAAATGCACAACCTGACCCGCCTTTTTAGTGACGCGCTTCAGCTGCAAGCCCGCCTGCCCCACAGCGATGGAATCCATCACAGAACGAACGGAATCCTTGATTTCGTTCATGTTGCCCATAATGGCCACAAGCTTCTTGCCGACGCCGCTCATGCCTTCGTCGTACTTTCCGACGAGCGTATCTCCGTCCTGGACCAGGTCCTTGCTGTCGCCCGTCAAAATGCACATTTCACGTTCGCCCATCAGGCCAGAGTTGATCAGCCTGAATTCGGAATTTTTCGGAATCTGGGTCGAAGCAAGGACTTCGGCGGTCACATAGACCGCATCTTCCGTCAGTTCAACCTTGAGAATTTCTCCACGGGAAATGCCCCGCACATCGACACGGTTTCCCGGCGAAAGGGTTCCCACCGCATCGTAAGAGACCACAAAGCGGGTGCGTTTATGGTACGGGCTGGACGGATGTAGAAAAAACCACGCCCCGCAACAGGACGACAGGAGAAGCAGAAAAATAATGAACGGAACCAGGTTCTCTTTGACAAGCCTTTTGAATCTATTCATAGTAGGACCAATTTTGATTGTCGAAATCTAACAAATCATCGACATACTCACCCTTGGCCTTGGCCTTAATCTTTTGCATTAGGGCCTCATTGAAGTCCTGTGCCACGTTCTGACCGCTATATTTCATCAAAGTGTTCATGGCAATGACCTCCGAAATCACGGTCAGGTTCTTGCCGGGAGCCACGGGAATCACCACTTTCGGGATTTTCACCCCCATCACTTCTTCTTCCTGCTCGTTGAGTCCCGTGCGGTCGTAGCCGCCATCGCGCTGCCACTGTTGCAGCTCCACAATGGTTTCGATCTTCTTCACCTTGCGGATAGCGTGAATACCGAACATGGAGCGGACATCGAGGATTCCCACCCCACGGATTTCCATGTGGTGCTTGATCAGGGGGTCAGGGCGACCAATGATGGCGCGTCCCACATTACTGATGTGGACGACGTCGTCGGCCACCATACGGTGACCGCTTTCCACGAGATCCAGTACACATTCCGACTTGCCCACATTGCTATCGCCAATGTAGAGCATGCCGACGCCGTAGACATCGACCAGACTTCCGTGGATTATGGCATGGGGAGCAAAGAATTCTTCCAGGATACGCTGGGCGATCTTGTTGAATTCATAGGTGTGAAGCGTGGTCGAGAATAGGGGGATGTTCAGGCGTTCGCACATACACCTGAGTTCAGGGTGCGGCATCTGCGAATGGGTGACCACCCACATCGGTGCCTTGTACACAGACAAATTTTCGAACACCTTGGCGCGGCCTTCGGGGCCAATCGATTCCAAGTAGTTCCATTCGGTGTGCCCTACAACCTGGATCTGCTGCGAGCTGTATACCTGAGTAAAGCCGGCCATGGCAAGTCCCGGCCTATGAATACCGCTTTCGGCAATCGGGGCATCCAAGGATGTCTCCGGAGAATGACATGCCATCTGCAAGTCTTTGCCGTAACGCAAAAAAAAGTCCCGCACCAGGAGACGTTCCCGGTGCAGGATCTTGATGTCTTTCAATCTGGACTCAGACACAATCTATACCCGGTTATACAACTTCGGATACGGGCTGAGCACGGTGATCGTTCTGCTTGTCGTTAGCCTTCTTGAGCTGAACCTTGATGCGTTCGAGGGTCACATCGACGGCCTTACCCATGTTTTCTTCGTCGGCGGATGCCACCACCTGGGAGCCCGTAATGTTTACCGTAATTTCGCAATGACGCTGATGTTCCACTTCGTGATCGAGAATGACGGAGGCGCTAGTGATATTCGGGTAGAAACGAGCCAATTTATCCATTTCTTCTTGAATGCGGTCCTGAAGGCCAGCCGATGCGTTAAAATGACGAGCAGAGAACTGAATATCCATAATATAACCTCCTTAAAAAGGGTTCTTGTATTTGCGGAACATTTTGCTCCACGTCTAGAGTATATACATCTTTTTTTGTTCAAAAACAAAAGTTTTTTCAATTTTTTTCAAAAAAATTTATTCCAAATTGGAATAATGGGCCCAAAATGGCCTAAACGGCACGTTTTCGCTGACTTGCAGGCAAAATCCGCAGGTTGTTCTCGCGGTACTTGGCCACCGTACGGCGAGCCACCAGGATGCCCTGCTCCTTAAGCTTGTCTGCAATCGCCTGGTCAGAAAGAGGCTTTTTCTTGTCTTCTTCGTCCACAAGCTTCTTGATTGCATCCAAAATCGTCGCCGAACTGAGCTCTTCGGCACCCAGGGTCTCGCCCTGCTTGACCCCCGAAGTAAAGAAGCTCTTGAGCTCAAAAATGCCGTAGGGGGTATCCACGTACTTGCCGTTAATGGAGCGGTTCACGGTACTCACATCACGCTTGATGTCATCGGCGATGTCGCGCTGAACCATGGGTTTCAAGAATGCAGGACCCTTAGTAAAAAAATCCTTCTGGCGTTTGAAGATGGCGCGCATCACTAGTTCCATGGTCGAGCAACGGTCATCGAGCGCCTTGATGAAGTCGTTCGCCTTCTTCAGGTGTTCCCGAACATATTCGCGGTCGTGCTTCGATGCGTTCTTGTCCTTGAGAATCGACTCGTAGGTCTTGTTGACCTTGAGGCGCTTCTGCATGGGCGAACGGTAGGCTTCCACATCCTGCCGGCCGTGATGGTTCACGATTTTCAAGTCGGGAATCTTGCCCTGTACCAGACGATTGGAAAGCAGAAAGCCCGGGTGCGGATTAAGCTTTGCAAAACTTGCCACCGCCTGCTGCACTTCCTCTGTGGACACCCCCAAGGTCTTTCCAATTTTCGCATAGCGAAGCATAAGCAGGTCTTCGTAGCAGGTCTCCAGGATCTTAATGGCGAGCGGCGAAAAGCCTGGAATGGCGTAGGCCTGCAACAAGAAGCATTCCTTCTGGTCGCGCGCACCTATTCCCTTGGGATTGAAGCCCTGCAGCACATGTACCGCCTCACGCACGGGGAGCGAACAGTCGTCCAGGGCGACATCGCCCCGCAGCATCGACTCAATTTCTTCGACAAAGGCGTCGTTCGAAACAGGCGAGCCGTTCAGGCCCAAGTTGTCGTTCGACAGGAAGCCGTCGTCATCCAGCGAGTCAATCAGGTACTCAACCAACGAACGGAAGCGTTTTTCGGAACACCCCGCCTGCGAAAGCTGTTCGAGCAGTTCGCGGGTACCGGACCATAATAGCAGCTGGTCGCGGAGCTTTTCCTGGAGGCCCTTGTCGGAATCCTTGATGGGACGGTCCCACTCGTCATCGGGATCGTTTGAAGGCGCATTCAGATCCTTGAACGGGGCGTCCTCATTCATGGAGCCGTCATTCAGGTAGCGTTCGTAATCGATGTTGTCTGCATCGCCGTCCAAAAGACCTCTATCGACCATGGCGCTGTCTTCCAGCGAAGAATAATCGGAAGAGTCGTAGTCGTCGTAATCGTCGGGATGGTCTTCCTTCAGTTCCGCTCCGGAATCTGGAAGTTCGTCTTCGCGGACTTCTCGGTCTTCCATTGGTTCGGAATCATCCAGCTCCAGCAGGGGATTAGTTTCCAGCTCGTCCTTGATTGCCGTGTCGAGCTCCAGGGAAGTCTTCTGCAAAATGGCGACAAACTGGCGCAACTGGGGCGTAAGCGTCTGCTCCAGCCGTTGCGTTGTTCCAAGTTGCATTCCAAGATTCATAGGGATTCCTTTCGTCTAACCAAGACTGAAGCTGTCTCCTAAGTAAATGCGACGCGCTTCGGGATCGTTCGCCAAGTATTCCGAAGAACCTTCGGTCAGCACCTGACTTTTGTACATAATGTAGGCACGGTCCGTTATCGAGAGTGTTTCGCGCACGTTATGGTCCGTAATCAGAATTCCCATGCCGCGGTCCTTGAGCCCCGAAATGATGGACTGGATATCGGCCACCGCGATCGGGTCGATGCCTGCAAAAGGCTCGTCGAGCAAAAGGAACGAAGGGTCGCTGGCAAGTGCGCGGGCAATTTCTAGGCGGCGGCGTTCGCCACCCGAGCAGCTCATGGACTTGGTCTTTCGAATATGCGTAATCTTGAACTCTTCAAGCAGCTGTTCAAGCCTGCGCTTGCGTTCGGAACGCTTCATACCCTGCGTTTCAAGAATCGCCATGATATTGTCTTCGACGCTTAGCTTGCGGAAGATGGACGCTTCCTGCGGCAAGTAGCCAATACCCAGGCGAGCGCGCTTGTACATGGGCTTGTCGGTCATTTCGATGTCATCGAGAAAGATGTGGCCCGATTCCGGACGCACCATGCCCACAATCATATAGAACGATGTCGTCTTTCCAGCACCATTGGGACCAAGGAGCCCTACGATTTCGCCCTGCGAAACGCGAATGGACACGTCGCGGACAACTTGACGGCCTCCATAGACTTTGCACAGGTGTTCCGTGCGAATGGTACTGACTAAATTTTTCATCGTTTATAATTTACAAATCTTTTGCTTTCTTGATGTTTTTCTTGTGAAGTTTTTTCATCATTTCCAAATGCGGATTCGGCTTGTCGGAAAACTTCTTGTCAGAAAAATTCTTATCGGAAGCATCCGCCTTGAGCGAGTCGGCCTCGAGAGCCTTCTTGTTGCGCTGTTCCTTTTCCATGTCGATGTAGCGGCCACTTGCCATGGCGCCACCTCCCAGAAGCCTTAACGACTTGACGGCGTTCTTCTGGGCATCGAACAGAATATGGATCGTATCGCCGGCCGCTTCGTTCTTGCCCGCCACGGAACGGTCCTTCTTGACATAGAAATAGGTACTTTGCGCCTTGCCCGAGACGACCGCCCTGTCCATCTTCCCCTGATTGAAATAAAGGTCCAGACGATCCCCGTCCATCAGGTTGCGGTAATCCTTCAGGTCGGTCTCATAGAAGAATCCCCGGGCATTCAGGTTCACATAGAGCCGTTCAATCTTATCGCTACTGAATTCCGCATAGAGCGTATCGCCAAAAGCCTCAGTCACGCTGCCAGGAGCATTTCTCTTGGGATCTTCCTGCTGCACACCATGCGCATTGCGAATTACCAGCGCCGACTTGAGTGATTTTCCTGCGGAATCAAGTACCAGGAAAATGGAATCGCCAGTCAAGTGGTAGTTCTTCATGTCGCAAGTCGGATGCCCCTTCATACTAAGCCAGTTATTCTTGCGGTCAAAGAAGCCCGTGTCGCAGGTGACCACCATGTCATTCTGCGTCACCTTCACCGAGTCGAAGGCCTGGGCAAAAGCGTCCTTCTTGTTGTAAATGATGCGCTTTGCCGAAATCGTCACCGTATCGATCTTTCCGCTCTTCTGCTTTTCGAACTGGTAGAGCTTTGGCTTCTGCGGCATTGTGAGAATTTCTTTTTCGCGGTCATATTCCAGATATTCGCCGGTGAACAGATAGGAACTTGCCGAATCGCCCGCATGCACATCGCCCGAAGCTGTTGCGATTCCCGCCTTTTTCTGGTAGTGACCATTCTGAGCCTTGATGTAGCCCGACGGGTGCGTAAAAAGAAACCCGCCGCTGCACTGCACACTTTCGGCATCCTTGTGCCAGAAGGCCCGCTGCGTACGGAACTGGACGCTGTCATGGATGAAATGCACACGACCCTGCAAGAGCAGAGTACCCCGCTTACGGGCGACAGCAAGGCTGTCGGCATGTTTCATAATCAAAGGCGAGCTTTGCGCAACGGCACTGGTCGCAAAGAGCATAACAAGCAACAGCGGCAACAGTCTGCGAAAGTTTCTACGCAATGGCACCACTACTCATCCCTCGTCTTCGCTTTAGCACGCAGGATATTCCCACGAACCATATTCAATGCGTTCCGGCGAGCCTTTTCTGCCAACGAATCCTGCTTTGTGGCTGGAGCATCTGGAGTAGTCTTCGCCGGTTTGGGTGCTGTCGCAGAGGAACTTTTTGCAACCGGAGCGACCACCTTCGCTGCCACCGACGAAGAAGACGGTGTCGCCTGAGCGCTATCGCGAGATTCAATTTCCTTGGCCTGGTTCTTGTCTTCTTCCTTGAGGCGGCGAGCCGCGTCCTGGAAAATACCGGTCACATTCGAAAGGATTCTCCAGTTGTCCATGTGGGCGTCGCTCACAAATCCCTGTCCCTGCAAAACATCGCCTTCTTCACTCACGACACGCACATAGCTGTCCGTCTTGACCAGATTGTCCTTCTTGTTCCAAATCAAGGAATCGGAACGAACCGAGGCACCCTTGGGAGTCAGTGCATACACATGTCCGTAGGCATATACGTAAGTGAACTTCAAATCCATGCGACCAGAGTCTGCGCGCAAGAAAGCCGTGCGTTCTCCAAGCGAATCGTAAATATCGACCAAAACCGGACGCACAAAGACAATCTCCTTGTCGCCCCAGCGTTCGAGATACGCCGTTTTTAGTTTCCACGCAAGCACACCCTTGTCGTAGCTGTCCATCAGGGTGGTGTCCGTGAAAAGCATTTCGGGGCGTTCCACTTGCAGCCAAGGCTTTTCTTCTTCAATTTCTTCGCAGGCGGTCAACATGAGACCGATCAGCAATAAAGGTATCAACGCCCACTTTTGAAGAATCATGAGCCAAATATACATAATTTGATTTTCTATTTTAAACGCATGAAACTTCGCGTTCTCGATATATTGAAAAAAGTGGCAAGCAGTCTAGCCCCCCTTCAGAACCTCGTGCTGATTTCGCTTGCGGCATGGGTCACGCACATTATCTTGCGCGTACTGCTCCTGTTCCGCAGCAACCCCTACGGTTTCCCGTTTGTCTCTAAGCCGGACTGGTTCATTTTCCATGCGGTGTGCATTGACTTCATGTGGATTGTGAACGCCCTCGTGGTGTTCCTGATTCTGGGCGGGATCGCCGTCCGCATCGCTAGCGGCTCTAATGCAATCGGGACAGGGACCGCCGCCACCCGCAGAGTCGCGGTAGTCACAAAAGTCACGACCATTCTCTACGCCGTTTTCCATACCGCAATTTTGCTCCTGACGCTTCTGGATAACGAGACGCAACGATTCCTGGGCGGGCATTTGACCTTCGGGCTTGTCGACACCTACAAGGATACCTCCTCCATCATCGTGTTCTACGACTACGTGGCAAACGACCTTTCTGTACCGTACCTGCAGTTTGTGGTGTTGGCCCTCATGCTCCCGCTGACTTACGGTGTTTACAGATTGCTTTGCAAGTGGTACCGTTCCCGCGAAGGCTTAAGCGAGAATCGCTTCTACGTCAAGAAATCCGTCATCGCGATGCTCATCTTCTACATCGCATCGTACTCGTTCGTTTACTTTATCTGGACCGGCAACGCCCGCATGACAAAGCTCCGCCCGGTCGTTTCCCTGATTTACAACGACCTGTTTGTCGCAAAGAAGGCTAGCGGCCTTACAGATGCCGACCTGGGCACGTACCGCACGGCCTACCAGAACCTGTGGCAAAAAATCGAGGGCGATTCCGACTGGACCTTTACGGACAGCGACGCAGGCAACCACCTGCCGCTCTATCGCGAACCGACGCAGGCCCTACTCCAAAGCGAAAAACTCAAGGCCCAGCGCGAAATGCAGCCGAACTTTATTCTGGTGCTCATGGAATCGCAGCGTGGCCGCAATACGGGCTACATGAACCCGCAAATCCAGCCCTCGCCCACGCCGTTCATGGATTCGCTCGCAGCACATTCCCACGTGTGGATGCGCATGCATACGAGCGGCGTGCCCACTACCGGCGGCGTACTCTCGACGCACATCGGCATTCCGCACCATTCCAGACTCGCGCAGGCAACAGACCTCGCGCACGTAACGCTCCCGAGCTTTGTGCAGGTACTGACCGAAAACGGCTACAGCACGCATTACATGTCCGCCGCCGACCCCGCCTGGGATAATCTGGGCGTGTGGATGTCCAAGTGGTACACGCAGCAGCATTACAACCGCGAACGCGAAGACGATTCCACATTCATCGACAACGCGATTGAATACGTTCGCGACACGCTTTCTAAAGAAGGCAAGCCCTTCCTCGCCACGCTCATGACGCGCTCGAACCATTACCCGTTCAACTTTGCCGCAGGCATGACCGACGAAGAAAAGAACCGCCCGCTGCAGGAGCGCATCAACGTGACCATGGGTTACGCCGACAGGCAAATCGCCCGCTTTATTCGCGCTGTCGAAAACGAGGAATGGTACAAGAATACCTACGTGATTATCATGGCAGACCACGGATTTCCCCTGGGTGAAAACGGCGTTTCTACCATGAACGGCGGCGGTTTCTCGAACGTGAGCTGGATTCCGTTCTTTATTCACGGGAAGGGGCTTGACGCCGTCCGTGACACGACTCCTGCCGCGCAGATTGACATCGCGCCCACGGTGCTTGAACTCGCTGGCTTTGCAGTACCAAACATCTTCATGGGGCATAACTTGCTGCGCGGAAACGTAACGAAGATCGGCTCTGTCGCCAACGATTCTGCCGCAGTTGATTCTGTAGTCTCCGAAGTTGTGCCAACACAAATCGCGGGCATGTCCCTCGGTGCCTATTCCGGCTACGCCGCCATCGGGCTCGACGGTTACCGCTTTATCGCGAAATACCCCGCGCAAGACGAGACGCACATCTTTGCCGACAGCGACACCCGCCAGGAAAACGAACTCACCGGCAAATTGCAAAACGAAGAAGGCCGCCTCTCAGCGACCCTCGATACATTGCTCAAAATTTCGGATTACTCGCTCGAACGCGGGCTTTAAATTCTAAACGCGATGCCGCCACTCATAAAGCCGCGATAGCCCGCGCCCAGTTCGGCATACACGCTCACGTACGGGAACAGGAATTCCAAGCCGACCGGCGTCAACTGGACGGAAGGCAGGCTCACGCTTTCGAGCCCGCTGTCAAATTCAAGCATAGTCCCGATGCCGATTCTGCTGTAGGGCCTAAGAATGTCGAAAAGCGTGAACCAATTGAACTTACCTTCGAGTGCAATATGGACCAAATGGTGGTCCAGAAAGTCGCCCCTGCTGCATTCCGAATCGGACACCTTGCCCTCGGGGCAATTCTGCGCAAAGGAACTGTAGTACTCGTAAGAGGCGGCAATGCCCGCTTCGATATTCGGGGTAAAGATGTAGCGCGCGCCAAGACTCCCCACCACATAATTCAATTCCGGATGGGTCTCGTCAGCAGGTTCATCTACCCCATCGCTAGAATCCCAGTTCTGCATGTCTATGGAAAGCGCAATCAGGCTGGAGTAGGTTGCAAAACCGCCACCCACATCGATGGCAAAACGTTCCTGCTTTTTCGCGTCCTCGGCAATGGCAGGTGCAGCGAGCAGGAACGCCGCAACTAGAGACAAGCACAGTCTTTTCACAGACAAGAAAATACAAAAAAAGCGCCGAAAAAGCAACTATTAAAACAAGCCGAAGCTAGAAGCGAGCAGAACGACGCCACAGGACCGAAGTTGTATAAAAATACAGCGAGTGTCCGAGAAAATCTATGAGGCGAACGCAGCGCAAGCATATTTATATGCTTGCATTGCTGAGCCGATTGTATTTCTGCAAGGAAGTTATGTGAAGCTATAGCGAGGCTATTTTTTCTTGAGCCAACTACCGCACAAATACATCGTAAAGATGATGCTCGTAATGAGGAACATCGCGATGCTGATGCATGCGAGGTCACCGATGCCCTTCAGGCCGCGGTGCGTCGTGAACAGGAACCCGACAAAGCCCGCGATGGTCGTGGTGGAACTTGCCATCACGTTACGGCCGGTGGTATCCATCAACTGACGGAGCGTCAGATTCTTGTCGCTCATCCACGAGGTAATCATGTGAATCGTGGAGTCAATTCCAATACCGAGCGCCATCGGGATAACAATCACGTTGTAAATGCTTATCTTCCCGAACTCGAACATGTCGGTGAGGAACCCGAGAAGCCCGAGGGTGAGGAGTGTTCCCATGCCAAAGGAAATGCAGCCTGCCAAGAAGAGTTTCGGCTTGCGGAACGATATCACGAGCGTACCGAAAATCACGAGGATAATCACCAGCGCAAGCCTGAAGCTATCCTTCTTCACGGAGTCGATCACGTCGGAAAGAATGAACTGCGAGGAGAACGTGCGCAGTTCTTCGCCGTCAAAGTTCCAGTGACCATAGCGTTCCTGGAAGCGATGCAAGGCGTGGGCATCCCAGCTCGGGAAGTCACCGTAGATAAAGCCAATCTTGCCGTAGCTGCCGTCCTTTTCACGCAACAGGTCAAGCGTCCAGCTCGGGACATCTTCGGCGATAAACGTGTTTTCGACCGCAGAAAGCTTGCGGAGGTTCGCGATATTCACGGAATCCTCGCCTTCGGCGCGGTCAAACACGCGGGCTTCGGCAAGGTCGCGAATTTCTTCGATAATTTCGAGACGGGCCTTCTGCGAATCCTGTGGCGGCACAAAGCTCTTGAGCGTAAGGAAGCTTCCAAGAGTCGAATCGTGTTCCACGTGCAGGCGCACCATCAGCGTGTCATAAAGTTTGTCGAGCTGTTCGGGCTTAGAACCCATCACAGCTGCCGGCGTCGAGGTGACCGCCTTGCCTGTCGCGCGGGTGACCTTCGTAGAGATCTTGTTCTTCGAGGCCGATACGTTCGTCGAGACGCGACGCAGGTTACGGAGGTTGTGTTCGAAGTCCACATCCTGTGCAAACCAAATGGAAACTGCACCAAGCGCAAAGCTCGCAAAGGCCACATACTTGAAGAACTTG
>NZ_JAZSAF010000006.1:0-74198 GCF_045601785.1 Fibrobacter sp.
ACATGGCTACGATCCGACTTTGCCATCGGGCATCTCGATGACGGAATCAATTTCCTTGTTGGCGTAATCTTGGTAATGATAAAGCTTTCCGCCGAATGATTTTGCGTAGATGTCCAGATCCCGTTCACAAAGCGATTCAAACAGAAAACCCAGAGTATTCAAGTCGTGCATGAGTTTATCGGGGGTTGCGCCCAATAGCGATGCTGCAAGCGAGGGGTCGGCTAGGTGCCTTTTCTCGGCTTGCTTGACCCTAAGTTTGGAGCGAATTTTTGTGCTGAATGGCGGCTGGTTCTCGACGAGAAAGAGTCTCTTTAAGACATCGAGATAGCTGGCGATTGTATCTGTGTCAATATCGTCGTCATCGACTTCCTTGATGTCGTTTTTCAAAATCTTATTGGTTGCCGTGGTTGATTCGTTTCGAGCAAGTGACCGTAGCAATAGTGTCATCTTGGTCTTATTCCGCTTGATTCCGTCCAGGCGGTCCATGTCGTCATCGATAATGGCGTCAAGATAGGCTTTCGGTATAGCCATGGATTGTTCCGTAGTAAGCCCGAGGTTTCCCGGCCATCCTCCGCGAACAACGAGTTCTATCAAAGCCTTTAATTGAACTTCTCCCGTCATGACCGGTTCAATTTTACCGTTGCATATATCCTGTAGAGATACAACGCCGCTGGAGGATCCTGATTCGTAGAGCGACATTGGTCGCATGCGGATTTTGGCAATTCGTCCGGCTCCACTGTGCAGAATGCCCTTGCGTGACGGGGTTGAGGAACCCGTCAAGATAAATTGCCCCTTAGCGGCACGATGGTCGACTTCGTAACGCACTGTGTCCCATACCGGCGGAACTTCTTGCCATTCGTCAATGAGTCTTGGCGTATCGCCATCTAAGACTAGTTTTGGGTCAAGTTCGGCAAGTTGCCTGTTTTGAAAATTGCCACTCGGATCGCCAAGTTCAATTTTACTTTTGGCATGAAAATCGGATGTCCAGGTCTTGCCGCACCATTTGGGACCCTCGACACATACCGCGCCGAAAGTGGAAAGTGCGTTTTTTATCTGGCTATCAACAATTCTGGGCTTGTAATTGGACGATTTCATGTCACCAATATATATAATCGGTCTAATTTAGTCAATCAATTCGGTATGATTTTATATTCTTGTTCGGTGTAATTTTCTCTAAAATCAGTCAAAAGTGTAAAAAAATGCCAAAATTTCAAAAAATACTTGACATTGTTTTTTTTTGTTTACATTTGGGAGTAGAAAATATCGAATGGAGTTTGATGAATGAGATTGCTCAATAGAAATCGAGAGGATTTTCTGAAATGTATTCAGGAGAGGCTTGACAATCAAATAAAAGTAATTCAACAAACTTCGGATGAAAGAGCGCAAAAGAATTTTTGCAAACTTGTAGAACTTATGAATGCTGCCATTAGATTAGAACAAGCTGAGAAAAGAATGGATGTCAATCAAAAAATTGCGATTTATAGCATTATTGCGTCAGTTTTCACATCAGGTGTAACTACCATTCTTGTTCAACTCTTGATATGAATAAATTAACAACAACATAACACATTAATGAGGTCTTTATGAAACTTCTGACAATCTCTGCGGCAGCGCTTGCATTATGCACTCTATGCAGCTGCAACGACATCGAATGCATCGGTGACGATGGACATACACGTGAAGCCTTTGGTATCACTTATGTCCATAGAAATTACGAATGCAAGGACGGCTCCAAGTACCAACTCAAATGCGGTTTCTATACAGGATTACCCGGTGGAGAAAAACATGAGAATGACTGTAGCAAAATTACAACAAAGGACAAACTCATCAAAATGAACGCAAAGGAGAGATAACAAATGCGAATTCAAATAAAGGGCTTTCTTGTATTGTCGACCGCACTAATCACCACAGTCATCGCAGCTCCCAATAATGGAGTGCTAAAGGACTCCCGCGACGGAAAAACCTACAAGACCGTGAAAATTGGCAACCAGACCTGGATGGCGGAAAACTTGAATTATAAGGCAATGGGAAGCTTCTGCTATGAAGACGATGCGTCCTTTTGCGAACAGTATGGTCGACTCTACACTTGGGATGTCGCCCAGAATGTCTGCCCAGATGGTTGGCGTCTTCCGTCGGAAAGCGAATGGGGTGCCTTGACTGTTGCCGATCTCCAGAAGAACCTTATGGTGCCCGCTAGCGGATTTCGTAACAGCAAGGGAAAGTACGAGCTCGGAGGCCTGCGTGCCGACTTCTGGTCGGATGGCGAGTTTGCCAAGGATAAGGGGAACTATGCGTACTTTAGTTTTAAGGCACAAAAGAAGGACAACAGCAACTACAGTAAGAAGGGTGCTATGTCCGTCCGCTGTGTCGAAGGTGGCGCTGCAGCAAAACAACAAGTGGCGGCAATGAAGGACTCCCGCGACGGTCAAACGTACAAGACT
This sequence comes from Fibrobacter sp., assembly GCF_045601785.1. GTDB lineage: Bacteria > Fibrobacterota > Fibrobacteria > Fibrobacterales > Fibrobacteraceae > Fibrobacter. The sequence continues at coordinate 2,442 of NZ_JAZSAF010000006.1, forward strand.
GTGAAAATCGGTGAACAGGTATGGATGGCGGAGAACTTGAACTACGAAACGGAGAACAGCTCCTGCTACGACAAAGCCCCTGCTTGCAACGACAGCGACCCTGCGGTTTGTAAAAAATACGGTTGCCTCTATTTGTGGTCTGCGGCTATGGATAGTGCTGGGACCTGGAGTAGTAACGGCAAGGACTGCGGTTATGACAAGACCTGCTCACCGAATTATCCTGTCCGAGGAATTTGCCCGGAAGGCTGGCATCTGCCTACAGATGAAGAATTCAGTGATTTTATTCATGCAGTAGGTGGAAAGGAAACGGCAGGAAAGATGCTGAAATCTACCAGCGGATGGGATGGTCGTGGATTTTTAAGGGGTGGTCGTGGAAGTAGTTTGAGTGATAACTCCATCGACGCCTTCGGGTTCAATGCCTTGCCTGCTGGCAGCTTAGACAAAAGCGGCGACCTCTACGATCTTGGCAGTGCCGCGTCATTCTGGAGCTCTACAGAGAGAGACAGTAATGCGAAAAAAGCATACGGAATGGGTCTGCGAATCGGTGACGAGAGCGCGAGCCTGAACTCCACTAAAAAGAACCAGGGATTCTCGGTCCGATGCATTAAGGATTAACGTTCCCTAATCCCGCTAAAACTTTAACTCCCGAATCCACTCGGATCCGGGAGTTTTCATTTGCAGAATTTAGCGTAACCAGCCTACTTTGCCACGCTGCGGCTCAGGATGACATTGCGCGTCACTTGAACAGATTCTTCATCTTCTCAAGGAAAGACTCTTCCTGCGCGGTTTCCTTGTCGTGCCTGAGTTCCGCGAGTTTCTGGTAGAGTTCCTTCTCTTCGCGGCTCAAGTCCTTCGGGATTTCCACGCCGATGTTCACGTAGAGGCTTCCACGGACGCCGCGCTTGTTCAGCGGGTACAGGCCCTGTTCGCGCAGGCGCAAGATGCTCCCGGCCTGAGTGCCGGCCGCAATCTTGATCTGCACTTCGCTACCGTCCAGCGTCGGGATTCGCTGCGTTCCGCCAAGCACCAGCTTGTGGACCGGCACCTTGATTTCGCAGTGCAAATCGTCGCCTTCACGGGTGTAGAAGTCATCGGGCTTTTCGGCAATGACCGCCAGCAAGTCGCCGCAGGCACCGCCGCGAGGCCCGCAGTTGCCTTCGCCGCGCAGGTTCAAGTACTGGCCCTCGGCAACGCCCGCCGGAATCTTGATGGAAATCTCTTCGGTTTCCTGCACACGGCCCTCGCCGTGGCAATGCGGGCACGGTTTCGCGATGACTTCGCCCATGCCGTTACAGATGGGGCAGGCGCTCTCGGTAATCATCTGGAAAAATCCGCCCGTAGAGCGGCGCACACGACCCGTTCCATGACAGGTGCTGCATTCCTTGATGTCCTGGCCGCCCTTGCCGTTACATTCCGTACACGGCGTGTAGCGTTTCAGGCGAACCTTCTTGGTGCAACCCTCGAAGATTTCCTTGTAACTGAGCGCCACCTTGATCTGCAAATCGTTTCCGCGCGGAGGCCCGGCCTTGCGTGAGCTCCTGCGGCCACCGCCGCCAAAACCACCGAATCCGCCACCGAAAATATCGCCAAAGTTCGCGAAGATATCCTCGAAACTGAATCCCTGGCCACCGAATCCGCCGCCACCAAAGCCGCCACCGGGAGCGTTAAAGCCGAACTGGTCATACTGCTTACGCTTCTCGGGGTTGCTGAGCACATCGTAGGCCTCGGCAGCCTCCTTGAACTTCTCTTCGGCTTCCTTGTCGCCCGGGTTCTTGTCCGGGTGGTACTTGATGGCAAGCTTCTTGTAGGCGTGCTTGATCTCGTCAGCACTCGCGTCCTTGCCGACGCCTAGAACTTCGTAATAATCTCTTTTTTCAGCCATTTTTGCGCTCGCTCTTTTTACGCAAAAAGGATTGCTCCCCAAAAAGAGAGCGAATCCTGTTCAATTCTTTAAGGTTGAAATTAGTCAACCACTTCCGCGTCGACGACTTCCGGGCCATCGCCCTTCTTGTCGGACTTGGGCTGTTCAGAAGCACCCGGCTGCGGACCCGGCTGGGCCTGGTTTGCACCGGCGGCCTGGGCCATGGAGCTGATCATGCCCTGGAGCTTGTCCATAGCGGCCTTGATCTCTTCCTTGGTGCCGTTGTCCTTCTTGGCCTTGATGTCGTCGATGGCTGCCTGCAGCTGGCTCTTGGTGTCGGCCGGCAACTTGTCGCCAAATTCCTTCAGCTGACCTTCGGCCTGGTAAGCCATCTGTTCGGCCTGGTTCCTGATGTCCACCAGTTCGCGCTGTTCCTTGTCCTTGGCAGCGTTGGCTTCGGCATCCTTCACCATCTTGTTGATTTCGTCCTCGGAAAGGCCGCTGGAAGAAGTAATCTTGATGGACTGTTCCTTGCCGGTTTCCTTGTCCTTGGCAGACACATGCACAATGCCGTTTGCGTCGATATCGAAGGTCACTTCGATCTGCGGCACGCCACGCGGCTTCTTCGGGAGGTCGGTCAGGTCGAACTTGCCGAGCGTACGGTTGTCGCGGGCAAATTCGCGTTCGCCCTGGAGCACGTGAATCGTTACGGCCGGCTGGTTGTCTTCGGCGGTAGAGAACACCTGGCTCTTCTTGGTCGGAATCGTGGTGTTACGGTCGATGAGCTTGGTCATCACGCCACCGAGAGTCTCGATACCCAGGGAAAGCGGGGTCACGTCGAGGAGCAACACGTCCTTCACGGAGGAGTCGCCGCTAAGCACGGCACCCTGGACGGCGGCACCGATAGCCACCACTTCGTCCGGGTTCACAGTCTTGTTCGGTTCCTTGCCGAAGAACTTCTTCACGGCTTCCTGCACGGCCGGGATACGGGTAGAACCACCGACCAGGATCACTTCGTCGATTTCGCTCAGGGAGAGGCCGGAGTCGGCGATAGCCTTGCGGCAGGGTTCCATGGAGCGTTCCACCAGGTGGGCGGTCAGCTGGTCAAACTTTGCACGGCTGAGCGTGAGGTCCAAGTGTTTCGGGCCCGAAGCGTCGGCAGTGATGAAGGGGAGGTTGATGTTCGTGGAAGTCGTTGCAGAAAGGTCGATCTTCGCCTTTTCCGCGGCGTCCTTCAAACGCTGCAGGGCCATCTTGTCCTTCTTCAGGTCGATGCCCGGATTGTCCTTCTTGAATTCGTCGTTGATCCAGTCGATAATCACTTCGTCGAAGTTGTCACCGCCGAGCATCGTATCGCCGTTGGTGGCCTTCACGCTGAACATGCCGTCGTCGATTTCAAGGATAGAGATATCGAACGTACCGCCACCGAGGTCATACACGGCGACCTTTTCGCTCTTCTTGGAGTCAAGACCGTAGGCGAGGGCAGCAGCCGTCGGTTCGTTCACGATACGGAGCACTTCGAGGCCAGCAATCTTGCCGGCGTCCTTCGTAGCCTGACGCTGGGAGTCGTTAAAGTAGGCGGGGACCGTAATCACGGCCTGCGTCACCGGCTGGCCCAGGTAGTCTTCGGCAATCTTCTTCATGGTCTGGAGAACCATGGCCGAAATCTCGGGAGGAGCGAACTGCTTGTCGTCCACCTGCACGCGCACCGGGTCAGAACCCGAGCCCACCAGCTTGTAGGGCATGTTCTTTTCGGCAGCGGAGCATTCGCCGGCCGTACGGCCCATGAAACGCTTGATGGAGTAAATCGTCTTTTCGGGGTTGGTGATGGCCTGACGCTTTGCCACGTGGCCCACCAGACGTTCGCCGTTCTTGCCGAAAGCGACAATGGACGGGGTGGTGCGGAAACCTTCCGCGTTAGCGATCACGACCGGCTTGCCGCCTTCCATCACGGACACGCAGCTGTTGGTCGTTCCCAAGTCAATACCGATAATCTTGCTCATAATGAGTCTCCTATTTTAAATTCTTGCCGCCCGCGAATCATTCCGAAAGGGGGCGATTTTTACGCCCATACATAAGCAAAACCCGTGCCAAATGCTAATAACTGGCAAAAAACGGCCATTTCGTTTCGTTCTGAAACAAGAAAAAGCCCTAAACCGGGGCAAAAAAAGCGTGTTTCATATTAAAACACCCTGTAAAGGGGTGGGGGAGGAATCCCCCTCGCTCCAGCCGGTTTGTCCGCATCATGCCGCAGGCTGTCATGCCGGACTCCGTTCCGGCATCGCCATTCTCGTCTGCGTCCAAACAGTCTTCCGCTACCCCCTCGCCTAAGGGGACACCCCTTAAAAACCCCAGAAATGAGAGCCGCAGCCAATGAACTTGTGCAATTGGCTGTGGCCGAACGCAAGGGGGTTCTGCAAACCACCGGCCTCTCAAAAAAATTATCAACTGTTAATTTTTGACAGCAGATTGGATATATATTATAGGTATGGAAAACGATGAAGAAAAAATAGAAGAATCTTTTACGCCTGTTGACATTATTCTGGCGTTTATAATTCCGTTTATCCTTTTTGGGGGAGGAATGTTAGCGCCCGTCTTTACGGATAGCATTTATCTTTGGTGCCTCTCGTTAATTCCTTTTTATGCTTATTTATTCTTTGGTTTTATGTTTTCAAAAGAAAAAAAGAGCGGTCTTTGGGGAAGCAATGCTTTGTTGAGTTTTTTGACATCGATTTTATTGACGGTGCTAATATTTATTGTGCCCCAAACTTGGGAAACCGTCTTGAACATATGTAGGTTAGGTCTCTTGAATCTGATTGTGTCCTTTTTCTTCTTGTTTATCCTATTTCTCATTTATGTGACAAAAGACAATGATTTTGCAAGGGCAATAATATCATTTTTTTGGTGGTAACTCTAAATGAGAAAACCCGTATGAAAACGTCCAAAGATATAGAATTTGAACTGAACCAGGGCAAAGATGTCAAGATGCCCTCGATGCGCAAGATTTATGTTCTTTGCGCCGTAATTCCCTTTGTTCTTTTTTGGGCGGGGGTAACATCTCCGTTATGGACGGATAATTTTATCGTCTATATTTTTGCTTTGGCTCCATATTACCTTTACATAATTCTTCTGAATAATGATTGGATTGATGGACGAATACTGTTTGATACACAAATCGGAATACTTATTTCCAGAATATGGGCATTTAATATCTTTCTGATGGCAGTTTCTAGCCTTTTTGGGGCTCAATTTTGGACATATACGGAATCTATTTTTTTCGGAGTTATTTTGATGAATGTGGTGAATGTTGTGCCTGCGTTTATTTCCGTGATCGCGGCTTTGTATTTGCATAAAACAAGGTATGCACGTTTTCCGTTATGGGCTCCACCCCCTGGGGACGGCTAAACATTTTTTTAATGCATTGCATTTGTGCAGATAACTATATGCTTGATAAAATGAACATAATTGAAAACGCCGCCAAATGGTCTAAAGAGCGTCTCGATGCGGAACTCGAGAAGGGCTACAACGATATGCTAAAAGGTCGCGTCACGCCCTGGAACGAAATATACGCGAAACTTTCTGAAGCCATTTCCGAAATAAAAAACGGAGCACCGGTCGCCGATGCAGAAGAATTCATCAAAGGATTGATGGATTCTTAGTCCCCAAAACAACCACCCCGTGCTCCAACACCCCGGTTTTTATCCCATACAGCAAGGCTTATCGCTTGCTTTCCGACAAAGAAAAGTGTATATTTGTCTATGGAGTTATTATGTCATACGACGTCCTAGAAAAAGAAATTCGCCAGTTGCCGGAATCCTATCTCGAGGATGTTTCGAAGTATATCCAGTTTCTGCTTTACCAATATGAGCAGGAACGTATGTCCGCACTCGAAGAGTCGGACGAGGTATTCAATGCTAAGATGCAAAAAGGCTTAGACGACGTGCGCAATGGTCGTGTCACGCCCCTAGACGATGCTTTTGCAGAACTCAAGCAGCGCTTTGCATAATGGAATACTCCCTTTTTCTCACTGAACAGGCAAAATCCGATTTAGCCGAAATATACTCCTATATTTCGGTTGAACTTAAATCGAAAAAATCCGCTGAAAATGTGATAGACGCACTTCATCAGGCAATGAAGGGCTTATCGCTTATGCCTAGCCGTTATCATCAGTTTCCAAACGAACCTTGGCTTTCAGAAGGGGTGCGGTATTTTACAGTTCGCAATTATTCAATCTTTTATACTGTAGATGAAAACAATTTGTGCGTTTCTGTCGTGCATGTAATCTACGGCAAACGAAATCTGCCCCAGGTCCTGTCAAACCGCTAGGGGAGTGCTGGTCTAGATATGCTTCACGTGATTGACGCAAAATATATTGGAGATTACAAGATATCTGTTGAATTTAACGACGGATGCCGTTTTGTCGCTGATTTCGAAAACGTCATCAAGTCAGACCACCGACCCATCGTGCAGCAACTTGCAGATATTAATACCTTTAAGGATTTCACGTTGCAAGCGCATACAATCAGATGGCCGAACGGCGTCGACTTCGCCCCGGAATTCATCAAGAGCCTTCAATAAGCCGACTTAATCGTCAAACGTCTTCGTAATGTCCTTTGCACGAAAGAATGTCAATGAACAATTAGTCGTTCTCCCGGCAGCTTCGACAGAAGGAAATTTCCATATTCCTTTTCCCCCTTTACTTGCTAAAATCAAAGAATGCGGCGGGGTCGGTTCCGAAGATTTCGCCGAGTTTTATCGCCATCTTGCGGGATACTGCCCTGCGTCCGTTTTCCATGGCGCAGAGGTTCTGGACCTGAATTCCGAGTTTTTCGGCAAGGGTGACCTGCGACCAGTTGCGCAAATCGCGGTTCGCGACAATCATTTCTCCGGGAGTAGAATCCAGATTCTTGAACCAATCGGACTCCTCGAAGGGAATCGAGTCCTCATTTTTGCAGACCGCGACGTTTTCGGGCTTGTAGGTATCCTTCAAGAACCTGACAAGCGGAGCAGGGATATGCTTCGCGCGGATTTCAATACGGGGCTTTTTCACGACTGCCAACATAGGATTGAATATAATCAATTTTTGATTATTAGTCAATAGGGTTGAACATTAACAAACAAAAAAAGTCGGCTTTTGATATATAAAACTCCCAATATTCATTGGGGATATAGCAAAAGTCGGCTTTTCTAGTCGAACGTGGCTTGTAAGCGGAAATCCGCTACCGGTGCCTGTCAGTGGATAATATATAAAAATTGGCGGAAAGAAAACCACCCCGAGACCAAAACGCTGAATTGTCCCACACGGCAAAGCCCATTGCTTGTTTTTTTGCAAAGAAAAGAGAATGCTTACATTTATACGAACAAATATGCATGTTGAATGATGTGGACAAGCCTTAGCGTCCAATAAGCAAATTTTGCAATCAACTGTTTGCACAAATTTTAAATCTAATTAATAGATTTAAAAAACTTGTTGTTTGACTTATTGACAGTTATTAAATAATAACCTATATTCATTATGCCAAAGATATTTGAAACGGACGGATTCTCGTTTTTCTTTTATATGAACGAGCACGAACCAGTGCATGTTCATGTGAGAAAACAGGGTAAATTAGCAAAATTCGAGATTGTTAATGGAACGGCTAGGCCTATATTCGGAAAGTTGTCGAATGCGGATATGGCAAAAGCTGCTGCGCTTGCAACAGAAAAAAGCGAGTTGATTGTCAGACGATGGTTTGAAATTTTTGGATAGGAAAACATTATGAGCGATATAACAGAAAAAGACGTGAAAAGAGTCTGGGTGGAAAAGGATGCTGTTTGTGTTGAATTGAAGGATGGACGCATTGGCAAGGAACTTATCCGCGACTACGAACCGCTTAGAAACGCGACAAGAGAACAGTTGGAAAATTGCCGTGTTGATCTCGACGGGGTTTGGTTTGACGATCTTGACGAGGGCTTGGCGCTCTCTGGTTTCTTCGCGCCAAAGAAAATGAACCCCGTTGGACGAGTTTTCTGGCTTTTCCCTGAACTTAATGCAGCTGCATTTGCCCGTAGGCTTGGAATTCCGCAACCATTATTCGCTGCCTATGTGAATGGAACAAAGAAGCCTTCTGCTGCCCGCCGAAAAAAAATAGATGAAGAATTCCATCGAATAGGCCGAGAACTGATGGATGTTTAAAAAAATCCTCCGCAGGGGAGGATTTTAAAGTACGGGGGAGGCTGTGCGCGGTTTAAGATGCGCGAGAACTCATTCCCCGACTTGCAGTTTCAGCGTCTTTCCAGCAGGATTGCGGACGACGTAGACGCCGCTCCCGAAGCCGGCAGTCTTGAGTCCGGCCTTGAGGTCCGTCAGCGTTGCGCCGGCGTTCAGGCGGATGTTCCCGAGCTCGGAGCCCATCAGGTCGAATACCCTGTAGGTGCCCGCGACTCTCGCGAACGCGCCAGCGGCTCCGGCGCCGTTTAGGGCGATTTTCGGCACGATACCCGTGGTCCCGTTCCGGATGTCCTCGGCGCTGCCTTCGCTTTCCCCAAATGCAATCCAGTCGAGGTTCACGTAGTCGCTTGTCACCAGCACCTTGAGCACGTGTTCACCTTCGGTGAGTTCCTTGGTGGTCGTTCCCTTGAAGGTGCCGTAGGTGTCGAAATCCCCGGTGCCCGTGAGTGCGAGCGTGTCGGTAATCGGCTCGTCGTCCATGAACAGGCGCACGCCGGTGTTGTCCATGCCGCTTGCGTAGCTGAGCTCGAAGGGGAACTTGCCACCCGCCTGCACGTTCACGGTGTATTCCAGCCATTCGCCCTTCTGCGTGTAGCCCACGGCAAATCCGTCGCCGTTTTTCACGATGTCCACGCGGTCTTCGCGGTATTCGCCTCCCTGGTTCTTGGAATCCATGTCGTAGTAGGCCTTGCCCGCACCGCCCACGTCGTAGTTCTCGAAGTCGATGAAGTTGGCCGTGCCCTCGACCTTCGCGCCCACGACCGGCACGTCGCATTTTGCCTCGGGGGCGCTGAGTTTCGCCTTGCAGAACGGGCCCTGCGGAATGGAAGTCTTGCTGTCCTCGAATTCCCAGTAGTCCGCCTCGAAATCGCCCGCGAACACGAAGAACACGTCGTGCTTGCCGACCGCACCGGAGAGCGGCACCGTCACCAGGCCGTCTGCGCTAAATTCCGCCTTGCCGACGATTTCGCCATCCACTTTATCTAGGCGGATGGTGATGCTCGACGCCTTCTTGACGCTCAGAACGGATGCCGAGAAGCTTTCCGCGCCCGCGTCGCCGAATTCCACACCGCTAATCTTGGTGTATTTTCCTTCGGAAAGATTGGTGATGACCGTATTGCCAGCGGTACCGCTCTTACGGACCCTCACGTCTTCGCCCCACGACATGGTTTCCGCTTCTACGCGCTTGTACGGGTCGAAATCTTCCAGCTGGGCCACGCCATTGTCCGGCCAATAGTCAATCTTTTGAATAGTGCCGTCGGCGTTATATTTCATTTCGGAAAGGCCGACAGAACGACGCTCCTTGTGTTGGTATTTCTGGCCAATCTTCTCGGACTTGTAACGCCAAAGTTCGTAATTCAGGCCGAAAACGTAGGATTTCCCCTTGAAATCGATGATACCCGGGTGGTTTCCGTTGCTGCGCGAAGAATGCGGCATAATGTCGCCCTTGTAGGTCCAGGGGCCCGTAATCTTGTCGCTCATGGCATACCCGATACCTTCCGCACAGCAGGTCGATGCGAAAGTCATGTAGTAATGGTCGCCGTGCTTATAGACCCAGGGGCCTTCCTGGTAATCCTTGATCTTGGGGTAGGTGACGATGGAGCCCTGAGTACTGATCATGTCCTTGTTCAACTTGATCATGTACAATTCGGGGTTGCCCCAGTACATGTAGGCCTGTCCGTCGTCGTCAATCCAGACGGTAGGGTCGATATCGTTCCAGTGCTCGCGCTGCCAGACCAGGGCCTTGTTCAAAGGTTCCTTGAAGGGGCCATAAGGGTTGTCCGCAACCAAGACGGAAATGCCGTTGCCGTGAATGGGGACGTACATGAACCACTTGCCGTCGCGCTCGATGACCTGTTCCGCCCAGGCCCCGTTGTTTTTTGAACTCCACTTGATGTCGCCCAGGCTCGCTACGGCACCGTGGCTGGTCCAGTTGACCATGTCCGTGGAAGTGTGCAACAGCCAGTCGTACATTATGAACCCGTCGGCATTGTCCTCGTCGTGGGTCGTGTACAGGTAAACCGTATCCCCATGAACGTAAGGCGCCGGGTCCGCCGTATAGTTCGTCGTGATTACAATTTTCTGAGCGAAACCCGTACAAGCCAAGGCCAATACGGAAGAAACGAATAAGATATTTTTCATCTTAATCTCCAAACATCGTTAAAACACCGAGAATAAAGATATATCGCGAAAAGCCCCGCGGAACGCCCCGGAATTAACTTATCATTGACATTTTTACAAAGGTGGGGGAGGAATTTTTCGCTATTCTGCAGGTTCGGCGGTGTCTTTGACGCAACGGACTGAGAAGTAGCTGTCTACGTAAATCCAGTAGCCGTCGTAGCGGGAGACGTAGTTGCGGCGACTTCCCGGAATGGACAATGTGCTTGAGCTGCCGGCGAAGAAGGCGGCAAAATAGTGGTCGCTTCCGTCGGCGCTGAACATGGTGGGGAGTGCGGCGAATCCGAATGCGTCGCTACCGTTCTCGTTTGTGTGGATGAATCCGTCTTCGTAGCGGTAAACCCATCCACCCAAAGCCTTCAGCTTGCTAGGACCTTCGTAATCTTCGTCGCTTTGGGCGAGATCCAGAAGCGCGGTCATCTCTTTTTCGTTGGGCAGGCGCCATCCATCGGGACAGATTCCCTGGATATGGTCTTTGGCCTCGCGGCAGCCGCCCAGATTTGTGAAATTGCAACCGTACAATTCATATAGCCTGACAGAGTCTGCCAGGGCGGCGTATGTGTACATGCGTCCGAAGGTGTTACAATACCGTTCGTCGTTTCGGAAGCACTTGCTTTCTCCAAGAAGACTTATCGTGCGGATGCTGTCGGCGTAGTTCAGGTTCTGTGCCATCCAGGTCGTCCCTTGGATTTCGACGGTCTTGTAAACATGGCCGTCGCGAGGATCGGTCATCTCGCCGTATTGGATGTTGGGATTCAGGAGAAGATTCTTGTCGATGTCAAGGCTCCAGTCTTGCACGCTGATCCAGCCGCTGTCCGAGCAGTAATACCTGTTGTCGGTGCTGTCGTTGTTATCGTTGATGCCCTTTTTCGTGTAGATTGCTCCAAGGTTCTTGGCGGAACATTCTACTTTGAATATGTCGGTTTCTTTTATAGTCGCGGGATACCATTTTTTGTCTCTACAAATATAATGGGTATAGAGGGTGTTGGTGAGCGTGTTCTCGATGCGCTTGACTTCTCCGGACCTGATGTCGGTACATTCGCCGAGACCATAGGCCTTGCCCATAAATTTGTTGACGAAAATGTCGAAATGGTTGAATTCGGAAGACAATTCCCATTGGGAGATGTTGTATATGATGTAGGTGAAGTGAACGGTATCGATTTCGTCAGCGATTTGGGTCTTCAGCTCTTCATCGTCCCATTTGCCGTCGGTAGTGAAGTCTTCTGTAAAGGCCGTTTTCCAAATTTTGTCGTCGGAAGGATCCGGATTGATGATATCTCTGGTAAAGAGAATGCTTGTGGCGAGTAGGGCGGCATCTCCGTCGCCCATTTTGAGAATGTCTAGATCTTCAAAGTCGCCGATGTCTCCGGTAAATCCAAATTCCCTTAGGAATTCTTTTTCTGCTTTCTTTTTGGCGGCGGGGAAGTTCATTCCCGAATCGTAGAGGTTGAAAATGCGCTTGTAAATAAAGGTCGTCATGATGTTGACGTTTACCTTTTCGCGGCTTGATAGGTCGACGAGCGCCCTGAGCTGTGTGGGGTATATGCCGGAATCGTAGACTTCGTCCCTGTATTGTCCGTAAGCTTCGACAATGGCATACTGCGAAACAAGGGAAACATCAGAAATGGAATAGTTGCCGCTGTCGCTCAATATGGTTCCTGTAATCTTTTTCCCGGTTTCTTCGAGCGTTTCGCCGTCCAGTTCGATGATGGTGACACTGCCGCCTTTCTTGAGAGGGCCTTTTTGGGCGAATCCGCTGATCGTTTTGCCTACGATGGGGATAACGGGAATCTTTTCGTAGGCGTTGTCGTCTACGATTTCAGCCGAGTCGACGGGTGTGTTTGACGATTCGTCTGGGGCTTGTGAACTGGATGCGTCGCCATCGCCGCAGGCGAAAAAGAATGCTGCGACGAAGCAGATGAGGAACGGAAGTCCTATAAGTTGAAAATTTAAACGACTAAGGATTTTTACGTTCATAAGTTCTCCTATTACCCTTTTGATATTGAAATTATAGAAAAAAGTGCTCCGGCTTCAAAAATGTAATGTCGCACAAATTGTTCCATCCATCTATTGTGAGGAATGTTTAATTTCGTAAACGGAGGCTCGTTTTCGCTAAATGAGCTTATATTTATTTATATCGCCCGCGTGGGTGTGTTGTTTGGGAAAAATGTATGAAAATCAATCATGGTATAAATTTTGCCATGGCGGTATTTTGCGCAGGTGCCGTAAGCGCGAACGCCGCCATTGAATGGGTAAACCAGTGTGCCAGTAACGGCTTTACACTGATTGCGGAATCGGATCACTTTGAAGTTTGCAAGAAGCCGACGACGGACGATGGCCAAGCGAATAATGTCTCAATTCCGAATGCGGATGCGCAGGGCGTGCTCACGTCGCTTGAGAAGGTTTATTCATTCTACATCGATTCGCTCGGCTGGATGTTGCCGTTCCCAAAAAGCCCCGATAAAAAACTCAAGAGCAACATTTATGTGTTCGATAATTCCGTCATGGCGGCGCTCTACGGCGGGCAAGACTTTGTGAAGGGCTTGAACAATGAATTCGGCCCGGGCATGTGGATTGGCGTGGGCTCGCTGAAGGATTACTGGGGTACGTCGCACGAATTTGCGCACGGCCTGCAAGGGGTTGCGGGCTGGATGGGCAACAATAGCCATTCGGGCTGGTTTGCCGAAAGCCATGCGAACTGGATGGCGCATCAATACAATCCGAACGACGCCCATTGCTCGGAATACCTGATTAATTATCCGTACCTGTATTACGGTTCTACGCGTGACCGCTACTGCAACTGGCAATTCTTGGAACACCTCAAGGAAGAATTCGGCGGCGGCTACAAGGGTGCCCACGAGGTGAACCGCATCTGGATGGAATCCGTTCGCGACGGCGAAGACGGCCGCATGGAGCAGACTCCGTTTACCGCGATGATGATGGTTTACGGTTGGACGCTCGATAGCTTGAACCAGCAGTTCGGCAAGTTCGCGATGAAGAACGCGACGCTTGAATATGCGCCTGCAAAAAAGGCTTTGTACAAGAAGTCCTGGGGCGACTATGAATTCAAGACGCGTCGTGACGCCAGCTGGGGCGACAACTACCGCAGACACCCGCGCGTGACCATGCTGAACAAGATGGAATGCGCGGCGGGCGAGAAGTGCGCAGACCGCTACATTTCGCCGAGTTACTGGGCTCCGCAGCGCTGGGGCTATAACTTGGTGCGCATTTATCCGGATTCGGCGGGGAAGGTGACTGTCAAGTTCCGCGGCATTGTGCAGGACAAGCCGACTGTGAGCGGGTATAAATGCTTTGGCGACAACACCGACCACTACATGGGAAAATCATACAACTGGTGCAATTACGCGCCCGACAAGCTGCCGGACCCAGCCTCGGGTTGGACGGTCGGGCTAGTCGCGGAGGGCGCGGACGGAACGCCCCGTTACAGCGAGATGAAGCATGGAACCGGATTCAATCTTGACATCGAGACGAAGGCAAGCGACAAGGCTTTGTGGCTTGCCGTGACGGCGACTCCGACCGAGATGCAGACGATTCTCTGGGACCAGTTCTACTACAGCATTTACCGCTACCCTTACATGATCGAGGTGGTAAACGGCGCTCCCGAAGGCTACAACAAGGACTTCTGGAAGCCCGCAAATGCGAGCGGATACACTAAGCACAGCAACGGCGGCGGCCTCGTGAGCAGCAAGGCGAAGGTCGATGCGAGCGTATACGTGGGTCCCGATGCGGTCGTGAACGGCGGAACGATTTCCGGGAAAGCCCGCATCGAGGATTTCGCGGTCATAGACGGCGGCAACATTAGCGGGAATGCCGTTGTCCGCGGGCGAGCGCTCGTGACTGCAGGTACCATCGGCGACGATGCCGTGCTCGAAGAAGACGCGTGGCTCGTGAGCGGAAGCATTACCGGCAAGGCTAAGGTCGGCGCGCTTTCGATTATCGTGAATACGACGGTGACCGACGATGCCCAAGTCTACGGCGTGATGTGGGCGGTAAACGGTAAAAAACTTTCGGGAACGGCGCAGCTGCGTGGCGACCTCGAAAACAACTTCGATCAGGAACTTACGAAGGGAATCTTCTACGGCATGGTCGACAATGGAATGCTAAACAATGCAAACTACGGCGCAAACCTCACGACTCCGCCGACCGATGCAACCGCAAGCCTCGACAAGGCCGTATGGTATGCGGTCGCAGACGATTCCACTGGAAGGAATCCTACGGGGACTGTTCATGCTCAAAGCCTGCGCCTGAATTTGGCGGACGATACTTTTGAAGTGTTCAATTTGAACGGAAAGTACCTGGGTGTCATAAAAAAAGCGGCTCGGGATCGAATTTCTATGCAAGAATCTCTGCGCAAGGCTGGCCTGAATGCGGGCACATACCTTGTTCGTGGCAAGGATTCTCGCGAAATGCGCCGAGTAAATCTGCAATAGACCGCTATATTCTCCCAAAATCATACTTTAGTACGAATGAAAAAATACTTTTTCATTCGTTTTTGTTATCTTCAATACGTTTGGTGTGGAAAAAAGGAGGTTAGCATGTTTGGAAAATCCCTATTTTTAACGACGGCGCTTTGTGTCGCCGCCTTGGCTCAAGACCCTAATCTGCATATCTACCTGGCCTACGGACAATCGAATATGTCGGGGCAGGCGACCGTGACCGATTCGGATCGTCAAACCAACCCGCGGTTCCTGGTGTTGCGTGCAGGCAACCATTCGAACCAGAAGGTGGGCGAGTTTTACCCGGCGGCACCCCCGATGGGGCATAGCCAATCCAAGGTCGGCATTGTCGATTTCTTCGGTCGCAAAATGATTCAGGAACTCCCGGATAGCATTATGGTTGCCGTTGCGAATGTGGCGATTGGCGGGCAGAGCATTGATCTGTTTGACAAGGACCGCAATAAAGCCTACGTGCAAAACGCCAAAAATAAGGGTGACACCTGGTGGATTCAGTACCTGGACGAATACGGCGGCGACGCTTACAAGCGCATTGTCGAAATGGGAAAAATCGCAAAGCAGAAAGGCGTTATCAAGGGGTTCCTCTTCCATCAGGGCGAAGCGGATTACCAGATGAACGATTGGCCGAAACGTGTGAAAAAGGTCTACGACGACTTGATTGCCGAATTGGAACTTGACCCGGAAAAGACTCCGATTCTGATTGGTGAACTTGCTCCGACAGGTGACCTCGGATGGCGCAACGATGCCGTAAAACAGGCGGCAGACCTTATCCCGAACGGCCACCTGATTTCGGCACAGGGCTGCCCGGCCATCAAGGAGCCTAGCTATACATTGCATTTCTCTCGCGAAGGCTACCAGACTTTTGGCGAACGCTATGCCGAAAAAATGCTTGAAATTCTTAAATCACAGGAACCCGCCCCTGACACGAGCAAGCAAGATTCTGTCGTGGAGGATTCGTCTAAAATGAATTCCGCGAATCAGGATAGTACGATTGCAATCCGCGGTTTGCCGCGCCTGCAGGTCGTAGAATCGCAACAGCCAAAGCTCTATTACGACCAAAAGGAACAGACTTTGTTCATCCGTTTCAAGAAAAACGGACGCGAATATCGCTACCGCGTGAGCGGCAGCATGCGTTAATCAATAAGGAAATCCCCGACATCGGGGATTTCCAGGAAGACTTTTACGACGACCGTTATGGTGTCGTTGAGGGTGATGGTTTCGCCAGTTGCGTGCTGATCTGTATTTTTAGCACGTATGGGGGAGTGGTTTATTTGCCGGAAGAGACGATGACTTTCGCGGTCTTCAAGATTTTGTTTTTGAGCTTGTAGCCCTTCTGGAACACGGTGACTACGTGGCCTTCGGGCACGGTCTCACTGGGCTGCTGCATCAGGGCTTCGTGCATGTTCGGGTCGAATTCGGCACCCGTCGGGTCGATTTGCTCGAGGCCTGCATCGGTGAGAATCTTTGCGAACTGGTTGTAAATCATCTGCATGCCTTTTTCGAAGGCTTCCAAATCCTGGGCCTTGTTTTCGCTGGCGAAGGCGCGCTCGAAATTGTCCTGCACTTCGGAAAGTTTCTCCAAAAGCTTGCCGTTTGCCGTCTCGATGAGTTCCAGCTGTTCCTTGGCGGTACGGCGGCGGTAGTTGTCGAATTCGGCCATCAGGCGGAGGTTCCGGTCGTTGGCATCGGCAAGGGCAGCCTTGAGCGCGGCAGTCGGGTCTTCGGCAGCGGGTTCCGCGGGCTGTTCAGCAGATTCGGTTGATGCTTCTTTTTGGATTGCTTCGTCGCCTTGCTCCTCGCAATGACGTTCCGCGGCATCTGCCTGGGCTGTGTCGGCCTTGTTGGCCTCGGCCTCCATCTTCATTGCGTCTTCGGCGGCCTTGAGCACGTCTGCTTCGAATTTTGCCTTTTCTTCTGCGGTCGGTTCCTGCTGATTCAAATCTTCTGCCATGTCTAAATAATCCTTTAAAATTTGCCCATCGGGCTCTCGTTTTACATTTTTTGTGCCATTGGCACTTTTTTTCGACCGAAATTTAGCAAAAATCATGCCAACACAAAAGACCTCATTGTTGTTTCAAATTGAAATCCCATCAACACTTTTTTTTTGGTTTTTTATAAAAATATTGTCCTATATGTCAAAATTTGAGTATTTTGTAAATAAAAATTAAAATGATACGAGGGCTTATGAACACAGAAATTCCGAATCGCGGTCCGAATCCAACACAAATGAAGGCTCTTGGCCTTAGAATTTCGTTGATGATGGCTTTGTTGATGAGTTTTTCGCTGAGCGTCTTTGGCACTGCGACGGCGGAGCGCCCCGCTGAAATGCCGCTTGCCCCGATTCTTATCGGTTGGCTCGGTAGCTTTTTGCTCAGTTTTGTCGTCAGCTTTGCGATAGGCTTTGTGGTGCCCATGGGCAAGGTGAACGCCGCTTTGGGTCGAAAATTTCACCTGCAACCGCGGAAATTGACCACCCATCTGGTGGAAAGCATGGTCGCAAACCTGATCTATACGCCGCTCATGACGGCTGTCATGGTGGTTTTTGCCTATTTTGTGCTGATTCCCGCCGGTCAGAAGCCCCCGTTTCTTCCGATGTTCGTTGGGTCCCAAATCGCATGCTTTGTGGTTGGCTATGTGCTCATTTTCGTCGCGACCCCTTTCATTGTAAAGATTGCGATGAAACAAGTAGAAAAGCGGCGTTGAATTTTTTAAATTTTCCCCCAAAATAGGAATCTTTATTGAAGGTTTTGTATGTGGAAAATTAAAGGCGCAGTGCGCTATTTCCTGTCTGTTCTCGCAATGACTTTTGTGCAGATGGGCGTGTTCATTTATGCCCAGAAGATCTTGTCAGGGTCGTTTACCAATGTTGAATCGGGGCAGACCTGGCAGGCGTTCATGCTGCAAATCTTCTTCCTGGCACCTTACATCTTGATGGTATTTTTTGCGGGATTCTTTACCAATAGGTTCTCCAAGAACAAGGTGCTAGCGTGGTCGGCACTCTCGATGACCCTGTTTGTGGTTGCGCAGGCGGTGCTGGTCACCTGTAACTGCCCTCGAGTGGCGTTCTGGCTCTCTATAGGCCTTAGCTGTGGCTTTGCGGTCCACAGTGCCGCCAAGTATGGCATCCTTAAAGAAATGTTCGGCGTGCGTAACTTGAGCTATGCGAATGCGTTCCTACAGATTTTTGGATTGTGCGGCATCGTTTGTGCTTCTTGGCTTGCTGTGACCGGCGTGAACCTGATTAACTTGGAGTCGCTCCAGTCCTATGCGGCGGTGCACCTGATTACATCCAAGTCGATTGTGATTCCTTGGATTTTGGCGGGCGTTGGAGTGCTAGGTACGGTGTCTAGCTTCTTGGTGCCTCGGGTCAAGTACGAAAACAAGAACGTGAACATCCAGAATGTCAAAAAGCATCTGAGTCTGGGTTGGCGCGTGCCGACGCTCCGTGCATCCATCATCGCCCTTTCGATGTTTTGGGCCCTGGCGCAGGTGTTCGTGCTCATGTATCAGGACGTGTCGGGTTCTTATGATATCGACACCATCCAGAACTACCTGGCGTTTGCCTTTGTGGGTCTTATGGTGGGTTCTGTGATTGCTGCTGCTAAGTCCCGCGACTTTATTGAAACGGGCTTTATCCCGATGGGCATGATCGGGGTGTCCGTGTGCATGTTCCTGGTGCCGTTCCTTGTGAACCCGTTTGCACTGGTGATCCTTTATTCCCTGACCGGTATTTTTGGTGGGTTATTCCTGGTGCCGGTGAATGCGCTGCTGCAGTACAATACGCGCCCCAACAATTCGGGCTCGGTGCTTGCGCTTGCCAACATGATTCAGGCGATTGTCCTGATTGCGTTCCTGTTCCTGTTCTCGGTGATGGTACATTATACCCATATCCGTCCGCAGCTGTATTTCCTAGGAATTGCGCTGGTGTCTCTGGTGGTGTTCGTCTGGACGATTTCGAACCTGCCGCAGGCTCTCTTGCGTACCATGCTCAAGCTGGTGTTCAACCGCTACCGCATTCGCGTGCTTGGCGTGCAGAACATTCCGAACGAAGGTCCGGTGCTCTTGGTCGGTAACCACCACAGCTTTATCGACTGGGCGATGATTCAGATGGCGTCTCCTCGTCCGCTTTGCATTGCAAGCAACAAGGACCACTTTGAAAAGTGGTACCTGCGTGCGGTTCTCAAGCGCTTGGGCATGATTCGCATTGACAATAATAACCCGAAAGAGGCGATGGACCGAATTCATGAAGAGCTCTTGGCGGGTAAGGCGGTCGTCATATTCCCGACGGGCGAGGTGTCCAAGTCTCCGCATGTGGAACCGTTCAATATCGATTACTCTTCGGCTGTTGATGATACCGATGCAGTCGTCGTTCCCTTCTATATCCAGGGATTGTGGGGATCGAACTTCAGCTATAGCGGCTCCGACATGTTCGGTGCGTCTTCGGATCGCGCGGTGACGGTTGCCTTTGGTGAACCCATTCCTTCGAATACTCCGCCTAACGAGGTCCGTGCCATTATTCGTAAAATTTCGATTGATGCATGGAAGTATGCGGTCAAGTTTGTGCATCCGATTGCGGCATCCTGGATTCGTACCTGCAAACGCTATGTGAAGCATGGGCCTGCCATTTACAGCCCCGACGGCAAACACTTTTCGGGTTACAAGCTGATGGGCGCCGTAATGGCGTTCCGCGGGCTTTTGAAGAAGAAACTCGGGAAGGACGAGCAGAATATCGGCATCATGCTCCCGCCGAGCCCTGCCGGAGTGATCGTGAACCTGGTGCTTTGGGTCATGGGCAAGACGAATGTGAACCTGAACTACACGTCTTCTGTGGACAACGTAAAGTTTTGCTGCGAAAGGGCCGACGTGAAGACGGTGATTTCGAGTAGGCAGTTTATCCAGAAGCTGAAGGGGAGAGGTAACGACTATTCTCAGGTGGCATCGGACAAGGTGCAGATCCTATATGCCGAAGACCTGATGAAGGAAATCCCGAAGGCAAAGATTGCGGCTCTGCTCTTTGCTTGCATCGTGATGCCAGCCTGGTTGATCATTTTCCTGTTCTGCAAACGCATGAAGATCGACGATACCGCTGTCATCGTGTTCAGTTCTGGTTCCGAAGGAACTCCCAAGGGAGTGTTGCTCTCTCATAGGAACCTGATGGGCAATATCCAGCAGCTCGCCTGTATCATTAATGTGAGCCGCGGCGATGTGATGCTTTCGGAGCTTCCTCTGTTCCACAGCTTCGGCCTTACGGTGACAACCCTTCTGAACTTGACCGAAGGCTGCCCGATTGTGGCCGTGGCTGACCCGACCGATGTAAAGACGATGGCGAGAGCTTGTTCGGAATTCCATGTGACTTGCATGGTGGCGACCCCCACCTTCTTGCGCGCCTTTACGGTGAGCCGCTATGTGCATCCGCTCGTGTTTAAGTATGTGCGCATGATCATTGCCGGTGCAGAAGCCTTGCGCCCGGAACTGGCGACGGCTTTCCGTCTGAAGTTCGGTAAGGAAATCTTTGAAGGCTACGGCTGCACCGAAACGGCCCCGGTGGCGTCTGTAAATACCGAAAATACGCTGCATAACGACTACATGACCATGCAGGTAAACAACAAACCCGGTACGGTTGGCCCGGCACTTCCCGGTACGCAGTTCCTGATTGTGGATCCCGAAACGAATGTTCCGCTTCCGACAGGGGAGGCGGGCATGATTCTGATCGGTGGATGTCAGGTGATGCAGGGCTACCTGAAGGATCAGGAACGCACGGATAGCGTGATTGTCAAGATCAACGGAATTCGTTACTACCGCACGGGCGATAAGGGATTCCTCGACGAAGATGGGTTCCTTACGATTGTGGACCGCTACAGCCGCTTTGCTAAGCTCGGTGGTGAAATGGTGAGCCTGGGCGCCGTCGAAAAGAAGATCCAGGACACGCCGGTGCTTGAAGGCTGCGACTACCTGATTACGACAGTTCCCGATTCGGCGAAGGGTGAAAAGATCGTGCTCTTGTATCAGGGCGAAAAGGAGCCGAAGGATGTGCTTTCGGAACTTCGCGCAAGCAACTTCCCGCCGATCATGCTTCCGTCTGCTGCATTCAAGGTGGAAAAAGTGCCCAAGCTCGGTACGGGCAAGGCCGACTTTACCACCGCCAAGAAGTTGGCGAAAGAACTCATGGGCATAAATTAAATGGCAACGGAATCCGAAGAAAAAGGGGTGAAAATGTTTGGGCTAACCCCGGTGCGTACGATGCGGCTTGTTGCATCGCTCGTTGCGCTGATGGGCATGGTGTTCCTGCTGCTACAGCGGGTGCTTGCCGCAGTGCTCACGATGGCTGCCGACGGAATCAAGCTTGGGCTTGCCCGCTACAACAACTTTACGGGGCAGTTTGCCGCACAGAACTTTGCGCAGGACAAGCAACTGCTCAAGCTGCTCAAGGATGTGCAGGCGCTTCTTCCGCAGGCAGAAACGGCCTTGACGGTCCTGTTGGTGGTCGCTATCGTTTTTCTTGCGGTGGCCTTGATCTGCTTTGCTTTGCCGAAGCAGATGGCACATGTACTTGTGGCACTTAAGCTTCTCAAGTGGGAAACAGGCGAAGTCGCTGATGGTCAGTCGGAGACATCTTTGAAGGAGGTGTTTACCAAGTTGGGCGAAGTCCCGCTCAAGAAACTTGCGATTCCATTTGCGGTTGTTTTCGCTGTAGTTGTCCTTATTTTTGGCATTTCCAATTGCCATGAAAAGGTGAAGGCTGCTTCAATAGACGGTGCGGTGGAAGAATTGCAGCAAAAGTCTCTCGCATATATTACGGCGCAAAAATCTTATTTTGCCCAGAAGAAAAACGTTGGTGGCGCAAAAGCGTTGCAGTTGGCGGATTCCGTTTCAACGGATTGGTTTGACTACAAATTTTCGGGAACACGTTTTTCCGCAGTATCTAGGGTTCCGTTGGGAAATTGCCCGGCAGGTAGCAAGTGGACTGTTAGCGCTGCCGCCAAGGGATTTTTTGAAAAAGAGCTTCAAATCTATAGAAATGTCCCGAAAGATACGGCGTGCGTAAAGCTCGTTCCTAATTTCAAGAACATCGGAAAATAAAATCAAAAATGCGACCAAAACTAATTGGCCGCATTATTTTTTGAATTAGCGTGGTTGACTAAACGTCGCCGACTTCGCCGGTTGCCACGAAATTCCGCACGGCGCGCGTAATGCGCATGCTGCAGAAGTTCGGCCCGCACATGCTGCAGAAGTGGCTTGCCTTGGCCTGGCTGCCGGGGAGCGTCTTGTCGTGGAATTCCATCGCCTTCTCGGGGTCGAGCGACAGCGCGAACTGGTCGTTCCAGCGGAAGTCAAAGCGAGCGCGCGAAAGGGCGTCGTCGCGGAACTGGGCTGCGAAATGGCCCTTTGCAAGGTCGGCCGCATGGGCGGCGAGCTTGTAGGTGACCACACCCGCGCGCACATCGTCGCGGTCGGGGAGCCCGAGGTGTTCCTTGGGCGTCACGTAGCAGAGCATCGCGGTGCCGTACCAGCCGATTTGTGCCGCGCCGATGGCCGACGTAATGTGGTCGTAACCGGGGGCAATGTCGGTGGTGAGGGGGCCGAGCGTGTAGAACGGGGCGCCGTGGCACTTTTCGAGCTGGCGTGCCATGTTGTCCTGAATCTTGTGCATGGGCACGTGGCCCGGGCCTTCGATAATCACCTGCACGCCGTATTCCCAGGCAATCTTCGTGAGCTCGCCAAGCGTGTCCAGTTCTCCGAACTGGGCCGCGTCGTTGGCGTCGGCGAGGCTTCCCGGACGCAGACCATCGCCCAAAGAAACGGCAACGTCGTATGTGGCGAGAATCTCGCAGATTTCGCGGAAGTGCGTGTACAAGAAGTTCTGCTGGTGGTGGCGCATCTGCCAGAGGGCTAGGATGGAACCGCCGCGGCTCACGATACCCGTGGTGCGCTTGGCGGTCAGCGGAATGTGTTCCAGCAACAGGCCCGCGTGAATCGTGAAGTAGTCCACGCCCTGTTCCGCCTGCTCAATGAGCGTGTCGCGGTACAGTTCCCACGTGAGTTCTTCGGCCTTGCCGTTCACCTTTTCGAGCGCCTGGTAAATAGGCACTGTGCCGATAGGTACGGGGCTGTTGCGGATAATCCATTCGCGCGTTTCGTGGATGTGCTTTCCGGTGGAAAGGTCCATCACGGTGTCGGCACCCCAGCGCACCGACCAGGCCATCTTCTCGACTTCTTCTTCGATAGAAGAGGTGATGGCGGAGTTTCCGATGTTGCTGTTGATTTTCGTGAGGAAGCGGTTGCCGATAATCATCGGCTCGCATTCCGGGTGGTTGATGTTCCCCGGCAGAATCGCACGGCCCGCGGCGATTTCGTCGCGCACGAATTCCGGCGTAATGGGGGAGCCTTCAATCTTGATTTTGCCCTGAGCTTGCAACTCGTCAAGGCGCTGGTTTTCACGTATTGCTACGTATTCCATTTCCTTGGTGACGATTCCCTTGCGGGCGTAGTCGAGCTGCGTCAGGTGATGCCCCTGCTTCGCGCGGAGCGGGTGGTGTTCTGCGTTAAAGCGCAGGTGGTCCAGCTCGTGGTTTGCACGGCGGGCGCGTCCATAAGCAGACGTCATGTAGTCCAGCTGTTCGGCGTCGCCACGTTCCATAATCCAGGGCTCGCGAAAACGTTCAATTCCCTTCGTCACGTCGAGCTTGGCGTCTACATCGCTGTAGGGGCCACTCGTATCGTACACCGTTATGACAGGCGTTTCAGGGTCTTCAGTCAAAATTTCGCGCATTCCCACGCGGATGTCCGGGTACATTTTTCCCGGCACATACACCTTGCGGGAATTCATAAAAGGTTTAAGCAGAGAATCCATGTGTTCCTCATTTTTTTTCATCTCAAAGATAGAAAAAATGCTGCTTGAATTTATCTGCGTCGGTGCCTGAATGTATATTTGCTCCATGACCACGAAGACGATCAAAATTCAGTATTTGGATGATTCCATCCCGAAACTCACTTACATTGGCGGCAAGTCCGACTGGATTGACCTTGCGGCGGCGGAGACCGTGACGCTCAAGGCGGGGGAGTTCCGCTTGATTCACCTGGGGGTCGCGATGAAGTTGCCCGAGGGTTACGAGGCGCATATCGCCCCGCGCAGTTCTACGTTCAAGAATTTCGGCATTCTGCAGGCGAATTCCGTGGGCGTGGTGGATTCCAGCTACTGCGGCGCAAACGACTGGTGGAAAATGCCTGTCTATGCCACCCGCGACGTGACCATCGAGAAGGGGAGCCGCATCGCTCAGTTCCGCATCATGGAGCAGCAACCGACGCTTACCTTCGAGGAAGGTCCGCTTGACGGCACCGACCGCGGCGGCTTTGGCAGCACGGGAATATAAAAGGATTGCGTCTAAACCTCGTATTTCTTTCGGACATCGGCAGACATTGTCCAACCATTCCGTCAAAAATACAATAAAAATATATAACTTTTTGTCAAAAATACAGGTGGTTTTTAACAGATTTTGTCAAAAATTAAGGCTCTTGATGAATTTTTCCGCATCAGCCCCTTGTGATCCGTTTTTGATTTCGGAGATGGCTTCAGAGAGTTTAGCGTATATGTCGTTCCAGGGTGTGATGCGACCTTTCAGCATGTCATTGTAGCCTTTCTCGAGTTCCGCATCGAGGCGTTCTTTTGACCAGTTAGAGGCGTTTTCAATTTTGTTCATGGCGTCCAAAGATCCAGATAACTATTTGAAAACCTGAGTTACTTGATAATCTTCATCTGTTTCTTGTTTTGCATGACGAAGCCTTGTTTGGATAATCCAATCTGTTATGGCATCGAAAGATGGTTCCTCATATTCTATTAAATCCCATTTGTTAATTTGAACAAAATCGCTTGAATTGTTGTCTATTTCACATAATTCCCAATGACGAACAACGAGTGCACAAGGTGCTATATCAATATGAACAAATGGAGATCCTGCACAATTGCAATTTTTTCGAGTGATCTTGTCATCGAAATCTGGTTCATCACCAACAAGAGGAACTATTAGTCCCCTACGCCAACCAAAGGGCAACTTGTATAGGCCATTTTTTTGAAACTTTGCGATTGCTTCTATGAGAGGACATAATTTGATTCCCTCCTCATTTGGAACCCATACCTCAAAATCGGTCCTTGCTTTTCCTTTATCCATGCTGTTATCCTCCTATTGACTTGAGGGGAAAATGCTGACGAAGCAAAAAATGTTGCTATAAACCTTAATATACATTCAAACAACTGTCAAAAATTAACAGTTGAATGATTTTTTTGAGATGCCGGGGCGTTACGGGCCGGCGTTTGAGGGCCCGCTCGAGGGGGTGGCGGAAGACTTGCCCTGGATCCTTCGACTTCGAGCCCTCGGCTCTCCGCTCAGGATGACAGAAGGGCGAGGCTGCAGCCAGGGGGAGCCTTCCCCCTACCAATTTGATATGAATTTCTCTCTCATCCCTAACCACTAACCACTGTTTACTGACCACTTTTCCTATATTTTCTACGCAAAAATTTTTAACAAGGATATTGTTATGGCAAAGATTGCTATTCTCGGTTACGGAAACCTGGGTCGCGGTGTGGAATGCGCCGTGAAGCAGGCTCCGGATATGGAACTCGTCGCCGTTTTCACGCGTCGCGACCCCTCTACGGTCAAGATCCAGACGGCGGGCGTTCCAGTGCTGAACGTCTCTGAAATGGAAGCCTGGAAAGGCAAGGTGGACCTGCTCATCATCTGTGGCGGCTCCGCTACCGACCTGCCGGTGCTCACCCCGAAGTACGCCGCCATGTTCAACGTGATCGATTCCTTCGACACGCACGCCAAGATTCCGCAGCATTTCGCCGCCGTCGACGCTGCCGCCAAGTCTGCCGGCAACATCGCGATGATTTCTGTGGGTTGGGACCCGGGCATGTTCAGCCTGAACCGCGTGTACGCCCAGTCCATCCTTCCGGAAGGCAAGGACTACACGTTCTGGGGCAAGGGCGTTAGCCAGGGCCACAGCGACGCTGTCCGCCGCATCAAGGGCGTGAAGAACGCGAAGCAGTACACCTGCCCGGTGGAAGCGGCTCTCGAAGCCGTGCGTAGCGGTTCCATGCCGGAACTCACCACCCGCCAGAAGCACACGCGTCTCGTTTACGTGGTGGCCGAAGAAGGTGCCGACAAGGCCTACATCGAGAACGCCATCAAGACGATGCCGAACTACTTCGACGAATACGACACCACGGTGAACTTCATCAGCGAAGAAGAATTCAACAAGAACCACAGCGGGCTCGCTCACGGCGGTTTCGTGATCCGTACCGGCAAGACCGGCATGAACAATGAACACACCCACGTGATCGAATACAGCCTGAAGCTCGATTCCAACCCGGAATTCACGACGAGCGTTCTCGTGGCTTACGCCCGCGCAGCACTCCGCATGAAGGCTAACGGCCAGACCGGTTGCAAGACCATTCTCGACGTGCCGCCTGCATACCTCAGCACGCTCAGCGATGAAGAATTAAGGGCTCATTGCCTGTAGTAGGTATGAGCACGGCTCCCCGAAGGGAGCCTTTGAGGTGTGAGCACGTCTGCCTTTGGCAGACTTTGAGTGAAAGAGTTCTAGGAATAATCCTAGAGCTCTTTTGTTTGGAAAACTCAAAGTGAAACGAGCTCAAAGGCGCTTCGCGCCGACCTCATAGCTCGAACCTCACCGCTGAAAAAATTTCTGATTGATCTCAATCTCGATGCCCACATAGCGCGGGCCGAATTTTTTTCGGAGCGTGGTGGTGAGCCCGTCGGAAGTGCCTTTGTACGGGTAGTTGAAGCGGACTTTCATGGCGGGGTAGAGACGCTTGATTTCGGCCTTGATGACGTTTGCGTAGGCGCGTTCTTGCGGTCGTGCGGGGTCGTAGAGAATTCCGATGTCGGTGTTGCGGACTTTGCCGTTCAATTCAGGCGTAAAGCTGTGAATGCCGAGGTGAATGATTTCTTTCTTGGTGTTTGCATTCACGAATTTTTCAATGGCAGTGCGGTATTCGCTCCAGTAGGCGGTGGCTTGTGCTTTTGCCTTTGCGGCCGTAGCTTTGTCGAGCGCATCGTAGTATTCGCTAAAAGCGCTCTTGTTGGTGATAGTGCGATTCAGGTCCACGAACAAGCGCGAGAACTTTCCTTCGCAGTAAAATTCCGGCTTGGCGAACTTCACCAACTTGCGGAAAACCTGAACTGCCCCGATATCGTAGGCCAGGTGCGTCTTTAGAACCTCGGCAGGAACGGCCTTCTTGAACGCAGCGGGCAGGCGATTGCTCGCATGCTCGCAAGTGAGGATGAGTATTTCGCGCGCGGATTGTTTCATCAATCAATTCCGTACAGTTTATTTTCCGCGAGGCAGTGGGCGAGGCGGCCGTATTCATATACAAAATCGTCGCGGTCGGGGTCTGCACCGATGGCTTTCACGAGGGCGCTGGCGAGTGTTCCGCGCTTGAACATCATCTGCAGAAGTTCCTGCGAGTGGCTGCTGATCTTGGCTTTGACACAGTCCGTGATTTTTTGGATGAGTTCGCTGGCGGTGACTTCGCTTGCATCAATCTTCCAAATTTTCAAGAAATCGCGGTCGGCAATCACAGTCTTTTCGGCGGATTTTGTCGTTGTGAGTAGAATCTTGGCGAGTGCATCGGTATCGAGGGCGCGAATTTGAGTTTCGCTGGCAAATGCGCCTTCCGCAAGACCCTTGAGTACGGCGACTTCCCATTCGGCAATGGCAATGTCGGCATCGGGGCATTCCTGAATGTCAACCAGACGGATTTCAATGGCTCCGCGGTCAAATCGGGCGATGGCTCCGCGGCTGTTCAAGAAGAAATGATTCAGCAAATGTTCCGGATCGTAAGGAGCAATGTCGGCTTTTACGCGGTTAAAAATCTGCTCTTCGTAATCCTTGTAGGTAAAGACCGCTTCGGGAATCACCTTGCCCGTAATGCTCGGGATTTTTTCCTGGTTGTGGCGATATGTTTCGATTCGTCCATCTAGGAATCCGCAGTATTTGCTGTCTAAAAACGGGCTAGAGGCTGCCACGGCGGGAATCAGCGGTAGCAGCGCGCGAATGGCGGCGTGCAGTTTTCCGAATTCCTCGTCACCGTTAAAAGATAAATTGATATGGGTGGATTGCAGGTTCGCCCAGCCGTGACCCTTGCAGTTAAAGATACGGTCGTAAGTTTCGTAAATGTCCAGACAGTCGTAAGGCCAAAGTTTCATCTCGGCGGGGTCCATAAAGGGGTGGGCCGCCGTGGGCAAGAGCATCGCGTTAATGCTTTTGAGTGATTCGTTCGCCTTCAAAATTTCGTGATGGAATGTCTTGCCCAAGTGCTTCAGGCTATCGACAGGCTGTGCGCACTTGAATTCCAGCACATGGCTCACCAGCTCGTTAGAAAGCCCAATGGGCCCGTGTTCCACGTCAGAGAGCTGTTCGCCGTTCTTGTCTTTTCCAAGCGGAACATCGGCGCGGGGGAGAACATTCAAGGAATCACGATCCACGATCATGTATTCCATCTCGATGCCGTAGCGTTGCCAAAGTTTGTAATTCATAAAAAACCTCTAAGTAATGAGCTATGAGCTCGCTCGTAAACTCGCTCTGAGGTCGTGCGTTGCACTTTGTGCTTTTAATTTGGCGCCAATGGCGCGATTATTGAGACTCAAAGCACCGCAGGTGCGTGCCCATACCTCAAAGGCACGAAGTGCCGACCTCATACCTCTAAAACCATTCTCTCTCGTGCATTTGCAGTTTATGCTGTGCGGCGTTCATGCGTTCTTCGATGCGGTGACGCAGCGACCTCATGACGGCAAGGTAAACCTTGCTCTTGCCCACGCCATCTTCAATTCCTGCGTCGATACTCGGGTTGTCGTTCACTTCAATCACAATCGGGTGACCGTGCCATTCCTTCAAATCGACTCCATAGAGGCCGTTGCCGATGAGGCTGCAAATCTTGAGGGCGGTTTTTACGATTCCATGCGGAACCATCTCGATAGGAATGCTTTCGCACTTGCCCGAAAATTCTTCGCTTTGCTTGTCGTTGCTTTCCCAGTTGTAGATTTGCCAGTGGCCCTTGGCCATGTGGTACTTGCAGGCGTAGAGCGGCTTGCCGTCCAGAACGCCCACGCGCCAGTCGAATTCCGTCGGGGTGAATTCTTGGGCAATCAGCAGGTCGCTGTGCTGGAACATTTCGTCGAGAATCTGTTCCAGTTCTTCCTTGTTGGTCGCCTTCTTCACGCCCATCGAAAAGCTCGAATCGGGCGACTTGATCACCATCGGGAAGCCAATTTCCTTGGCCAGCGTATGGCGGTTTTCGGCATGGGCGATAATCGTCTTCGGCGAATGAATCTTGGCCGCCTGCATCAGTTCTTGCAAATACACCTTGTTGGAGCAGCGCAGAATGCTGTCCGGATCGTCAATGACGGCAATGCCTTGCGACTGGGCTCGGCGGGCGAAACTGTAAGTGTAATGGTTCACGTTGGTGGTTTCGCGGATAAAGATGGCGTCAAATTCGCCTACGCGCGGGTAGTCCTTCTTGGTAATCATCTCCACGCGGAATCCCGTTTCTTCGGCAGCCTTGATAAAGTTCTGAATCGCCTGCGCATTGCTCGGCGGCTCGACTTCATCTGGGTTCGTGAGAATGCCTAAGTCGTACAGGTAGTCTTCTTCTTTACTGGTGGCGTAGCGTGTTTTTTCAAAATATTCCTGCGCAAATTTATCGACGAATTCCATGTGCGATTCGGGAATTTCATCCACGCAAATGGGGCGGATGCTCTGGATAAACCACTTCTGCTTGAATACGAATTTTGCACGCAGAAGTGGTGCCTGGAACAAACGATAAAGTTCCTGCGAAAGCTCCAGGTATTGCGGGCTCACGTTCTGACCGAAGTAAATCGAAAGTACGAACTCCGTACCCGTCAGTTTGTGGAAGCTCTTTTGGATCAGGTTGTCAATTTCGTCGGAAATGTGCTTGATGACTGCCGGAGCTTTGAAGTCCCGCATGTTTTTGACGCCCGGAATTACCTTGTGCCCGCGGGCCTCGGCCAGCAACGACACGTAGTAGCCTTTGCTCTGGTAGTTGTAATCGCGGCAAAGGTTGAATACGCGCAGGTTGCGTTCGTTAGTGTACTTGCTCGAAATCAGGTAGTCCTGTGCCGAAATGATATCGATGCCTGGAACGTGCAATTTCCAGTGCTTGGGATTGTTCACCACAATCAGTTTTTTCATGATTCTATGCCGTTATTTCTTATTCTCTATAACAAGCACGTTGCCGTCGTACGTCATGACGCCGAGCAAGATGCTGTGGAGCAGTCGGAACTTGTCCACCTTGTAGTAAGGTGTCTTGTGGAGGGGGTTGGTGCCGTCGGGGTCGGCGACCATGAACTGTTTCTTGTCGTCGATTCCGTAAACTACGACGAAGTGCCCCATGGGCTCGCCATGAATGTCGTCGAAGACGGACTTGTCATCAGCTCCGGTGAATTCGCGCATGCTGCGGTACAGGTAAGTGGCCGAAAGCCCGCAGAGCACGGGTACGCCCTTCTTGAAGTACTTTTCGAACATGGCTGCACGCAGGTCAGAAAATGCCACGGTTCCGCCCAAGTCGATAAAGCGGATGTAGGCTTCGATTGCCTTGCGGAGCTTGGGGGCGTGCTTCGCCTTGTGCAAAAGTTCAAGCTTAGCCTTGAGTTCTGGCATGGAAAGCTCGCTCCAGGTGGGGTCCAAAAGCGTCAGGTTATACGAATGAATAGTCACCTTGAATCCACGTTTGAGCGCGTCGATTCCGAGGAAAACGCCGAGGGTTCCACCATCTTCCAAGAACTCAATTTCAGAAATCAGTTGCTTCAGAGAAATTTTGTAGCCGAGGTGGTTGTAGACCGCCTGTAGGCTAGTCGGCCCGCAGGTAACGTCGTCGGGCTGCTGTAGAATCTTGATGTCCATCGTTGTGCCTAATTTTGCCTTATAGGTCGGGGCGGTTCACAGATGTTATCGTGTCCGTCTCCGTTCTCGTCTGGCGGCTATCGGAAGGTTTTTCCGGGTCGTCGATGGCGTGCCTTAAATATAACAAAAAATGCCCGATAGAATCGGGCATCTTGAAAGGTTCTATTTTGCGATAGAGCCGAGTGGCCTCATTACAATTCCGGCTGCTTGCCGGTGAGGCGCACGAAGATTTCTTCGTACTTGGCGAGCGTGTTCTTCACCACGTCGGCAGGGATTTCCGGACCCGGATAGGTCTTGCCCCAGTCGAGAGTTTCGAGCCAGTCGCGAACGTACTGCTTGTCGAAGCTTTCCTGGTTCTTGCCCACCTGGTACTTGTCGGCTGGCCAGTAACGGCTGGAGTCCGGCGTGAGCACTTCGTCGATGAGGATGGTTTCGCCGTCGATTTCACCGAATTCGAACTTGGTGTCGGCAAGGATGATGCCCTTGCTTGCGGCGTAGTCGCGGGCCTTCGTGTAGATGTCCAAAGACATGTCGCGGAGTGTGGTTGCAACCTTTTCGCCCACGATATCGAAAGTCTGTTCAAAGCTGATGTTTTCGTCGTGACCAACGTCGGGCTTGGTGCTCGGCGTGTAGAGCGGCTTTTCCAGCTTCTGGCAGAGCTGCAGGCCTTCCGGGAGAACGTGACCGCAGATCTTGCCGGTCTTCTGGTAGTCCTTCCAGCCAGAACCCACGATGTAGCCGCGCACGATGCATTCCACGGAATGGCGGTGGGCCTTCTTCACGATCATGGAACGGCCGCGGAGGTAGTCGGCGTGCTTCTTCAAAACGGCCGGGTATTCGTTCACGTCGGCGGTGATGAGGTGGTTCTTCATGCCGAGGTGCTGGAACCAGAACAGCGAAAGCTGGTTGAGGATTTTGCCCTTACCAGGAATCGGGGTGGGGAGCACCACGTCAAAAGCGGAAAGACGGTCGCTGGCGACCATCAGGAAGCTGTCGCCCAGGTCGTACATGTCGCGTACTTTGCCCTGGTGGAACAGCGGAACTTCGGTAATGGGGGTATCAAATTTTAAGCTCATAGTGATGAGCAATTTAGAAAAATCTGGCTCATCAGGCAAGATTATGTGTAGCCTTAGTGTTATTTATGTTCCATTACAAATCGCTGTAAAGAACCGGCTTTCTTCCGTTGCCCAGTGCAGTTCGGATAAGGTTGTGGACTTCCGTTTGGCGTTGCGGAAAGTCGACTGGGTGGAGCGCAATACGGGGGAGTCCAACCGGAACTTTCAGGATGATTTCCCCGAACTTGAAGGCGGGCCTCAACAGAAAGCCCGGAATGCCTGCAAAGCTTGCTACAGGAGAGACATATCGCTTTCCCCCGGCGCTTACGAGGGAGTAACGGTCTTCGTAGAGCATTTTTTCGGCGTGGACCTGGCTAGGCAAAAACTTGTTGCTGTACCAGGTAGGCGGGATAAATGCGGCGGGTTTCGTATCTTTTCCCAAAAGGGATGCCCAGGCAGAGAGGCCTGCATGCAGAAGTCGAGAGGATTCGTATTCGCTGAGTCCTGCAAATTCGGCTTCGCCATGGGTCAGGTTCATGCTGACAAGTCCCATGTAGTTTCGCCCCTGGCTGAACTCGGCCTTGTGCTTGTAGCCGTGGAGAGCAAGCTCGAAACCTTCTTCCTTGAGCTTGAAGAGCTCTTTTTTGAACCCTTCAATCGCATCAGTAGGTGCTTTCTCGGTATCGGGGATGACCAAAATGTTGAATGGAGCCCCTAGCAAATCCTTGAGTTCTTCAAGAACGGGAACCGTTTTTTGGTAGTTCCAGACATTGAAATCGTGAAAGCAGAGTAGGAATTTGCGAGCCATGTATACGAAGATAGAAAAACTTTCCGTAAATCAGGCCCTGCTACTGTACTGTCTTTCCGCATTTTCGTTGCGACGCTTGAGTTCCTTGTTCAAGGGCCAGTAGATGGCCGCAAAGAGGATGTATCCGCATAGGAGCACAATCCAGTGATTCCAGCCGAGGCGCGTCTCGATAAAGTGCATCTCGATAAACATGAACGGCCCTGCGATTAGGAACAGCGGCAGCTGACGGCACTGGTCGCCGAGCGAGTAGCGGCTTTCGTAGCTTACGATGGAGTTCATCATCGGAAAACTGGTGCAGAATCCTCCCATCAGTCGCTTAATCAACATGAGCCCGCCGACAACCCCTGCGATGGCCGGCGCCTTGATGTAGACGGGCAGAGGCGTCTTGTAGCGCACACCCGATTTGTAGGACTGCGTCTGGAAAAGGACCACCCCCACGATGAAGTCGAATATGCAGGCCCCGATGAATACGGGCTCAGTGTCGGGAACGCGTGGCATCAGGAATGTCCCGAGTGCCACAAAGAAGGCGAGTCCAGCGATGATGCTTGGAACGATGGGAATCTTCACCTTGTAGTGGAGTATGCGTACAATGTGCACATACAGAAGGCACATGAACCCTGAAATTGCATTGGCCGCTCCCATGGGAAGCCCGACCGCCAGGTAGGCAAAACCGCAGGGGATAGGTATTGTCGCCGTGACGGCTTTAAGCTGTGGGTCTTTCAGGTAGGCGCTCAATGTGCCGAGTGCCGTGACCATGATGATTAGCAGCCAGTCGTAGAAGGAAAAATTGAAATTCAGATGTTCAAGCATCGCGATGAAAAGTCCTACCAACTAAACTCTGGCTTTTTTCATATTCTGCTTGTTCTGGTACATGTCTTCGTCGGCCCGAGTGAATACGTTTTCGATTGTGTCACCGGCCTTATATTCGGCGATGCCAATGGCGACGGAATACCGTTCCCAGGGTTCCTTGGAGTTGTCGTTTTCGGTCTCGAAGAATTTTTGACGAGCCTGATCGACAAGCTTTTGTCGCACCGCATAGTCGTCGTTCTTGAGAATGACGATGAATTCGTCGCCCCCGATGCGGAATACCGGAGAGTGCCTGAAGATGGTGCAGATGATGTGGCAAGCCCCTGAAATGTAGGTGTTTCCATTTGCGTGTCCGTAGCTGTCGTTGATGACCTTCAAGTTGTTTAGGTCAATCATCACGATGCCAAATTCGGAGATACTGTTGTCTGCAACGTCTTTTGCAAGCGCCCTGGCGGCATTGTCGTATGCAATCTTACTGCCCACATGCGTGAGCGCGTCCTTATAGGCAAGCATCGTCATGTTGTCCGCTTTTTCCTGCGCACTCTTTGCGGTCTGTTCCGCTTTCACGATGTCTTGCACATACACCTTCATGTCTTCGGTCATCTTGGTGATGGCGTTCGAAAGGGATTCCACTTCGTTATGGGTATTGATGTCGGGGGAGTCAAAGACCAGGGCTGCTAGGTCCTTGTTCCTGTGGCTCTGTTCGGCAAATTTCTGGACGCTCTTTTCGAGAGCGACGATTGGTCCCGTCACATTTCTGCGTAACCAGAAGATAAGGATTGTTGCAAATAGAATTCCTGTACCAAGAGTCAAAAGGATGCTGTAGAAAATCGACTTGTGTAGAGCCTTGTGGAGAGCTTCCGTAGAAATGTCTGCGCACAAGACACCGTAGTGGACTCCCGTGGAGTTTACCAAGGGCTTGCAGGCGGTATAGGCGGCTCCCCATTCGGAGGTCTCTTCAAAGAACGATATTTCGTCTAGTGATGTCGCCGTGGAGAATTTCTTCAGTTCCTCTTCTGGATAGGCGTCGCTTGTTTCGAGAAGTTCCATGTCCTGCTCACCCCGAGAGCGTTCTTCTTCGCTTGTTGCCGAACAGATGTTGACCATCTGCTTGCCGCGGACAAAGCCGGAGTAAAGGTAGAACAGGTTAAATTCATCGACAATGCTGTTCAAAAGTTCCTGTACCTGTGGGTATTTTTCGCTCTTTTCTCCCGTAATGACGCTTTGGTATAGGTCGTCTAGGTCGATATGCCTTGTGATGTGGTTTAAAAGACTGCTCAATTTTTCATTGTAGCGGGAGTAGAGCGTCTTTGAGTAGGAGTAGTATGCCTGTACAGAAAACAGGAGACACATGAATGCGATGAAAATGACGCATCCTATAAATAAGCTTCGGTGTATCGGTCTCTTGTTGACAACCATAGTGCTTTCTATACAAGAAAATAACTTTTTTTGAGGGAACAGGTATATTTCAACTTGGAATATTTTATGCTGACAAGGCTCTTTTGAGGCTTTTTGTGGAGTTTCTTAGCGGAACCGGCGAGGTAGGTGCTTGCCTTCGGCTATCCAGCCGCTGTATTCGGCGGCGGCCGTATAGAGAACATCCGTCGAGGAATTGAGCGCGGTTTCGAGGCTGTCCTGCACAACTCCGATAATAAAGCCTACCGCCACCACCTGCATTGCAATTTCGTTCGAAATGCCTAGGAAAGAGCAGGCCAAGGGGATGAGGAACAGGGATCCACCGGCAATACCGCTTGCGCCGCAGGCCCCAATCGTTGCCACAACGCAGAGCGTGAGTGCAGTCGGAAAATCAACAGAGATTCCAAGCGTGTGGGCCGCAGCAAGCGTCATCACGGCGATGGTGATTGCGGCCCCGTCCATGTTGATGGTTGCGCCCAGGGGAATCGAGACCGAGTAGAATTCGCGGTCGAGCTTGAGCTTTTCGCAGGCTTCCATGTTCACGGGAATGTTTGCCGCGGAGCTTCTAGTAAAGAAGGCCGTGAGACCGCTTTCTTTAAGGCAGAAAATGAGCAGCGGGTAGGGGTCGCGGCGAAGGATGAGCCCAACGAGAAGGGGGGCTATGACAAATGATGTGAAGAACATGGCTCCGGCGAGAACCCCGAGAAGGGTTCCGTAGGTCTTGAAGATGCCGATGCCGTTGGTGGCGATAGAAGAATGGATCAAGCCAAGAATGCCAAAGGGGGCGAGGTTGATGAGCCAGCGGACGATGGCGGTGATTGCGGTGGCGCAGTCCTGCAGCAGGTGCTTGGTCGACTCTTCGGCATGGTTCTTGATGGCAAGGCCAAAGATGACCGCCCAGACGAGAATGCCGATGTAGTTTGCCTGGGTAATCGCCTCAAACGGATTCGAGACTGCGCGGATAAGCAGGTTATTGAGAATTTCGCCGATACCCTTGGGGAGTATTGCTGTCGTCGTTGCTTCGTGCGAAAGTTGCAGGTTCAGCGGAAATAGGAAACTTGCGGAAATAGCGATTAGCGATGCAAGAATCGTGCTCACCAGGTATAATCCGAACACCTTTCCGAACCTTTTGTCGAGGGAGGTCTTTCCCTTCGCAAGAGAGTTTACGATTAAGACGAAGACGAGGATGGGGGCGATTCCCTTCATGGCGCCTACGAACAGGATGCCCAGTTCACCAATCCATTTTTGTCCGGGTAGAAAGAGTCCGAGCAGGGTGCCAATCACGATGGCGATGGCGATTCTATAGTTCAGCTTGATGCTGTTGTATTTGGAAACGACTTGCTTTAACATATCAATTCCTCTGCAAAAAATATAGCTAAACTAACGGGAAATGCAAATTTATTAGAAAAAATAATTCTGTGATAAATAAAAAAGGTCTTTTTCTTAGAATAAATGTATTTTAGGGGTAGGGATTTGAGATGGAACCGCTGCAATACACATCGCTTGCGCAAATGTTCTTTGCCAACTGTGACCGCGAGGATTTCGCGGGGTGGTTTCACCGTAAACCCGATGGTTGGGAACATTTTTCGGGGAGTCGCCTTCGTCGCGAAACCCAATTCCTTGCCTTGGCCTTTAGGCACCGCGGACTTTCGGCTGGAAAAAGTATCGGCATCGTGGCTAACAGCTGCCCCGAGTGGATGATGGGCGATGTGGCGGCACAGCTGAACCAGGCGCGGGTCATTCCGCTATTTCCAAACATTTCTCCGGAAAATTTCAATTTCCAATGCGACGACGCCTTGGTGCAGGTACTGGTGCTGGATCGCCTAAGCGTGCTTTCGCCGGCGATCAGGGAACTGATGCCCCGCTTCAAGGCGGTCATCTGCATCGATCCCGAATCGGAATTGCCCGCAAACGGATTTTACTGGAAGGATCTTATTGAAGAAGGCGAGTCGCTATCTAGGTTGCCGGATTCGTCGGCATGGCTTAACCAACAGATGCATGCACTTGATTCCGATGACATTTTCTCGATTATCTATACGAGTGGCTCGACTGGAACTCCCAAGGGAGTGGAGCTGACTCACCGAAACATGCTTTCGCAGATCCTTGTCATCAAGCGCGATTTTTTGCACCTGAACCGCACGACGGATGTAGGCCTTGTCGTTTTGCCTGTGGCGCATGCGTTTGAGCGAATGTCGGTCTATTTTTACACCTTGTGCGGAATAAAGATTTACTTTGCGGACAATCCAAGGCACATCGCGGAATGTATCAAGGAAGTTTGCCCGACCGTGATGACCGTGGTGCCTCGAATACTGGAACGGCTTTACGAAAGCATGACTTCTGCAGGAGAGCGCATTTATGGAGTGCAAAAGTTCATCTTTGAACACGCAATTTCCTATGCGAAAAAACACAATCCGATGGAAAAGGGCGGAATCCTTTCCCGGTTTTATGACCATGTCGTGTTTGAAAAGATGCGCAAGGCGATGGGTGGGCGCTTCCGTCTTGTAATTTCGGGTGGTGGAGCGCTCAACAAGTCCATTTGCCGGTTCCTTTTGAATGTGGGGTTCAATGTATGCGAAGGTTACGGCCTTACCGAATGTTCCCCTGTAGTGAGCGTGAACAAGCTCGGTTCTGTTCGACCGGGAAGCGTAGGACTTCCGCTTTCGCATTTGCAGGTGAAAATTGGCGAAAATAGCGAAATCCTGGTCAAGGGCGACAGCGTTTTCAAGGGGTATCGCAATAGGCCCGACTTGAACGCCGAGATATTTACCACGGACGGATTCTTCAGGACGGGTGACCAGGGTCATTTTGACGCTGACGGCTACTTGTATTTGACGGGACGTCTCAAGGAATTGTTTAAGACTAGCACTGGAAAGTATGTGAGTCCCAATCCGATTGAACTGGAACTGGGACGCCACCTTCTTGTGGAACAGGCGCTAGTGATTGCAAATGGTCGCAAGTTTGTGTCAGCGCTGATTTTCCTGAATCCGGTAAACGCTAAGCGATTCTTGCAACGCACTGGGAAAACTTTCAGCGTTGAAAGAGCGCTAAAGTCCAAGCGCATTAGGGAATCCATCGACCGTTATGTGGAGCGCGTCAATGCCAAGCTGAATCATTGGGAACAGATTCGCAAGTGGACTTTGGTGGGCGACGAACTCACCGTGGAATCGGGCCTTTTGACTCCCACATTAAAAATTCGGCGCACCGTCGCTGAAGCGCGGTACGCCGAAGTAATCGAGAAAATGTACCAGGGATGAGGTCGCCTTGCAAGCAAGGCTTTGAGCAATGGGGTCGTTCATGCCTTACGGCATTCACTCTGAGCTATTTGAGCCCAAAGCGAAGCGACCTCAAAGGCGCTTGCGCCGCCCTCATAGCCCATACCTCTTAAAAGTGGATCACGCGGACCTTGATGACCTTCTCGAGCTTGGAGAGCTTCTCGATGATAGAGTCGTCCACCTTGCTTTCGACGTCAACGAGGTTGTAACCGATCTTGCCGTTGCTCTTGTTGCTGAAGCTGGCAATGTTGATGCCTTCGGCGCCGAACACCTTCGTGATTTCGGAAATCATGTTCGGAACATCCTGGTTGATGACCACGACGCGGCTCTTGACGCCAGCGTGCGGGTGATCGACGAGGGCCGGGAAGTTCACGGAATTGCGAACGCAACCGAATTCGATGTAGTCCTTCAGTTCTTCGACTGCCATCACGGCGCAGTTTTCTTCGGCTTCTTCGGTGGAGGCGCCGAGGTGCGGGAAGCAGGTCACCTTGTCGTTCTTGATGAGGTCGGCATCCGGGAAGTCGCAGAGGTAGCCCTGGAGGGAACCGGAAGCGAGCATTTCGTTGACCGGGGCCATTTCCACGATGCCGCCGCGGGCAAAGTTCATGATGTAGCTGCCCTTGAAGCCGGCGAGGTTCTTGCGGTTGAGCAAGTTCTCGGTAACGCCCTTGATGAACGGAACGTGTACGGTGAGGAAGTCGGACTTCGCAATCACGGTGTCGAGGTCGGCGATTTCCACCTTGTTGGAAAGTTCGTGCATGTTGGCGGCGTTGGGATACGGCTCGTAAGCGATGACGCGCATGTTCTTCCAACGGGCATAGTTGGCAACGAGCACGCCGATCTTGCCGAGGCCAATCACGCCGAGAGTCTTGCCAGCGAGTTCCATGCCGGCGAACTTCTTCTTGCCGCTTTCGACGGTCTTCGCAAGGTCCGGGTCGGTGGTGTCGAGGTTCTTGACCCATGCAGCAGCCTTGTCCACGTTACGGACGGCCATGCCGAGCACGGTCATCACGAGCTCGGCAACGGCGTTGGCGTTTGCACCCGGGGTGTTGAACACGCAGATGCCCTTTGCAGAAGCCTTGTCGATGGTGATGTTGTTCACGCCGGCGCCGGCGCGGGCGACAGCCAAGAGGCCGTCAAAGTTGTCGGTATCAACCTGGGCGGAACGCACCAAGATAGCATCCGGATTCTCGACAGAGTCGGAAACCTGGTAGAACGAGCCAAACAGGCTCAAGCCTTTCTTGGAAATGTTGTTCATCGTCTTAATAGTTGCCATTGTATTGTCCTTTGTTAATGTTAAATAGCTTTGGGGTCGCTTCGCTTTGAGGTTTGAGGTCGGCACTTCGTGCCTTTGAGCTTTTACAATCGCGCCTTCGGCGCCAATTTTTTGCTCAAAGCCTTGTGAAACAAGGCGTGCTCATACCCCATAGCCCATACCTCTAAGGTTCTTGCCACCTGCCTCTCTCTTTTATCAAATTCACGAGTTCCTCGATGGCGTCTTCTTCGGGGATGTTCTTCTTGACCGCCGTCTTGCCCTCGAACAAAGTGATGCGGCCGGGGCCACCACCCACGTAACCGAAGTCGGCGTCGGCCATTTCGCCCGGGCCGTTCACGATGCAGCCCATGATGCCGATGGAAATGTCGGAGAGGTGTCCGAAGCGGGCCTTGATCTTCCCCATCACCTGCTGAATATCGTAGAGGGTGCGGCCGCAGCTCGGGCAGCTGATGAAGTTCGTCTTGCTGCGGCGGCAGTAGGCTGCCTGCAGAATGTCGAATGCAAGGAGCACGCTTTCCTTAGCGCCCTTGTAGCCGTCAATCACGACGGCATCGCCAAGACCGTCGGTCACCAGGCTTCCGATGTCGGCGGACACGCGGAGCGTATCGCGTTCGCTGTCGTTAATTTTCGCGTAAAGTAGAATGGGGTCTTGGCGACCTGCGGCTTCGAGAGCAGCGGCAAGGGCGCGCACGCCCGAAACCATCTCGGCGCCGGTGTAGCAGAATACGGAATCTGCGGGCACGCTCGCCGGATTCGCGGCGAACCCCGCGATGTCCATGGCATCCTTGAACTGCACCACGGGGGTGGCATCCAAGCTCGGCAGGGCGAATTCAGCGTTGCGGCGTTCGCCGGTAAGTGCAATCGCATCGGCCTTCACGCCAACCTTCACCGGATTGCTACCACCAATATCCACGCCTGCAATCTTCACGACAGAAGTCGTGCGGCGTTCGTAATGGTACGGGTCCTTCTCAAGAACCGGCACGTTGTATGCCGTCGGAGCAGCAGGCAATGCGCAGGCCTTAATGAGTTCCTGTGCTACCGGGACTTCGGCCACCGGATCTTCAGTCAAAGAAACGCGTATCGTATCTGCCAGGCCATCGAGCAGGAGTGCGCCGATGCCCGCGGCCGACTTGAGTCGTCCGTCGGCACCCGCGCCCGCTTCCGTCACGCCCACGTGGAACGGGTACGGCTTGAAACCTTCCTGCTTAATGCGGGCGGCGAGCATGCGGTAGGCGGCAATCGCCACCCGCGGGTTGCTGCTCTTGAGGCTCAAAACGACCTGGTCAAAATGTTCGGCTTCGCACACGGCCAGGTATTCCATGGCGCCTTCCACCATGCCTTCCACCGTGTCGCCGTAGCGGTAAATCATGCGGGCCGCTAGCGAACCGTGGTTCACGCCGATGCGGATGGCGCGTCCCAGGCGCTTGGCCTCTTGCACGAACGGCGTAAAGGCCTCGGCAACCTTTTCCTTGCCCTCGTCGAACGACTTGTCCGTCTGTTGGTCCAGCGTCAAAATACCCGTATCCACAAAGTTACCCGGATTGATGCGGACCTTCTCGACCCACTTGAGG
Organism: Fibrobacter sp.; assembly: GCF_045601785.1. Taxonomy (GTDB): domain Bacteria; phylum Fibrobacterota; class Fibrobacteria; order Fibrobacterales; family Fibrobacteraceae; genus Fibrobacter. The sequence continues at coordinate 43,311 of NZ_JAZSAF010000006.1, forward strand.
GCTTCGAAAGCGGCCTTCGGCTGGAAGTGGATGTCGGCGGAAACCGGCACCGTGCAACCGGCGGCACGCACCTGCTTCATCACTTCTTCGAGGCCCTGGGCATCGGCTAAAGTCGGGGCGGTAATGCGAACCAGTCCACACCCTACCTTGGCGAGTGCTAAAGTTTCCGCCACCGTCTTCTCCACGTCTTTCGGCTTGGTGGTGGTCATGGACTGAACTAAAATGGGGGCATTGCCCCCGATAAGTGCGTCGCCAACGCGGACTTGTACAGTTTCCCTGCGGACGGCGTTGAAGCGGTCGGCAACATAGGGGAATTCGCTAAACTTTGTCATGCCCTAAATGTAGAAAAAAATTCCCCAAATTAGGCTTCGTTTTCTTTCAAGTTGCTATAGTATTCTTCGAGTTTGCTGCGGCAGGCGATAAAGCAGTCTTTCAGCGAGGGATCAAACTGCGTTCCCATTCCTTCGATAATGATGTCGTAGGCTTCGTTGAACGACATTTCGGCCTTATAGCAGCGCTTAGATACCAGCGCGTCATAGACGTCTGCGATAGCCATGACGCGGGCTTCGAAGGGAATCTCGGTTCCCTTCAGCTTTTGCGGATAACCGAACCCATCGAAACGTTCGTGGTGGTAGCGGGCCACATTGCGGGCGATCTTTACGAACTCGGGCGACTCGACCGAAGTGAGCAGGTTCTCAACAATCATGGCCCCCTTTTCAGGGTGGCTCTTCATTTCTTCGTATTCCTGCGGCGTAAATCGTCCGGGCTTTCTCAGGATGCGGTCATCGATGGCGATTTTTCCGATATCGTGCATCGGTGCCGCCGATACCAGGCTGTCGTAGAAGAATTCCGACTGACCAAGTTTCTTGTCTTTTCGTAGGTATTCTACAAGGATCGAAACGACCTGGCTGGTTCGCTTGATGTGGCTTCCCGTGTTGCTGTCGCGGTTTTCGACCATGTGCGCCATGCCAATGACCATCTGTTCCTGGATAGAACGAATTTGCGTGTCGTTTTCCTTGAGCATCATTTCGAGACGAACATTGTTGGTGCCCAGCATATTGATGTAATTATGCACGGCAGTCTCGTCTTCAATCTTGAACAGGTTGATTTTTTCAAAAAAGGAGAGAGGAAGCTGATTAAGCTTGATTTTGTAGAATTTGCCGTCGATTTCCAGTTTTTTTTCGGTAATGACCTTGCCTTGTCTCAATTCCTTGTTCCATGCAATCAACATACGATTCAATTCGGAATTGCTAGGGGTCGTGTGGTCGATTCGGCAATTTTTCAGATGGGGGAAGGTCTCGTAGGCGACGGCGTTGCAACCGAGGAAACTGTTGTCAGAGGCGATAAGGACATAGCTGTCTGTGTTCTGGGTTTCTAGCACCTGGGAAATGATCTGCTCGAAGTTGTAGCGCTTGACTCTAAAGCAAATGTACAGAAGAGCGCATTGGTCGAATACGTAGACGGCGGGCATGACCAGTGTATCGCTTTCAACGAATCTCGAAATGAAGAACGACAGGATCGAAACAGCTTCCATGGAAGAAAGCGCGATTAGGCTCTTGAACGAAACATTCTTTTTCTTTGCAAAGGCGTAGACGATGAGTGCGACATTGATGATTACAAAGCCTGTCATCAGGAAGTTGAAGATATCGTGGCCGAATCCATAGGTGGCAACATAGTTGCTATAGCCATTTTCGTGTATAAACTTGATGGTTGTGTAATAGATGTCGTTGATGCCAATGGTTTGTGAAAAGCCAAATACGACGAATACGGCCAGCGTGAGAATATGGTGGCACCACGGCGAAAGGCGAATTTTGCAGATGGAAAGGCATGCGTCAAAGGTGAATAGCGGAAGGAATATTGATCCCACATAGATCATCTTAATGCAGACAATCGCTTGGTCCAGATTTGGCGACAACGCCAGTAACAGGTGTCCCAAACAAGAAATAAAGACAGAAAAGAAGAGCAGTGTGTAGGGACCATTTTGCTTGGGATTGACGCGGTAATGCAGCAAAATGTTAAACGCCGCGACAACACAAAGAACTGTCAAATAAATAATGACCATACCCTTATCCCATTTTCAATCCAAGCAACATAATAAATATAGCTTGAGAATTCTTTTTTGTGAAAACTATTTTCAAAATAAAAATGTTTTTTATGTGTTTTTTTGTGTAAAAAAACGGCCATCTGCCTAAAATGACAGATGACCGTATTTTAATTTGCTTGTGAAGCGTTTATTTGTTCGAAGTTAACCTTCAACTGCGCCTGCTTCGGGTGCAGCCGGAGCAGCTTCTGCAGCAGGTGCTTCAGCGGCCGGAGCTTCAGCAGTCGGGGCAGCCTTCGGAGGAAGGAGCGCCTTCATAGAAAGCTTCACCTTGCCCTTCGGGTCAACACCGAGGCAGAGCACTTCGACTTCGTCACCCACGTGAACGACGTCTTCGACCTTATCGACGCGGTGGTCGGCAAGTTCGGAGATGTGCACAAGACCGTCGCGACCCGGGAGGATTTCGACGAATGCGCCAAACGGCTGGATCGTCTTGACCTTGCCCTTGTACTTGCGGCCCGGTTCGGGTTCGGCAGTGAGCTCTTCGATCATGCGGCGGCAGACTGCAGCGGCCTTGCCACTGGGAGCGGCAATGTCGATGTTGCCATCGTCGTCGATGTTGATTGTGCAACCCGTCTGAGACTGCATGCCCTTGATCACGGAGCCACCGGAACCGATGACGTCGCGGATCTTGTTGGTCGGGATGCGCATCTTGATCATGGTCGGAGCCTTCTCGGAAACCTTCGGACGCGGAGCGGCGAGGCCGAGTTCAGCCATCTTGCCGAGAATGTGCAGACGGCCTTGGCGAGCCTGTTCCAGAGCTTCGCGCATGAGTTCCGGCGTAATGCCGCGGATCTTGATATCCATCTGGAAGGCAGTGATACCTTCGGCAGTACCCGTCACCTTGAAGTCCATGTCGCCGAGGTGGTCTTCCGTACCGGTGATGTCGGTCAAGATCTTGATCTTGCCGCCTTCCTTCACGGAACCCTTTTCGGAGATGAGGCCCATAGCGACACCTGCGACCGGAGCCTTGATAGGAACGCCAGCGTCCATCAAGCTGAGGCAGCCACCGCAAACAGAGGCCATGGAAGAAGAACCGTTGGATTCCTGAATTTCGGAAACCACGCGGATGGTGTACGGGAAGTCTTCCGGCAGCGGGAGCACTGCTGCGAGAGAGCGTTCGGCGAGGTGGCCGTGACCGATTTCGCGGCGGCTCATGCCGAGGCGCTTGCATTCACCCACGCAGTACGGCGGGAAGTTGTAATGCAGCATGTAGCTCTTGGAGCCTTCGCCCTGCAGGCTTTCGTAGCGCTGTTCGTCGGCCTTGGAGCCCAGCGTGCAGACAACGAGACCCTGGGTTTCGCCACGCTGGAAGATTGCAGAACCGTGAGCGCTGGGGAGAACGCCCAGTTCGATTTCGATGGGGCGGACTTCGGTCGTAGTACGGCCGTCGAGACGCACGTCTTCGTTCAGGATCATTTCGCGCATGGCGGTGCGTTCGTAGTCGCTGAAGATTGCCTTAGCGTCTGCAACGAGAGCAGGATCCTGTTCTTCGTCCTTGCCAATGATGGCGAGAATGCGTTCGTCTTCCAGCATCTTCGCGCAGAGGTCTGCCATAGCCGGATAGAAGTCGGTCTTCACCATGTTGGAGTGGACGTCCTTGTTCAGTTCGTCCCACACGACTTCCTTCACCGTGGCGAGAAGCTTTTCGTGGGCTTCGCCAACGTGCTGGGGCTTCAGTTCCATCTTGGGCTTAGCGCAGCGGTCCACCAGTTCCTGTTGGGCCTTGCACATGAGCTTGATGGCTTCGTGACCGGCGAGAATTGCGTTGATCATCGTGTCTTCGGACACTTCGTAGGCACCGCCTTCCACCATGCAGACGGAATCTTCGGTACCGGCGACCACCAGGTCCAGATCGGCGCAGGCCATCTGTTCGTAGGTGGGCATCACGACGTTCTGGCCATCGACAACGGCCACGCGCACGGCGGCAACCTGCTGTTCGAAGGGCAGTTCAGAAAGACCGATGGAGAGGGATGCTGCAGACACGCCGAGCACATCCGGTGCAAACTTGCGGTCAGCAGAAAGAACCTGCACGATCACCTGGACTTCGCGCGTGAAGTTCTCGGGGAACATCGGGCGAATCGGGCGGTCAATGATACGGGCAGAAAGAGTTTCTTCGTCGCTGGGGCGTCCGGCTTCGCGCTTGTTGTAGCCGCCCGGGAGGCGACCAGCAGCGTAGGCCTTTTCACGATATTCCACAGTGAGGGGGAAGAAGTCACCTTCCTTTTCTTCGCCGTAGCAGACAGTGGAAAGCACGAATGCATCGCCCATCTTGGCGACTGCAGCACCGCGTGCCTGCTTGGCAATACGGCCCGTTTCAAACGTGATTACACGGCCGTCGGGGAGCGTAACAGACACTTCCTTCGGGTCGAGCATCTTGCCGTATTTTTGATGGTATGCGTCAATAGACATAAATTTCTCCAGTCTGAAGAATTAGCCGCGCAGACCGAGTTCCTTGATCAAGGCACGCTGGGCGATAATGTCCTTTTCGCCGTAGTACTTGAGGAGGTTCTTGCGCTTAGAAACCATCATGGACAGACCGCGCAGGGAGTGGAAGTCCTTCTTGTGGGTCTTTGCATGTTCGGTGAGGTTCTTGATCTTCTCGGTGAGGAGAGCGATCTGAACGCGGACGTTACCGGTGTCCTTTTCGTTTGCTCCGAACTTAGCGGTGATTTCTGCAGCCTTTTCTTTAGTGATAGTAGCCATTATAGCCATTCCTTTTTTGTTGTTTTTTGCGGTCACCACCGTGGTGACCTGTTTCATTACATGTTTTTGTCCGAGTTTCCCTGCTCTTGCACCAGTGGAATTGGCGAATCTGGTCACAGGACCCAGGCAAAAATGCAATTTGAGGGTATATATAGAAAAGTTTTTCTAAAGATTTTTTGTTTTTTTCAGTGCAATTACCCATTTAAGGGGTTAAAATCGTTTTTTTATATGCGGGAGGGGCCCCAGCTCGGAGTTGCGAAGGCCGCACGGGCCCCTCCCTGCACCCTCCCCATCCTTGGCCGACGCTTTATTTTGTCGCCGTATGCCAGTTTTTATAATATGAGCTGATATCTCGCTTTATAGAGAAAGAGTTTCTATATTTTCCGGCGAAAAAAGACTATTGACTAGTGACTGTATAATGGAAACCGCTAGAAAAGACAACAACTATCTGTTTGATTCTGGGAATCTCTCGGAAGGGGCGCTTGCCAAGAAGCACCGCCTTGAAAACGACCCGAGCTCCCGTACTAATATAATGGATTATCTGCCCGGCATGGAAGTCATCCAGTCGGACATCGCCGACAAGGTCCTTTCCGAATCCGAGAACTACGATTACAGCAAGTACACCGGCAAGGACGTGAAGCGCGCATTGGAACACGAACGCTGCACGCTCGAAGATTTTAAGGCGCTTCTTTCTCCGGCGGCCGCTCCGTATCTGGAACAGATGGCCGCGAAGGCGAAAATCGAGACCAGCAAGCACTTCGGCAACAACGTGTACTTCTTTACGCCGCTCTACATTGCAAACTATTGCGAAAACTACTGCGTCTATTGCGGGTTCAACTGCTACAACCACATCAAGCGCATGCAGCTCACCATGGAGCAGATCGAGCACGAGATGAAGGTCATCGCTGACAGCGGCATGGAAGAAATCTTGATTCTCACCGGCGAAAGCCGCGCCAAAAGCAGCGTGGAATACATTGGCGAGGCCTGCAAGCTTGCACGCAAGTATTTCCGCATGGTGGGCATCGAAGTCTACCCGGTCAACGTGGATGAATACCGCTACCTGCACGAATGCGGCGTGGACTACGTGACGGTTTTCCAGGAAACTTACGACAAGGTTCGTTTCGAACAACTTCACCTGATGGGGCACAAGCGCGTGTTCCCGTACCGCTTCGACTCGCAGGAACGCGCCCTAATGGCGGGCATGCGCGGGGTGGCATTCTCCGCGCTCCTCGGCCTTTCGGACTTCCGCCGCGACGCGCTCGCATCGGCGCTCCATGTGTATTACTTACAAAAGAAGTATCCGCATGCTGAGATGAGCTTAAGCTGTCCGAGACTGCGCCCCATCATCAACAACGACAAGATTGACCCGCTGGATGTTCACGAAAAAGAACTCTGCCAGGTGCTTTGCGCTTACCGTATCTTCTTGCCGTACGTGGGCATTACGGTTTCCAGCCGCGAAAGCAAGGAATTCCGCAACGGAATCGTGAAGATTGCTGCAACGAAGGTCTCCGCCGGCGTTTCTACGGGCATTGGCGACCACGAAAGCAAGTACAGCGGTCACGATGACGGGGAAGGCGGCGACGAACAGTTCGAAATCAACGACGGCCGCAGCTTTAACGCCATGTACTCTGACATTTCGGGCGAAGGCTTGCAGCCGGTATTGAACGATTATTTGTACGTATAACGGTTAGTCGCTGTATTGGCAGCCGATATCGCCGTAGGTGGAGAAACAGGTGCCGTTATCTGTGCGGAATGCGGCATTCCAGTTCTTGCCGTTGGGCAGTATGTATACTTCCAATGAATGACCGGGATCTTTGATATCGGTCCAACGAGCGTTCATCGTAAAGCGCGTGTTCTCGTCCTTCTTTCCCTTATTCAAGGCTAGGCTAATGAACATTGGCTTTTTGGGGGCTGTTCTTTGCCAGTCCTTATTTTTTTTGTCATCATGCCATTGGAATGATGTATAGGTGCTAGTTTCTTTTTTGTAGTTATTTGTAATTCTATCGGCAACGATATCGGCAACGCCCTCAAAGCCCGCTTCTCTCAATGCGTCGCACCAAGTTCCGCTGGTACCCAGAATTGCGCTGACGTTGTAAGTGTTGTTCGCTTCATTGTGACTGTCTTGAACATTGACTGAAAGGCCGTTATGGACTTCGATGACAAAAAGTGAGGCGCCTCGTACATATTTGAAACCATCATACATTTTCGTGATCAGTTTTTGCCGTTCATCATCGCTTAATTTTTTTGCGGTGGTCGTGTTTGTTAAGGCTTCCTCGTTTTCGAGCAAAGCTTTGTTCAGTGCATCGCGCAGATAGTAAAGCTTCATCAAGTCTGCTTTTTCTTTGGTCTTTTCGATGACTCCCATAATCTTGGGGGCACCCACTCCTGCGAGGACGCCGAGTATGACTATAACCACCATGATTTCAATCATGGTAAAACCACGTTTCATATGGAATTTTCCCTTCATATGCCAAAATATAGCTGTTTTTCTATTTTTGGCACTAAATTTTTGCATTATGTTGACTTCTCTCGCACTAATATTCTTGCTAGGGTTACTTTTAGGCTCGATTTTCGTCAAGCTTAAGCTCCCGAGCATTCTCGGGATGATTCTGACGGGGATTATTCTCGGTCCCCATGCACTGAACCTGCTTCGACCGGCTTTTTTGGATATTTCGGCGGATTTGAGGCAGTTGGCCTTGGTTATTATCCTTACAAGGGCGGGATTGACCCTGGATATGCGGGAATTCAAGCGGATTGGCCGCGCTGCCCTCTTGATGTGCTTTGTACCCGCTTCTATTGAAATTGTGGGTGTCGTTTTGCTTGCGCCGCCACTGATGGGTGTGACTTACTGGGAAGCAGCCCTCATGGGGTCTACCATTGCGGCGGTGTCGCCGGCGGTGGTGGTGCCGCGCATGCTCAAGATGCGCGAAGAGAATCGCGGCGTCAAACGGGGGATTCCGCAGATGCTTCTGGCTGGCGCTTCGCTAGATGACGTGTATGTGCTGGTGACTTTTGCGGCGTTCCTTGCGCTTTTGAAGGGGGAATCCGTTTCGGCGACGAGCTTTCTTTCGGTGCCGGTATCCATTGCCCTCGGGGCTGCAGTGGGGGTGGCCTGCGGGTATGCCCTGGTGTGGTTCTTTAAGCACAAGCACATGCGCGATACGGTGAAGGTGCTGATTATCTTGAGTTTCGCCTTCTTGCTGAACGAACTGGAACATGACATTAGCGATGTGGTGCCGTTCAGCGGCATGATTGCGGTGGTCGCCATTGCGGCCTGCATTTACGGAAAGCATCCGGAACTTGCGAAACGCATCAGCGGCAAGTTCACCAAGTTCTGGGTCGCGGCCGAAATTATCTTGTTTGTGCTGGTGGGTAGCACTTTGGATGTGGCCTACGCGTTTACGGCGGGAATCGGGGCGATTTTTGTGGTGCTCGGAGCCATGTTCTTTAGAATGGCGGGCGTGGCCATTTGCATGTGGCGCACTCCGCTGAATTACAAAGAACGCCTGTTCTGCATGCTGGCCTACGTGCCGAAGGCGACGGTGCAGGCGGCCATCGGTGGCGTGCCTTTGAGCTTTGGTTTGGCATGCGGCAACAACGTGCTGACTTTGGCGGCGGTGGCGATTATGGTGACGGCCCCGCTCGGAGCCATCTTTATAGATAAAACTTATAAGCGATTGGTGCCGGTGGATTCGGACGAGAACGGCTAAGCGAATTTAGCTAGGCGAGTTCGTTGACGGCTTCGAGGTATTCCTCGAGGGTTCTTGATTTCTCGATTTTCTTGCGGATCCTTTTAGGAAGGCCCGCGTACGTCCAGAAGGGGCGAATTTTGTCTAGAATTTGGGCGTTGCCTTGCAAGCGGCGGGCGTAGTCGGCCGCGATGTCGGCGTGGATTTTGAGCAAAGTTTCTGTCGCGGTGCCGCAGGGGAGTCCGGCGTACTGGGCGGCCAAAACCGGGTTTGCGAGGAGGCCCCTGCCGATCATGATTCCGGCAATCTTCGGGTAGCGGCTCTCGATGAATTTCATTTGTTCTAGGTCGGTAATGTCGCCATTAAAAATCAGCGGATGTTTGCATTCGCTGTAGAATTTGTCGAAAGTCTCGAAGTCTTGCGCGCCCTTATACTGCTGGATTCCCACCCGCGGGTGCAGGGTAATGTGGGCGAGGGGAGTATCATTTAAAAGTGGTAGCAGCTGCAGGCATTCTTCTGGGGAGTTGAGCCCGAGACGCATCTTGATGCTGAACTTGGGGTGTTCGCTCTCGGCCATGCTTAATTTGTTTATGGCGTCGAGAATCTCGCGGACTTTTTCGGGCTGGGGGAGTATTCCGGAGCCTCGGCCTGACTTGGTCTGCATGGGGTAGGGGCAACCCATGTTGATGTCGATTTCCTTAAAGCCGAGCTCCGTAACGGTCTTGGTCAAATGGTTGAATTCCTCGACGTCGCGGACGATAATCTGGGGGACCAGGTGGTAAGGGTGTTCGGCTTGCAAATCGCGGAGGTCTTTGGCTCGGACTTCGCCTTTTTCTAACCTAAGAAACGGTGTGTAATAGGTATGGATTCCTGGGGCGAACTTGCTGTGGGCTAGCCGGTATGCCGATTCGGTAAAACCTTGGAGTGGGGCAAAGTGAATGGGTAGCATGGCTACGGGTTGCGCGATTTACGAGCAGCGCAGCACTTGGCCCGGGCGGATCATGTTGCCCTTGATGCCGTTCAGCTGCTTGAGACGCCTAATCGAAATTCCGTACTTGCGGGCAATTTTTCCGAGGCAATCGCCGCGGCGCACCTTGTAGTAGCGGTGTTTGGAAAGTTCCTTCTGGTAGTCCGCTTCGACCAGCTGCAGCTGCTCCTGGGTGATTTCCGTCATCGCGTTGATGAACGTGCCTTCTTCGAAGTTGAACACCGTGGCGGGGTCGATGTAGGTGTTGTTGAAGCGCATCTCGAAGTGGAGGTGTGCGCCGAAGGATCGGCCCGTATTGCCGCCCACGCCGATGGTGTCACCTGCCTGCAGGGTGTCGCCGACGTTCACCTGCCACTTGGCCAGGTGGGCGTAAAGGGTGGTAAGGCCGTTGCCGTGGTCGAGGATGACATACTTGCCGTAACCTCTGCGGCGGCCCTGGTTGCGGACTTTAACGACGACGCCTGTAAAGGCGGCGACAATGGTGCGGTCTTCGCCGTGGCAGAGTCCAAGGTCCACGCCTCGGTGCATGCGGTAGGTGCGGATGCCGTAGGGGGCCGAGACGCGCCTGCTTGCGGAGGGGACGAAGGCGGTGGTCATGTCGAGAATGAGCTTGCTTGCGGAATCTACCATGGCCGAATCAGCTTCGCTCATGTCGGCGGCGAGCTGCGCATCGGCTTCTTCCTGGCTCATTTCGGGTTCGTTATCGGTGCTGTCCGCTTCGCTTACGGCTTCGGCTTGGACAATCTCTTCGGCGAGGCTGTTCGATGCGCTTTCGGCAACGCTGTCGACTACATTGCCGGCGTCTGCTTCATCAACAATGGAGTTTCCAGAAAATTCACTTTCTGTTTCAGAAATTTCTGTGTTTGTAGTCCTCTCTTCTATAGAGGCTTCCTTGCGTTCGTCGACTAGAGGAACCGCATTCTTGGCCATGTTGTCTTCTTTGGCAAAAGCGGCGATTGTTAGCGCGCAAGCGACTGTAAGGACTTGTGTAAGGATTCGAAATTTCATGATTTATGGGGGCAAAGATAGTCTATTTGTCCGGAATTGTCATATAAGGTTGTGATGTAGCTCAAATTTTTCTATCTTTGCCGCCGTCAGGGCCTATCATCCAGGTAGGTTCCTAGTCCGGCACGCCAAAGCGCCTGCCGATAAAGGATTATAAAATGGCAAAGAAAGTTCAGGATGCCCTCAAGGACATCATTTCCCTCTGCAAGCGCCGCGGTTTCATTTTCCCCGGCTCCGAAATTTACGATGGCCTCGCCAACACTTGGGACTACGGTCCGTATGGCGTGGAACTGAAGCGCAACATCAAGAACCTCTGGTGGAAGAAGTTCGTGACCAGCCGCCAGGACGTGCTCGGTCTCGACAGCTCTATTCTTTTGAACCCCCGCGTCTGGAAGGCCTCTGGCCACGTGGGCAACTTCTCTGACCCGCTGGTGGACTGCCTCGCTTGCCACGAACGTTTCCGTGCCGACCAACTTTTGGAAGACAAGCTCGGCGAAGGCTGCTGCGCCGGCAAGAACTTTGACGAAGTCCACCAGATGATGATGGACAACAAGATCGAATGCCCGACCTGCGGCAAGACCGACTGGACCAAGCCCCGCGCATTCAACCTGATGTTCCAGACCGAAATCGGTGTGATCGAAGGCGAAGGCAACAAGGTTTACCTCCGTCCGGAAACCGCCCAGGGTATCTTCGTTGACTTCAAGAACATTGTCGATAACGTCCGCCCGCGCATCCCGTTCGGTGTGGGCCAGATCGGTAAGTCCTTCCGTAACGAAATCACTCCGGGTAACTTCATCTTCCGTACCCGCGAATTCGAACAGATGGAACTTGAATTCTTCTGCGAACCGGGCACCGAACTGGAATGGTACAACTTCTGGCGCAAGTACTGCTTCGACTGGCTCGTGAACGACCTCGGCGTGAACAAGGAAAAGCTCCGCCTCCGCGAACATGCCAAGGAAGAACTTTCCCACTACTCTAACGGCACTACCGACGTGGAATACGAATTCCCGTTCGGCTGGGGCGAACTCTGGGGTATCGCAAGCCGTACGAACTACGACTTGACGCAGCACCAGAACGAATCCAAGGTCAAGCAGGAATACATCGACCCGGTGCAGAACAAGCGTTACATCCCGTACGTGGTGGAACCGTCCCTCGGTGTGGAACGCCTGCTCCTCGTGCTCCTCTGCGACGCCTACGAAGTCGAAAAGCTCGAAAACGACGAACGTACCGTGCTCCACTTCGATCCGAAGATTGCTCCGGTGAAGGTCGCCGTGCTCCCGCTCGTGAAGAAGGGTCAGGTGAAGGCCAAGGCCGAAGAACTCTACCAGAAGCTACTCAACCGTTGGAACGTGGAATACGACGAAACCCAGTCCATCGGTAAGCGCTACCGCCGTCAGGACGAACTCGGCACGCCGTTCTGCGTGACCGTCGACTTCGACACGGTGGGCGAGGGTGAATCTGATCCGGCAAAGCTGGGCTACGTGACGGTTCGCGAACGCGACTCCATGAAGCAGGAACTGGTGAAGATCGACGAACTCGAAGCTTACCTGTCCGCCAAACTCGGCTGTTAAGCGCGGCGATGCCGCGCAGTGGTTAGTGGCTAGTGATTAGTGGTTAGGATTTATAATCGCGGCGGAGCCGCCCTGTTTACTAACCACTGCATACTAACCACTGTTAAAAGGGCCCGGAAACGGGTTCTTTTTTTATATTCTTGATTATCTGGGGTGGCGTATTGAATCCATATGTCTTGACATGTTCCCGCATTATTGTTATTTATTGAAAAAGCGTTCCACCTTTAAAAAAGGAAGTCCAATGAAAAAACTAGTCTTTGGGTGTCTTGCCGTAGCCACTTCTGTTATGGTTGCTTGTTCCGACGATTCCTCGTCCTCTGATGAACCCCAGGTATCTTGCCTTATGTCGGTTGTCATGGAAGACGAATTGATTCCTTATCTATGCATGCAGGCCCCGGAATCGGCAAAGGATTCCGTTGCAGAAGAGTGCGCTGACTTGACTGAGGGGGGGCTCACCTTGAAAGCCTCCTGGCAAGAAACGGGTTGCGATGCTCAAAACGCTAAGAATACCTGCGAATCCGATGATGGTTCGTCCATTTTCGTTTATGACAAGACTGTGGCCAAGCAAAGCTGCGAAGAATTGCTTGCAGACGATGAAGAAGAGGATGATGATTTTGACATTGAGGAAGATATTGTCGTGGATAGCACCAAGGTAATGTCTTTCTATAACAAAAAAATGGAGGTGTGCGTAGAGTATAAACTCGCCGCTACATTGAAATCAAGCGTGATGCAGTTTGCAAGTGATGACAAGGACATAGAATTTATCGACGGGTGCGCCTCCGTGGAAAAAGAACCTGTGCAAACCTGCGATGACGATAACGGCTTTGATACGATTGTCGTAAATTATTACTCGGATGAAGACAAGGGCAAGACCTGCGAAGAACTAGCCCCCTTTCAAAAAGTCGAAACTAAATAGGAATTCTCTGTGATATGGTAAGGTTTATTTCGCCGTTCTTGCGCATGGCCTTGTTCCTTGTGCTGTTTGCCCTTGTGGCCTGTTCCGATGATTCTTCCAGTTCAGCTAGTTCCGAAGGCATCGCCCGTTATACGGTCATTATCTATGGCCAGAATGGCGGGGACATGGAAAGGAGTATCGAGGCGACGATGAAAGATGTCAGGGATGTCATCGGAGACGAAAAAGATGTCCGTGTCCTGGTCGTCTATAAATATGGCTTGGATGGCAAAGACTTTGATGGAACCATGGCATACCCCGGACAGTTGCTGTTCTTTGAACTCACGAGGAATACCGACTTGTCTTCCATGAAAGATTCTGTAGCCATTGTAAAGGACTCCATCAAGTTCTATGATCCGGATTATTTGGCTTCAGTGATTAACTACGCACACGACAGCTTGCCGGCTCAGGAATACCTCTTTTTCCTGGAAGCCCATGGGGAGGGATTCAGTTTTGAGAGCGACTACCCAAAATCCAAGCGCGGAAGCCTGGCGAAACAGGCGGTGATGTCCGTGATGGAGGATGAATGGGTTACTTATGGTGAGTATGGGTATAATGAGTCCATGACCATGGAAGAATTCGCCACAGGAATCAAGAAATCAAAGATTCCTCATTTTAAGGCAATTCTTTTCCATAACTGCCTTATGGGAAACCTCGAATCCATGCAGGAAATTTACCCCTATGCAGATTACGTGATGGTGTCGGAACATTCCCTTATGACTTCGCGGGGGGAGCTAATGACTGAAATTGTGGATATATTGACCCATGACGAAGATGGTAAATTTGAAGAAATTGTCAAGGGAGCCTTTGAAAATAGGGATGTGCAGGTGGCCTGGAAAACGGAATATCTCCCCGGGGAACAGAATGGGGATTTCCAGTTTCTGAAAGCAGAAAAGCTGGCGAACTTGACGCCAATCGTGAAAAGGTTGTCTAGCCGCCTTGTTGCTCTTTACGCAGATGAAAAAATGAGGCCCTCCATAGACGTAGCCGCAGACAAGTGCTACAGGGTGGCGAACATATATTACCTGTACGACATAAGGGACTATGCGCGAAAACTTGCAGAAGAAACCAAGGATGACTCCCTGGTAAAAATTTCGGCAGATTTGGATAACGCGTTTGATTCCATGACGCTTGCACGTATGGAAGCACATTTTGCGAAGGATGCTCCACTGGACCATTTCTCGCTATCCGTAGTTCTGGTAGATAGCGCAACCTACAACAGCGGAATGAGTTTTACTAAAGCAAAAAAGCGTGACTCTTACGAACTGACGACTTTCCACAAGGAATCTGGTTGGGGAAATTGGTTGAATGTGAACGCTCATGCTCCCAAAGGAAATCCCACCGGTCAGGATTTGCTATAAAGAAAAAAAATGCATTCAAATGAAAAACCGGGTTCCATAGGAATCCGGTTTTTGAATTTCACTTGTCTAGAAGTTACTTCTTGAACTTCTTCAGAATCGCATCTGCCTTCACGAACTGCTGCTTGACGGACTTGGGACCGGTGCCACCTTCGATGTTACGGCGGCTCACGCTATATTCGAAGGTGAGCGTATTCTTCATCTGCTTCACGTTCGGGACGCCGGCGCTTGCCCAGGCCTCGTCGCTAAGGTCTGTGAATTCGAGGCCTTGGCGGGCGGCTTCGCCGACCAGGCTACCGACCACGTGGTGGGCATCGCGGAACGGCACGCCGGATTCGACGAGAAGATCGGCGAGGTCGGTAGCCAGCAGCGCCGGCAGCATCTTCGCGTGCATCTTGTCGAAATTGAAGCGTGCGCTTTCCAGGGCTTCTTTCATCACGCGGAGAATCACCTTCACGTTATGCACAGAGTCGAATACCGGTTCCTTGTCTTCTTGCAGGTCGCGGCTGTAGCTGAGCGGGGCACCCTTCACCAGCGTGTAGAGGGCGCTGAAGTTACCGAGCATGCGGCCGGACTTTCCGCGAATAAGTTCCATGGAATCCGGGTTCTTCTTCTGCGGCATCATCGAGGATCCGCTAGAGAATGCGTCGTGCAAGGTGAGGTAGCCGAATTCGCTGGTGCTCCAGTTTACAAAGTCTTCGGCGTAGCGGCTCATGGTGTTCGCGATAATCGCTAAATCGGCTTCGAATTCCAGCATCATGTCGCGGTGGCTCACTGCATCGATGCTGTTGGGGCTCACGCCGTTAAATCCGAGTTCCTTTGCGACGAGGGCACGGTGATAGGGGAATGCGGAACCGGCCATGGCGCCGCTACCCAGCGGAAGTTCGCTGTGCAGCTCCAAGAAATTGTCGAGGCGCTTCACGTCGCGGCTCACGGCAAAGAACATGCTCATCAGGTAATGGCTGAAGTAGATGGGCTGTGCCTGCTGCAGGTGAGTGTAGCCCGGCATCATCTTGCCGAAGTATTTCTTCGCGAGGTCGAGAACCGTTTCCATCAAAGAAACTTCGAGGGCGCGGATTTCGGCGGCGCGGTGACGCATGTAAAGCTTGAAGTCGGTGCAAACCTGGTCGTTACGGCTGCGGCCCGTGTGAATCTTCTTGCCGAGGGCGCCGATGCGTTCGGTGAGTACGCGTTCTACGGCCATGTGGATGTCTTCGTCAGATTCCTGCCAAAGGTTCTTGCCGGCCTTGTAATCCTTGAGGATGCTGGCGAGTCCGTCGCAAATTTTCTTGTAGTCGGCCTTGCTTAACACGCCGGATTCTACCAGGCCCTTGCCGTGGCCGATGCTTCCTTCGATGTCTTCTTCGATGAGTTCGGCGTCGAATTGCAGGCTGAAGCTCAGATCCACCATGCTCTGCGCCATGCCGCTAGCAAAACGGCCGGTCCACATGTTGGTCTGGGTGCCTTTCTTGGCTTTGTTTTCAGATTTCTTTGCGCTAGTCTTTGCCATAATTCAAGTCCTCAAAAATTCTTCTGCCTAAATATAGATATTTAAAATTTTGCTAGTAATTCGGAAAACAAAATTCCGAACTCCGAATTAGTCCTACATCAAAGCGTACTTGAGCAAGAATATCGCGGTGAGCACAATCATGACCCAGTGGACATTCTTGATCTTGCCGGTGAGAGCGTTTATCAAGGTGTAAGAAATAACGCCGAACATGATGCCGTCCGAAATGGAATAGGAGAGCGGCATGGCAATCATGCAGATAAAGGCGGGAATCGATTCTCTCGGGTTTGTCCAGTCAATTTTAGCGATGGAGGTCATCATGAAGTAGGCGACCATGATGAGCGCGGGGGCTGTTGCAAAGCCCGGAATCGCCATAAATACGGGGGCAAAAAGGAGCGAAAGCAAGAAGAACAGAGCGACCGAGACGGCGGTGAGGCCAGTCTTTCCGCCGTAGGCGACACCGGCTGCGCTTTCTACGTAGGTGGTCGTGGTCGAGGTTCCGCAAATGGCTCCTGTGGTGGTGGCGATAGCGTCTGCATAGAGCGCCTTGGAAAGGTTGGGAAGCTTGCCGTCTTCGGTCAGGAAGCCTCCCTTGACAGAAACTCCTATCAATGTACCTAGGGTATCAAAAATGTCTACAAACAGGAATGCGAATATTACGACGATGAAGTCGAGTGACTTGATGAGCGAGATGCCCTGTCCAATGATGGCGCCGTCGCGGGTATGAGTCCAGGATTCCGGATTGAAAAGTGCACCGCAGGTGATTCCGAATTCGCGGAAGGCGTGTCCAAGACTGTCCAGGTAATCACCGAACTGCGGAATCGCGGAATGGAATCCGGCTTCGGGATTCGGAACGTAGATTCCAACAAATTCGGTGACAATGCCGAGCAGCCAGGTCGCAAAAATTCCAAGAAGAATGGCTCCTCGAATGTCCTTGATGACAAAAGCCGATGTGATGATGATGCCGAGCAGGGTGAGAAGGGCCCAAATTCCGCTGGTGTGCATGTCGACATCGTGAAAGTTGATGAGACCCACGATAGTGTTATTGTTTGCGACGATAATTTTTCCGCCCTGCAATGCAATGAAGGCGATGAGTAGGCCTATGCCCACCGCAACGGCTGCCTTAAGCGAAAGGGGAATGCTGTTGAATATTTTTTCTCGTATTGAAACTGCATTGAGCAACAAGAAAATGATGCCTTCGATAAAGACAGCCCAAAGGGCGAATTGCCAGCTGTAGCCCATGCTGTTGACAACGGTGTAACTAAAGAAGGCATTGATACCAAGACCCGGGGCAAGCGCGAAGGGATAGTTTGAAAAGAATCCCATCATGGCCGAGCCGATGGCGGCTGCGATCACGGTTGCGATGAAAACACCGCCTTTGGGCATTCCTGATGCGGACAGAATTTCCGGGTTCACGGCCAGGATGTAGGCCATGGTCATGAATGTAATGAGTCCCGCTAGAAATTCGGTATGGATGTTCGTGTTGTTTTCGGATAGCTTGAAAAATTTTTCAAGAATCATTCCTTCCTTTCGTAGTTCCCGATTCTTCCAGCGAGCAATAGTCTTGTTTTTCTCCTTCATGTATACCTTCTTTTTAGAATCCTGAAAGCCTGTTTAGTATTTTCACCGGGGAGTTTGGGTGTTGATTTAGCCTAATGTTTCTGGTTGACGTCTCTAATGCGCTGCAACATGTCGGCATTCCACTGTTTGTCGCCCTTGATTTGATAACGATCGTTACCTTTGGGATCCTTGGTGAACGTGGTTATGCCATCTTTGTTAAAAGTAACGCGGCCCTTATCGGAAATATTGAACAGAGAATCCCCATAAACGGCGTTCAATACGGGCATGACATCCCACATTTTTTGGCCCGTACGGCAATCATTGTTCAAGTAGACTTGCTTAATCGGATGGGCGTCTGTCCATGAGATGTCATTGAAAATTTGTTCTGGAGTGTACTCAATGCCGTCGCCAACTTCGCCCGGAGAGAAAATGCGGGGAACATCATTAGGCCAAAGGTTGAAAAAATCAAGGCTGAAATCTATCGCTTGCCTGAAATTGTAGTCGGATTCTTCAGCATCGCCAAAAACACCTCCCATAATGTAAAGATTTTTAACTTTTGCCTTTACGAGATCTACACCTGGCAAGTCTGAATACTCGTCGGCCTTTGAATTGAGCAGGTTGGCCAGCGAAGTTACAAATCCGGTTGAAACGATAGTCACGGAATGGTCCGGTTCATCAGCAAGCAACTTGCGGTATAGCTTATAGCTGTCAAGAATCTTTGAGTAGTCGTCGACGCTGCGTTCGAACATGAGAGTCCCATCTGCATTGGTGTCGGCCGGGAGTTCTGCATAGTCAATCCAGACTTTCGGATCCTTGACTCCATTGCGTTCTAGTCCGATTGGAATTTCGCCAAGTCCGAAATAGGTGTTCATGACATCGGCGATGATGGTGTTGTTTTCTCCCATGCGGTCCACGACAACTCCCAAAAGCTTACATTTTTTTTCTTTATGACAGTCGTATAGGTTTTGCATGGCGAACAGGTCGTCGGTAGAAGACCCAATGTCGGTATCCAGAATGATATGGGGAGTGTCGGTTGCGGAATCATTTTTTTCCGCAGAATCGGCTTTTGCGCTACTGCTGTCGTCGGCGCAGGCTAGTAGTATCAAGGCTGAAAAGAAGCATAGATAGAGATTTTTTTTCATTTTTTAGTGTCCTTGAAACGATGTTAGGGATTCTACCTGGTATCTTTTGAGCGTTTCGCGCCCATTTAGGTCAAAGAGTTCAATGACGAAGGCGCAGCAGGCCACTTTCCCGCCGACATTTTCTATAAGCTGAGCGGCAGCCTTCGCGGTCCCTCCTGTTGCGAGCAAGTCGTCGATGATGGCTACACGCTGTCCGGGTTGAATGGCGTTCTTGTGGATTTCCATGGTGGCCTGTCCGTATTCCAGATCGTAAGAAATTTCGACGGTTTTGCGGGGGAGCTTGCCTTTCTTGCGTACAGGCACGAAAGGCTTGTGGAAATGTTCTGCGACAGAGACTCCGAATAAAAATCCGCGGGCTTCTAGACCCGCCACTACATCGAATTCATATTTCTCTAGGGACTTGTAGAGTGTGTCGAGTGTCAGCTTAAGTCCATCGGCATCGCCCAAAATTCCCGTGATGTCGCGGAAAAGAATTCCTGGCTTAGGAAAATTAGGTACAGAGATAATATAGTCTTCAATTCGTTTCATAATGGCGTCCTACTTCCAACTGTCTACAGCCTACTTAAAATTCCTTCCACAGTCGCGATAATTTTGTCCCTTTCGCCGCACCAGTCGGGGGCGATGAGCATGTCGCTCGGACTTTCTCCGCTAAAGCGTTCGATAGCGGTTTCAAAACCGATAATCTTGATCATCTCGGCGACCGCTTCGCAATATTCTTCAAAATTCAGGAGCTTGATTTCACCGTTTGCGTAGTCCTGCGCCATCACGGTACCCGCCACAATGTGCAACGGGTGAATCTTGACCGCGGCAAGTTTCAAGTCGCGTACCACTTGGGCGGTGTGCTTGAAATCTTCCATGGTTTCGCCGGGCAGCCCCACGATCACGTGCGTCGTGACGGTAAGTCCCGCCGCCTGGCAGCGCTTGACGGCATCTACGAATTCGGCGAGAGTATGCCTGCGGTTGATGGCGGCGAGTGTCAAATCGTTTGCGGTCTGCAGGCCGATTTCAACGATAATCGGCTTTTTGCGGTTGAGTTCCGCGAGGTATTCAATCTTTTCGTCTTCGAGACAGTCCGGGCGCGTACCTATAGCGAGGCCTGCAATTTCTTTATGCTTGATAATTGGGTCTATGATTCCGCGTAGGTGTTCGAGCGGGGCGTGCGTGTTCGTGTACGGCTGCAAGTAGGCCAAGATGCCTGCGTTCGGGTGTTTTTCGCGGAGCCTTGGCACGAACTTGTCGAGCTGCTCCTGAATCGAAACCTTCGCCTGGTCAAATACTGGACTGAAACTCCTGTTGTTGCAATAGCTGCAACCCGAAAAACTCTTGGTGCCGTCCAGGTTCGGGCAACTCATGCCACCGTTCAGCGGGAGCTTGCGCACCTTCAGGTAATTCGGGAAAATTTTCAGTAGCAAATCGCGGTACGGAGTGTAATGCATAATGGGAAAGATAGTAAACCGAAGGTCGGAATGTTGCGGGGTGGCGGAAATTTTCTAAATTTAAACCCAAGGTGAAAATGATGCGAAAAATCCTCCTCCCCATTTTTTTAGCGTTTTACGCGCTCGCCCTGGTTTCTTGCGAAAGCAAGCAGGCGGTAATCCCCAATAAAGTCCACTGCGTCAATGATCTCGGCCACAAGAAGGTGGGCGTGCAAATCGGCAACACCGCCGATATTTACGCGTCCGATTTCGGCGGCGATACGGCAAAAATCGACGTGGACCGTTACACGAAACTTGCCGATGCCATCCAGGCGCTCAAGCAGGGGAAAATTGACGCGGTCTTGAGCGATGATCAGCCTGCCAAGGCGTTCGTGCGAGAAAATCCGTCGCTTCGCATTCTGGACGAAGTCTTTGTCGAAGAAATGTACGCGGGGGTTGTCGCGAAGGGCAAAGAGGCTTTGCTCGATTCCGTGAACCAGGCGCTCGCTGCCATGAAAAAAGATGGTGTCTACGATTCGCTCTTTAACACCTACATCTACCGCACCGGCAACTACCATTATCAAAAGAAGGTGACCGAAGGCCCGAAACTCGTGCTTTCGACCAATGCCCAGTTCCCGCCGTACGAATACTACGAAAATGCAAAAATTGTCGGCCTCGATATCGAAATCGTGAACTACATCGCCGACTACCTGAACCGTACCGTCGAAATTCAGGACATTGAATTCGATGCGATTATCAACGCTGTTTCTTCGGGCAAGGCGGATGTCGGCTTCGCTGGCTTTACCGTGACCGAGGAACGCAAGAAGTCCATCAACTTTACGACTCCGTATACGCTCTCGAAAATTGTCGTGATTGTCCGCGGCGACGAGGCGGTGGAAAACGACGAGAGCTTTGCTGACCATTTCCGCAAGAATTTCGTGAAGGATTCCCGCTGGAAGTTTATTGCTCTGGGCCTCCGTAACACGCTCATCATTTCGCTCTTTGCTGCACTGCTCGGCATTCTGATTGGCTTTATCGTGGCGCAAATCCGCACCGGCAACGAATTCAACGGTCGCTACAAGGTGCTGAACGCGCTTGCTAAAGTCTACCTCGCCGTGATTCGCGGAACGCCGATGATGATCCAGTTGCTCATCATTTACTACATCGTTTTCGCTTCGGTGAATGTGAATAAGATTTTGGTAGCGATTGTCGCATTCGGTGTGAATTCGGGGGCGTACGTTTCTGAAATTATCCGTAGCGGCATCAAGGGCGTAGACCCGGGACAGGTCGAGGCGGGGCGCAGTCTCGGACTCAAGTTCCGCACGATTCTTTACAGCATCGTTTACCCGCAGGCGTTCAAGAACTCGCTTCCTGCGCTCACGAACGAATTTATCACGCTCATCAAGGAAACGTCCATTTGCGGCTACATTGGTCTGATGGACTTGACCCGCGGTGGAGACATTATCCGTAGCATGACCTACGAGGCAATGCTTCCGCTCCTTGCCGTGGCTGCCATTTACTTTGTCATTGTTGCCGGGCTTTCGGCCTGTGTTGCAAAGCTTGAAAAGAGGTTGAAGAAAAATGAACGCTAATGCAGAAACTTTAATCCAGGTCAAGGACCTTTGCAAATCTTACGGCGACAAGCAGATTCTCAAGGGAATTTCGCTTGACATTCATCGCGGCGACGTGATTGCGGTTATCGGGCCTTCGGGCTGCGGCAAGTCCACTTTCCTCCGCCAGCTAAATCTGCTTGAAACTCCGACTAGCGGCGACATTTTGTTGGACGGCAAGAGCATCTTGGTGAAGGGCTTTTCGAAGCCTGATGTTCGCAAGCGCGTGGGCATGGTGTTCCAGCAGTTTAACTTGTTCAAGAACATGACTGCCCTCAAGAATATCATGTTCGCTCCGATGAAATTGGGGCTCATGACCAAAGCCGAAGCGGAAAAGCGTGCGAAGGAACTCTTGGACCGTATCGGTCTCTTGGATAGGGCAGATCATTATCCGGCGCAGCTCTCCGGCGGCCAGCAGCAGCGTGTGGCGATTGCCCGCGCCATGGCCATGCAGCCCGAGGTAATCCTGTTCGACGAACCCACCAGTGCCCTGGACCCCGAAATGGTCGGCGAAGTCCTCAAGATCATGAAGGACTTGGCTAAATCAGGCATGACGATGGTCGTGGTGACGCACGAAATGAGCTTTGCCCGCGAAGTCGCCAACCGCGTGCTGTTCTTTGCCGACGGCTACGTCAAGGAAGACGGCACCCCCGAACAAATCTTCGACAATCCGAAAGATGCCCGCCTCAAGGAATTCCTCTCGGCACTGAAGAAATAATCCCTCTTATGTCATCCCCGCGCAGGCGGGCGGACAGCACTTAGCACTTTGGTGCTTAGTGCGCATGGTCACCAAGGTGGGGATCTCCATTTCTACTTATTTAACAACAATTTCCACGCTCGCAAGTTCCTTGCCGGTTTCCAGGTGGTGTACGCTGAATCGCGGGGGAGTGGTGGAGCCTTCGCCGAAGGTTTCGTAAATTCCAAAGGTCGGCGGGTTTCCGCCCTTGGGCAGGCTCGTGGAGCCGGGGTTCAGGCAGTAGACGCCGTCAGCGTTTTTTTCGGCAGTAAAGATGTGCGTGTGGCCCGAAAAATAGACGTCGGCCTTGTAGTGGCTGAACAGGTACGGGTCGTAGAGGTGACCGTGGCTCAAAAACAGGCGCAGCCCATTTTCCTCGAATTCGGCGTAGTCGGCAAGGCAGGGGAATCCGAGCACCATCTGGTCCACTTCGGCGTCGCAGTTTCCGCGGACGGCGGTAATCTTGTCCTTGAGCGGGCTCAAAAGCTCGACAACTCCTTGCGGGTCGTGCCCGCCGGGCAGCGGATTTCGGGGGCCGTGATAAAGGAGGTCGCCCAGTAAAAAGACTCGTTCGCAACTGAACTTTTCGAGGTAAGAAAGCGCCATCTTGCAGGCGAACGCAGAACCGTGAATATCAGAAAGAACTAGAGTGCGCATGCCAATAATATAGCTATTATTTAAGGTGATGAGCGTTTTCTACCACCTTCCCGGCCTGTTCGAATTTTATGACCTGTACAAGGCGTTCTTGCCGCTGTTCCGCGAGCATCGGGAATACTTTTACGACTGGTGTGAAATCGGTTCCATTTACGGTGCGCCCAGCGATTGCCTTTGGGGTGGTGGCCGCGTCGGATTTGGCGATGCAGACCCCGAGGCCGTAGCCGCACTCACCAAGGAATACGGCATTTCGGCGCGCTTGACCTTCAGCAATTCCTTGCTCCGTGAAGAACATCTTGCCGACAAGAAATGCAACGCCCTGTGCGCCCTGTTCAAGAAAAATGGGGCAGCCCCGAGCGGCGTTATTGTTCATTCGGATTTGTTGCTCGATTATATCAAGGCGAAGTATCCGGGATTCTATTTCGTGTCGTCCACGACGAAGGTGCTGACAGAATTTAGTCGCTTCGAAGCAGAACTGGACCGCGACGATTTCCGCTACGTGGTGCCGGATTTCAGGCTCAACAAGCAATTCGCCAAACTCAACGCGCTAACGCCTGCAGAAAAGCAAAAAGTCGAATTCCTGTGTAATGAATGTTGCTGGTTCGGCTGCCAAGACCGCAAAAAGTGCTACGAGAACGTGAGCCAAAAGAACCTTGGCGAAACTCAAGAAGACCACGTTTGTGCCTCGCCGAACGCAGGGCGCGGCTACCGCTTCTCTGACGCCATGAAAAATCCCGGCTTTATCGGAATCAATGACATCCAAAACGTGTACGCCCCGCAAGGGTTCCGCCATTTTAAAATCGAAGGCCGCAGCCTCGGCAGCGCTATCATCCTGGAATTTCTGCTCTATTACATGACCAAACCCGAATTCCAGCTCCAAGTCCGCGAAGAAATCTACCTCGACAGCTCGCTGGACTTGTTTTAGACTTTCATCAGATTGGCAAGAATTAATCCGTGTTCGCGGGCATAAGAGATGAAATCTTTTTCTTCTTTTGTAACCCGCATCTGGATTTTTAAGGGCTGAGAAAATTTCGACTTCCGACCAGCGTTTTCCCTTGCACCGCCATGTCCGAAGGTCTTTTCGTAGTAAGCGAGCCCCGAGGCTTTCAGGTAAGCCTTTTCCGATATGATTTTTTCGCCCTTGCAAACTTCAGACTTCAGTTTCTTGGAAACATAGCCTTCTGAATCTTTGATATATACATACTGCATTGTTACACCTCTTTCAGTCGTTGTTTTGCAAGTTTGACTTTATCCTTTGGCGTCTTTTGACTTTTCAACAGGTTCTGTTGTTCTTGCGTCAATTCTGTAATTTCTCTATTTACGGCATCAAGTTTTATAACCTTGAATGTGTTATCCATAATATATATTTTAATCTTGAATATGTCAACATAATCAAGATGTAGGGAAGGCGGATGAACCTCCGTCAGGCGAATAGGGACGGTCCCTATCTCTATATATACACGCTGATTTGGGGCCTTTGTGGGAAAATTTTGATGTAAAAAGATATTTGCGGATAGAATTAAAATGTATATTTAGCGGGAGAGGTGCTTATGGCTTTGAAGAAATTCTTGATGATTGGTGTTGTGGTTGGGTTGCTGGTTGCTTGCGGCGATGAAGCTAGCGACAAGTCGCCGGTGCAGGTTGCCGAAGAGTCTTCGTCGAGTGTCGATGAAGTTTTGTCGAGTTCTGTGAATGTAGAAGAATCTTCGAGTTCGGTTGAAAGCGAAGGCTTGTCCAGTTCGGTCGAAAGCGGAGCATCTTCCAGTTCCGAGAAATCTACAGAGTCCAGTAGCGGCAAGAACACCGAACCCGCCGAAGTGTATTCTTGCAGTGTAGCGGAAGAATCGTCCAGTTCAACGACCGTTGAACCATCTTCCAGTTCGGTGAAAGTTCAAGAATCTTCAAGTTCCGAAAAGAACGATGTATCCTCCAGTTCCGAGAAACCTGTAGAATCCAGCAGCAGCGAAAAGGTTGTGGAAAGTTCTTCGAGTGAAGTGTCAAGTAGCTCTGTAGTCCAACCATGTAAGACAAAAACAGAAGACAATTGCATTTACGGAACATTATACGATGAAAGAGATGGTAAAACATATAAAACGGTGAAAATTGGTGAGCAATGGTGGATGGCTGAAAATTTGAACTACGCAGACAGTTCAAAAACAGCTAGTTTGATGGGAAAGAGTTGGTGTTACAACAATTCTGTTGAATTATGCAATAAATATGGTCGTTTATACACCTGGTCTGCAGCAATTGACTCGGTAAAATTCGCTACTGATATAGATAATCCGTTGGACTGTGGTTTTGATAAGAACTGCACCCTGCCCGATACGGTTTACGGAATATGCCCGCTGGGTTGGCACCTGCCAAGCAAAGATGAATGGGAAAAACTGACTGATGCTGTGGGTGGCAAAACATCCCCTGGCACAATGCTAAAATCCTCCAATGGTTGGAATACTTATAACAATGTAAGCGGTAATGGCTCAGACTCCTTCGGTTTCTCTGCGCTTCCTGCTGGAGCTAGATACGTTGATGGGGATTACAACGATGATGGCCTCAATGCGTATTTCTGGTGTTCTACTGCAAATGATATTTATAATGCGAACTATATGCGTTTATCGCGCAGCAATGGAGTTGGGCTGGGTATCATCAGTAAAAGTGATGGTTTCTCGATTCGTTGCATAAAGGATTAACTCTAACAATTAATCCCACCAGGAGCGAATCTTGAAAAATCGCTCCTTTTTTATGCCTAGACAATGACGAAAGCGGAGGCGAATGCCTGACCGCAAAGCGAACATTCCGGAACGGCCATGTGAGCGTGCGGTGCAGGCTGAGCCGGAGCGCAGTTTGCATAGGAAAACGGGGCTTTCTTTTGCAAGCGGCCAGAGGTGATCCCGGCTCGGGGGCCGGGAAGACATTTCGGCGGCTAGAATGCAGCCCTAAGGCGGAAGAAGATGAGTCGTTGAGCGAACATTAGAGGCCGAAGGCCGAATCCATGTGAGCGAGACGAGCTCGTCTCTGGAGCCGTGGGCGTTTTTTTTTGAAGTCGGGGGTTTGCAGAACCCCCTTGCGTTCGGCCATAGCCAATTGCACAAGTGCATTGGCTGCGGCACTCACTTCTGGGGGTTTTAGGGGGTGGAACCCCTTAGGCGAGGGGGTGGAGAGCAACGAAGTGCGAACCAGGGGGAGGCTTCCCCCCATGGACTTAGCTTATTTTTTCCGTTTTTCGGCTTTTTGGGGCGCTTTTTCATTGTCTGAAACACGAAAAAGTGCTATATTTGATGCGTGAAAATCTAATTACCTTAAAAGGAAGGTTAAATCATGGCTAGAAAGAAGATTGCACTTGTTGGTGCTGGTCAAATCGGTGGTACAATGGCTCTCGTGCTCGCCCAGAAGAATCTTGGCGACGTGGTCCTTATCGATATTCCGCAGACTCAGGGCATGCCGAAGGGCAAGGCTCTCGACATTATGGAAGGCCGCTCTGTCATCAACTCTTCCGTGGATCTTCAGGGCTCTACCGACTACTCCGCCATCAAGGGCGCAGACGTCGTGATCGTGACTGCCGGTTTCCCGCGTATGCCGGGCATGAGCCGTGACGACCTCCTGGACAAGAACTGCGGCGTGATCAAGACCGTTGCCGAAGCCATCAAGGAAAACGCTCCGGATGCCTTCGTCATCGTGATTACCAACCCGCTGGACGCTATGGTTTACAACATGCAGAAGCAGTCCGGTCTCCCGGCCAACAAGGTCATCGGTATGGCTGGCGTGCTTGACTCTGCCCGTCTCGCTTGCTTTGTGGCCGACGAACTGGGCGTGTCTGTCGAAGACGTGAAGGCCCTCGTGATGGGTGGCCACGGCGACACCATGGTTTCCATCATGGAATGCGTGTCTGTTGGCGGTATCCCGGTTTCTCAGCTCATGAGCAAGGAAAAGTTCGCTGAACTCGCCAAGCGTACCGCCGGTGCCGGTGGCGAAATCGTGAACCTCCTCGGCCGCGGCTCTGCCTTCTACAGCCCGGCTACTTCCGCCATCCACATGGCCGAAGCCTACCTCCTCGACAAGAAGAGCGTGTTCTCTTGCGCTGCCAAGCTGAACGGTGAATACGGCGTGAAGGGCCTCTACTGCGGCGTGCCGGTCGTGGTCGGTGCAAACGGTGTCGAGAAGATTCTCGAAGTCAAGATGAGCGACGAAGAAAAGGCCGCCTTCGAAAAGTCCGTTGAGGCTTGCAAGAAGAACGCCGAATGGGTCGACGCTCATACGTAACCGTTCGCGCCCAATCGTACTAAGTACGTACCCAAAGCGCTCACTCTCGCAACCACGCCTCGTTGATACGAGGCGTTTGTTGCTCACACCTAATAAGACCGAACCGGCTAAACTCGGCTAAGTCCGTACCCTGAAGCCGGTTCTCTCGCCAACACGACTCGTTAAGACGAGTCGCTTATGGCTCATGATAATCTTCAATAGAAGAATTTTGAAAAAGCTCCTCGGTTTATGCGGGGGACTTTTTCTGTATGAAAAAATTAAGATTTTGCGCGATAATTTGTTGAAATAGCGAAATGTTTTGTTATATTTACGCTACATCTTTTTATGGAGGTTTACATGAATTTCAAACTGCCCGTAACTCTACTTGCCGCAGGCTCTTTTATGGTTGCTTGCGAAAGCACTGTTACCAACGTCAACGATGAAGCCAAGGATAAGGCCACGATCACGGTTCGTATTGTCGATAACCACTCGGGAGAAGCTGTTGCCAATGCGTCTGTCTATTCTGTCGTGGATGATGAATCTGAAGTCGCGGACGAACTGGGCCTCTCGGTCTGGGAAGACCGAGTTCTTGGTGAACACGCTTTCAAGATTTCCAAGGAAGGCTATGCTACTATTTTGACGACGGTCGCTCTTGCCGAACAGGGTCAGGGTAACGTTGCTCGCGTGGGCGATGCCATTGTTGATATTCCGATGTTCAAGACCGGTGTGGCGGCCAAGGGTGTTGTCCTTTACACGGACGAGAACGGCAACCTGAAGCCTGTCAAGGAAGCGACGGTCTATGCCAAGTTGCCGAAAATCTTTGTCCCGTCCGAAGTAACCGCCAAGACGGACAAAAATGGTGAATATTCTTTCGAAGATCTTCCGGAAGGAGTCGCGGTTGAAATCTATGTCGGTCAGGAAGCCATTTCTTCCAAGATCTATACCGGTCTCGACGATGTTAAGGCTATTTGCGGAGCTAACTGCCGCGAAGGTGACCAGATCAATGTCGACATCATCAAGCTTGCTCTGGGCGCATCTCCGCTGATTAAGATTTCTGACAACCTGAAGGATCTTGACTCTGCGTCCAGCGTCTCCATTACCTACTCTGCCGAACTGGATGCCGACTCCGTGACGAACGACATCTGGGTGGTGACCACGGGTGGTGTCAAGGTGCTGACCGAAGTGTCCTTGAGCAAGGACAAGAAGACGATCTCTATCGCTCCGTACTCTGACAAGTGGTCCAAGAACGTTTCTTATAGCGTAAAGGGTAAGGTAGTCTCTGTCGACGGAACGTCTCTGACATTTAACTCTTCCTTCTCGATCGGTGATGCTGCTGCTGAAAGGCCGGACAATGTGAAGGATCCTAAGGCTGCTTTTGACGAGGACGACGAATATATCGTTCTGAGCTGGAAGGAACCGAAAGGCACTATCGCAAAGTACAACATCTATGCAAGGGAAAACAACAGTGCGGATTATGTTCTCGTTGGATCGACCCTGGCTCCGGATACAGACTACATGATTGACCCGCTGGATTACGACGAAGATGTTACCAGCGTCAAGTTTGTAGTTCTTCCGGTCAATGCCGATGGCGTCGAAGCCGACATTTCTAAGGCCAAGGTCGCCGAAATCAAGCTCTAATATCTGCTTGATCAATGCTATTGCCACCCCATGCGGGGTGGCTTTTCTGTTTTTACGTCTTGTGTAGACTTTTTATTTGAATGCGATTGTTTGTTTTTGTTTGATTTTGTGTAAATAAGTGTTATTTGTAGACTTATAAAAAAGTTTTTGTTGACTTTCGTAACGATAAAAAGTATATTAGTGTTAAACCGTCAGGGAGTGTTTTATGTGCTTGGGATTTCGTGATTTATGTTTTTTTGCGATGGCGTTGGGGACCACCGCAACCTTTGCGGCCGACTGGTACGCGAAGGACAATTTGCAACCCGGGCATGACCCGAGCATGGTACGGTTCGAGGACGGCTACGCCCTCATGAGCACCAACAACAATCTGCAACTGTGGACAAGCGAAGATGCTTACACGTGGAAGGACCATCGTTCTACAGTGAGCGGGGTTCCGCAGTGGGCCTACACCTATGCGCCCAAGACCGAGGGCATCTGGGCTCCCGACGTTTTCTACATGAACGGCGAGTACCGCGTGTACTACTGCGTGTCGGAATTCGGCGTGCGCAATTCGGCTATCGGCTATCAATCGACGACATCGATTATGCCGGGCTCAACGGGCTACGGCTGGAAGGACCATGGTCACGTTTTCCACACCAAAGAAGGAACGGATAAGTACAATGCCATCGATGCCGACGTGGTGCGTGACACCGAGGGCAATTACTGGATGGCTTTCGGTTCGTTCGGGCTCGGCATTCAGCTGATTAAGTTAGACGCAACGACAGGCTACCAGGCGAGCGACGACAAGACGGTCTACAACATTGCACGCCGTACGAGTAAGGCTAGCGGTGGAGCCGAAGAAGGCCCGAGCCTGATTGAGCATAACGGACAGTATTTCTTGTTTACCGCATGGGACAAGTGCTGCCAGCAGGGCGCAAACATCGAGCAGACAACGTACAAGACGGCTTACGGCCGTGCAGACAAAGTAACTGGTCCGTACAAAGACCGCGCTGGCTACGACATGGCTAATGGTGGCGGCACGATTCTGTTGGAACGCTACGGGCGCTACGTGGGCCCGGGAGGCGGCGAGGCCTTCCAGGACCTGAACCGCGTGCGATTTGTGCACCACTACTACGACTTGAACGGAGACAAGTACAATCACATTCATATACGTGATGTCGTCTTCACCGAGGATAACTGGGCCGAGATGGGACAACCCTTCCTCGGGCGTTACTTGAGTGCCGAAGTCGAGCATGGCGTGCTGACCCGCGCTGTTTCGGGCGACCTCGCGATTACCCGCAGCAATACGGCCTCGAACGGGGAATACCTCGCGTACGTGAATACCGAGGGCTCCAAGATTCGCCTGCCGATGAACATTATGCAGGCGGGCGATTACCTGCTGCGTTACCGCTACGCGAACGGTGGCGATGCGGCCGCGACGCACAAGGTGACAGTGAATGGCAAGTCGCAGACGGTGACGCTCCCGCCGACGGGGTCCTGGGGCACGTTCCCCGAAAATTCTGTGGTGATGTTGCCTGCGAAACTCAAGCGCGGTGGCAACTTCATCGAAATTGAGCCTTCGCCTAACGGCAATTTTGCGGAACTCGACCGCATCGACTTCTTGCGCATTATCCGCGATACGATTCCCGCGAACGGCTTTGACAACGGCATCCGCGTGCGTCTCACGAAGGACGACGGGTTCGCCATCAAGGACGGCGGTTACGCGATTTTTGAGAACGTGGTGCTGGATTCGCTCAAGGATATCGGCAATGTTTTCCTTCAGGTGAAGAATGCTTCGTCGGGTAAGATCGTGATTCACGACGGCAAGAAGGACGGGACTGCGGTCTTCACATGTGACCTGTCAAATAGATCTCTCATGGATGGCGGCTGGTCTGCGGCGAAATGCTCGGGCGATATGGGCCTGCGCGGCATCAAGGACCTGTACCTGACGGCATCGGGAATTTCCGGCGAGGCGATTCTCGGGAATCTCATCTTTGAGCCGATGCAGGTTGTCTGCAACCAAGCACCGTGTGGCGACCCG
>NZ_JAZSAF010000007.1:0-42771 GCF_045601785.1 Fibrobacter sp.
TCGGGCAAGCCTAGCAAAGTAGCCTTGATTGCAGTGGCGAACAAGCTGCTTCGACAACTTTATGCAGTCCTTACGAAAAAAGAGGCCTATGTACCAAATTTTTGTACAAAAGCCTCTTGACATTTAATACAGTATGTCATGTACAAACCTTCGGTTTGTCCGCGACTCTCGCCTTGCGATGCAGTCATTAATAGTTGGCAGTAGCATTCGCTTTAGGGCGAAGTCATTAATAGTTGGCAGTAGCCTACTTTTTAGTGAGAATCATGCAGATGACGGGGAGTTTCTTGTCCACCTCGTTTTCACTCGGGATGATTTCGCTTGAAAGGACTTCGCAGTCGAACTCCTTCACAAAGAATTCCAGCTGAGAGCGTTCAAAGCCAAGCCAGATGTGCCCGTGCGTGGTGCGGAAAGATTCTTCCTTATGCTGCGCCAAATCCAGGAGAGCAAGCGTTCCACCGGGTTTCAAGATGCGGACAGCCTCCTTGAGGGCAAGGCGCGGATCCGTGGCGTGGTGCAGCACCTGGCTCATCAGCACCAGGTCCGCAAAATTGTCCGGGAGTCCCGTCTTTACCATGTCCGCCACCTTGGGCGACACATTCTGAATTCCCCGCTGCTTCAAAATTTTCTGCAGGCCGCTAATCACCTTCGGGTCGCAGTCGAGCGCCGTCACGTGCTTGCAGCGGTTGCAAAGCATGAGCGTTAAGTCGCCGCCTTCGCCGCAACCCACGTCCACCGCATTTTCAAAAGAGGCCATCAGCCTGCTGAACAGGCTAATCTGCGCCTTCAAGCTTCCGCCCGCCTGGTCCAGCTTGTGGATCTGTCCCTTCGTCTTGTCGGTACGGTCTTCCAAAACCTGTGCGGCACGGCACTTGAGGATGTCCTTGTCGGGGAGCTTTTCGTAGGCTTCGCGAATCATCGAGAGCATGCGGCCACTCAGGTACAGCTCTTCGGAAAGGCGGTAGTAGGCCTTGATGCCGTCGCGGCGGTCCTTCAGCAAGTTGCAGGCCGAAAGCTTCGCTAGGTGGCGGCTCGCGTTACTCTGGTGGATATCGAGAATATCCTTGATTTCGTTGACGGTAAATTCCGCCTGGTCCAAGAGCAGCAGGATTTTCAGGCGCATTTCGTCGGAAATGGCTCCAAAAAGGTCCATACTGGGTTCGATCGGTTCACGTACCAATTCGCGATTTTTCAAAGAATCTGCCACAAAAGCTCCATTTTCTTACTTTATGCAATATAATTTTTTTAGTTTAGGGGCGCATGGCCCATTTCAAAAGAAATTCCCTTATGGTAGCCCTGTTCCTACTCGGAACGGCGTTCTTTGCCAATGCCGAAGAACAAAGCCGCTACGAACTCGACCTTTCAATAGACATTCCGCTCACCCTTTCGGCAGCGGGAATCTTCGGAATAGGAACATGGCTCTACCACGACATGGATACCCCGGACCATGTAAGAAGCCAAGACCACCTGCTCCCTTGGGACAAACCCGTTGCCGGGCGCTACAGCGAAACCGCCGACCGCATGAGCGACATCGGGGCATTCCTTGCGGTAGCCCCCTTCACCATCGGGGCGATTTCTTGGAACCAGGGAGCATCAAGCGGCACGGAATTTGCCGCATTCTCGCTGATGTTTGTGCAGGCGATCGCCATAGGGAACGGTATCAACCTGGCCGTTCGCTCCATGGAAATCTGGCCGCGCCCCTACATGTACGCCGAAAGCGGAGACGGCAAGGAAAAGGCAGAAAAGGCCAAGGGCGAAGCCTACGGATCGTTCTTTTCGGGGCATGCCACCGCCGCATTTACCGTCGCAACCTTTACCGACCAGTGGTTCAGAGCCGCCTACCCGAACTCCCCCTACCAGGGAATCGTGCGGGCCACCGCCTACTCCCTCGCCGGACTCGAGAGCGCGCTCCGCGTTGCGGCAGGCAAACACTACGTGAGCGACGTTGTCGTCGGGGCACTCATCGGCACCGGCGTAAGCATCGGAATACTCGAAATGCACCGCAAGCGTAGCGATAAGTTTTCACTCGGGGTAGGTCCGGGTGTTGCCTACATCACACTTCGCATATAACACAAAAAAGTAAGTTTCGCTTCAAAAAACTCCTGTATATATTCAATAATGTGGGCGCAAGAAACGCCTTAAGGAGTGCTAAAATGTCGGAATTCAACTTCAACCACCTTCTGAAAGGCACAGGCCGCATCCTTGCGGTCATGGCGGTCGCAACTCTCTGCGGCACGTCTTTTGCCGCAGGCCCCAAAATGGGCCATCACAAGGTAGCCAAGGTCAAGAATTCCGTGAGCATGACCAAGGGCCGTTCCGCACACGCGGAAGCCCAGCAGGAACTTTCCGAACAGGAACTGTTCGCCATCGCACTCGAAAACAAGAGCATTTCCAAGGACGGCAAGACGCTCACCGACAGGCGCGACGGCAAAACCTACGCGATCGAGATCCGGGGCGACAAGGCCTGGATGAAAACCAACCTCGCTTTCAGCCTTTCCACTCCCAAGCAGTGTCTGCTCGAAGACGAGAACTTCTGCAAGCAGTACGGACGTTTCTACAGCCACAAGGAAGCCATCAACGCATGCCCCAGCGGCTGGCACCTCCCCAACGACGGTGAATGGCGCGATTACCAGAAAGACCAGTCCAAGCTCGACTGGAACAACCTGGGCAAGGGCGGCTGCAAGGACTGGGACGGCTACTGCGAAAGCAACTCTACCGGTCACTACTGGTCCGCCTCCAAGGTGAAAAAGAACACCGCCCGTTCCTGGGAATTCAGAAGCGTCGCCCGCAGCATCAACCGCACCGATGAAAGCCCCACCAAGGGTCTCTACGTCCGCTGCGTTGCCGACCTCCGCTAAAGCAAAAAACTTTCTACCTCACAAAGAAGCCGCCCGGCGACGGGCGGTTTCGATATTTTTAAGAGCAATTTCAGAGCCGTTGCGGCAGATGATTACTGCTTCAGGCCGTCGATCACCATGTTCACGATTCCGCGGGCGAAGTCCTTGGACCTGATACCGGTTCTGCGGGTCGGAATGTCCTTTTCCTGCTTCAGGTCGATTACCAGGTAATCCAGGCAGTAGACGCCGTCATCGCCGTCGTAGGTGACATCGAAGCTGTAGTTGTCGAACTTGAATTCCTTTTCGGCGTTGCGATCGCTCTTGAAGTCTTCGTAAGCTTCTTCACAGTCTTCCTGGTCGTAGGCGTAGCGCATCTGGAACGAGATGTCGCAGGAACGCTTTTCGAACTCAATCGTGATCTTACCCGAAGATTCCCTGAAGTCGGAAATCTTGAGAGATACAAGTCCGCTGAACAGGGAGAGTTCGTCGCAGTCGACTGCGCGCACATCGGAAAGCATGTCCTTCTCGGAGTAGTCCTTGGCGCTCGGCAAGAACAACTGGTAGAAGCCGACAAAGGAGTTTTCCATATCCGAAATGGCGATATTCTTCTTGCCCAGCTGCGAATAGAAATCCTTCATGAGGCAGGTGCCGTCGTAGCGAATAACGGACTTGAGCAGGCCACCCTTTTCGAGGCGAACCGCTTCGGAAATATTCTTCGAGCCGTTGCCTTCGACATCCCAGGTCCAAAGACCCACCGGGTAATCGCCGTCCTTGTCGAAGGTGAACTTGAGTTCTTCTTCACCGTGCTTCAAGGTGATATTGCCCTTCTTTTCGCGGGCCTTGTAAGAAGTGGTATCCCATTCGTCGACATCTTCGGGGCCCATCAGGTTGCCCGGGCGTTCCACCTTGCAGACCGGCTTGATCCACTTGAACGTGGAATCTTCGTCGTCGTACTGGTAAGCGGCCTTGTTCAGCACCATTTCAAACGAGTCGTCGAAATCGATCTTGCCCGAGCTGGAGCTGTCATCGCCGCAGGCGGTCAGGAACATTCCACCGGCAAGCATCATGGCCGAAAGACCGAACGTCATTTTTCTTGTTTTCATATTTCTCCCCTGAAGAATGAATCAAAGTCGATATCACTTACCATATCGACAACAAATTCCGGTTTGTCAACTAAATTATCCAAATCGTGCAACTTGGTTTCGCCACAGAGCGGGAGCACAAATCGGCAGCCGCTACGCTTGGCAAGTTCAAAGTCTGTATACAGGCGGTCACCCACGAACAAAATCTCTTCGGGCTTGTACTTCTTTAAAAGGCCCGAAAGCATGGCGGGGTTAGGCTTGCCGAAGCTGCGCTCAGGTTCTACGCCGTAGGCCGTCTTTAAAAGCGCCATGAAACTTCCGATGTCGGGCACGGGGCCATTTGCGTCGGGGCAGACAAAGTCGGTGTGCGTGACCCAGAACGGAATTTTGCGCTGCACGCGAAACGAAAGTTCGCAAAGTTCGCGGTAGTCAAAGCTGTTGTGGTAGGCAATCAGCACGAGCTCGGTGTCCTTGACATCAGGGCGCAGGTTGAGTGTCGGGTCTTGCGCGGCAAACCATTCCGTGACTTCGGGATTTGCAAAGAAGAACACGTTCTTGATGCCCTCTTCGTGAATGGCATCGAGCGAAAGGTACAAGGCCGAGATGATGGCATCGTCGGTGAGCGGGAGGCCCATGACCTTGAGGCGATTTTCGTAGAAGACCGGCGACTTGCTGGTATTGTTGCTCAGGTAGTAAACAGGCACCTGCTTTGCCACGCGACAGACCGTCTTGACCGCCTTCGGGTAAGGGCGGCCACTCAGGTACAAGGTACCATCGAGATCGAATACGACTGCTTTTACGGGCACGCGCTTTTGCATGTGAGAGAATATAGTAATATTATAGAAAGGGGGAAGTCTCCCCCTCGCGAAAGCCTTGTTAAGCACAGCATTAGCCTCCTTGCGATATTTGCACTCACTCGCTAGCCGGTTACACCGGGGCTCGTTCGTCACAAATCTCACAGTCGGCTCAAAGCATAGACACAAGTCTTTCGCTACCCCTACTACGGGGAGCTCCCCACCCTGGTGGCCATGCGCACTAAAGGGCATAGCTCTAAGTGCTGTCCGCCCGTAACGCCCCCGATGCTTCACGGGACTGTAACTTTTTTATTTTTACGATATGAAAACACCTGATAGCCGCTTTTATTGCCCGCTGATTTCGGTCGGCACAATCACCTTGGACGAAAACGAAAGCACTCACGCCGTGCGCGTGTGCAGGGCGTGCGCGGGCGACATTTTGCAGCTGTCCGATGGACTGGGACATTACGCCGACGCGGTTATCGAGGTTGCCGACGCGAAGGCATGCCAGGTGCGCGTCGATACAGTCATCGAGGCAGCAAACCCGCGACCCAAGGTGTCGCTTGGGATTGCCTGCCTGAAAGACGACGCCTTGGAAGAAGTCGTATTCCACGCAGCACAAACGGAAATCGACAAGATCATCTTCTTGCGCACGGACTTTTCGCAGGAGCCCAAGAATTCCGACTTAAAAAAGACCGTGCGCCGCGCGGAACTCAAGAGCCTCGTGAGCCTGAAGCAATCCAAGAAAGCCTGGATGACAAACATCGAAGGCCCCGTCGAATTTGACAAGTGGCTCGCAAGTTACAAAGGCGACTTGATTCTCTGCGACATCGACGGAGAACGCCAGCTGAACTTGAGCGGGTCGGGCAACGCATCGGCTAACAGCGACCCACAACCCACGCCAATTACTTTGTTGGTAGGCCCCGAAGGCGGGTTCTCGCCGCGCGAAATAGAAGCAATAAAGACCTTCCAGAACGGGAAGGTCCACTTGCTGAATCTCGGCAACACGCGCCTACGTGCGCGCACCGCCGCCATTATTGCGCTCGGGAAAATTCTTTAAAGCGTCACCTTGACTTTTTCGCGCATGGCCATGACCTGCGCCTTGGCTTCTTCCACCGTGTCGCGGCGGGCAAGCAACACGCCCAGGCGGCGGTGGCCCTTGAGTTCGGGCTTGCCGAACAGGCGGAGTGCCGTGTCAGGTTCTGCAAGCACTTCTTCGAGGCCACCGAACTTCACATGATCGGAATTGCCGTCCACGACGATTGCCTTCGAAGCACTCGGGCCGTGGAAAGCGATGTTCGGGATAGGCAGGCCCAAGATAGCGCGGGCGTGCAGCGCAAATTCAGACAAATCCTGCGAAATCAATGTCACCATGCCAGTATCGTGCGGGCGCGGGGAAACTTCGCTGAACAGGACTTCGTCCTTGCACACGAAGAGTTCCACACCGAAAATGCCACGACCGCCCAGGGCGTCCGTCACCTTCTTCGCAATCACCTTGGCCTGTTCCAGGAGTTCCGGCTTCATCGGCTGCGGCTGCCAGGATTCCTGATAGTCGCCGCCCACCTGGTGGTGGCCGATGGGTTCCAGGAAGCTCGTACCCGCCACATGGCGAACCGTAAGCAAGGTAATTTCATAATCGAACGGCACAAATCCTTCGACAATCACGCGGCTCGCGTGGCCCGTGCGTCCTTCGTGCTGGGAAATGTCCCAAGACTTCTGAATATCGGCTTCGGTCTTGATGACGCTCTGGCCGTGGCCCGAGGAACTCATGACCGGCTTGATCACGCACGGGATGCCGATTTCAGCGACAGCCTTCTTGAAGTCTTCAAAATTGTCGGCGAAGCGATACGGGCTCGTCTTGATGCCGAGTTCTTCGGCGGCGAGGCGACGAATGCCTTCGCGGTTCATCGTGAGCTTGGTGGCCTTGGCCGTCGGAATGACGTTGTAGCCTTCTTTTTCGAGTTCCACGAGCGTGTCGGTCGCAATCGCTTCGACTTCGGGAACGATGTAGTCGGGCTTCTCCAGTTCAATCACGCGGCGGAGTTCGGCACCGTCGAGCATGTTGATGACATGGCTACGATGAGCCACCTGCATGCCCGGGGCGTTGGCATAACGGTCTACGGCAATCACCTCGACTCCGAGGCGCATCATCTCGATGATGACTTCCTTGCCGAGTTCGCCGGCTCCGCAAAACAGCACCTTGGTGGCGCTAGAACTTAGAGGTGTACCGATTTCTGCCATATTAAACTCCTTGGTTTACAAGGAAAATATAGATATAGTAGACAGTTGGAAGTAGGAAGTTAACAGGGAAAAGGGATTCTTTTCAATCAGAACTTCGTGTCGATCGGGTTGAAGGTCATCTTGATACCGGAACGGATCCAGCCGTCCATGCCGTCTTCGTTTCTATCGTGGGCCAGGTTGTCGTACTTGCGGAATCCGCCGCCAAGGTAGAAGCCGAACCAGTTGTTATACTGCATGGAGTAGAGCGCATCGACGAAGGTCTGCGATTCCTTCACGCCAGACGGTGCCGTTTCTTTTTCCATGGCGACATCGTAGTCGGTGTAGAGTTCCTTGTCGCCCTGTTGCAACCAGGCGAGGGTCAGCTTGACGGCATGCCTACCCCATTTCCAGCCGAGGTCAAGCCACATATCCAAGGCGTCGGAGCCACGGCGGTAGCCTATCGGGTAATCTACAAAGTACATGTCGGCGTAGTCGGGGTCGTCCTGTTCGCGGTAGTTGCTGCGGTAAAGGCGACGGCTCGAATATTCCAGCAGCGGCAGGCGTCCGTTGTTGTGCGCGGGGTCGGTGCGCACCACGTCGAATCGCCACGAGAATTCGCCGAATCGGCGCGTCGGGATTTCCTGGTAGTAGCCCACCATGTAGCTCAAAATGCTGCGGTTCGTCCCCTTGTCATCATCTTCGCCCACGGGGCTGTTGATATCCTCCATGTTAATTTGTCCATAGAACCTGGAGGTGCGAACCGGGGTAAAGCCTATTTCAAACGTGGTGACCGCCTTGGTGTAGCCGCCCGCAAAGTTATTGTGCAAAAACATGAAGGGATTCATGGAACGGAATTCCAGATCCTTGCCGCCGACCATGCTCTCTTCGATAATGTATGTCCAGAAGTGTCTTGTCTCGACACCGACGCGGTGGTACACCAGGTTCTTCACGTTGTCGTCGTAAATGCGGTCGCGCTGGTTGTTCGCCTGCTTGCCCTTCTCGGGGCACTTCTGCGCCGCCGCCTCGGAACCTTCGCGGTAGCGGCAACCCGTTTCGTCCGGTTCACCGGGGACATCGTCAAAGAGCCACGCATTCAGGGAAGAAAGCAAAAAGTCATAACGGAAAATACCCGCCCTGAATTTCCAGTGCAAACCGTCGTGGAAAGGGGTGCCACCCAGGGCCAAGTCGTTCGGGGAAACCTTGAGGTCAGCCGGGTCGAAACGTCCCAGCTGCACATAGCCCACGGGGTTGTCCCACAGGGCGTAGGCATTGATGGGCACGCCGATGTCGAGCTCGCTCGGCTTGTAGGTAAAGTTCGTTTTGAGGTCGCTATCGTACCAGGCTTCGATATCCTTGCGGAGCGGAGCTTCCAAGAGGAAGTGGAAATCCTTGTAGCCCGCGCGGAAACTCAGCATGAAGAACGGATCGATGTGGTCTTCGTAGCTGCGCGCCGTCTCGAGCGGAATGCGGAGCCCGCGCCAATTGCCCCCGTAGCGCTCTACAGTGTCGACCGCAAATGTCGGATCCGTAGGACCGCCGCTAAAACCGAAGTTGAAATCCGTGCCGATTTGGAAGTAACCCTTGTACTGCAGAGAATCAGTCTGCGTAGAGTCGCCCGCAGAAGCAAGCGCAGCGGCCACCAACACGCCTAAAGCCAACAGTAGGGTACGAATTTTCATACAAGGAAATTTACAAAAAAAAACTTCGTTCAAATTGGGCGCGAACGGTATAACGTGAGCCACAAGCGGCACAGCATAAGCGTGCCGTGGTGGCGAGAGTGAGCGCTTCGAGTAAGAACTAATGTAATTGGGCGCGAACGGTATAAACGTGAGCGGTAAAGCCACAAGCGTTAAGCTGTGGCGACCGCGAGAGCGAGTGGTCCGGGGACGGACTAATATGATTGGACACGAGCGGTATAAATAAGGATCACCCAGGCAGGGAGTCCCGGGTGACCCTTTTTGTGTTGTGGCAAGTACGCTTTCGCGTACTTGTTGTGTGTGTGTGAGTTTCTTGGAGTAATTCGGCGAAACCTACAGGGACGGGTGTCCCGTAGCAGCGCTCACCGAATTTATCAGCAAGTCCATCTTAGAAGTTGTTCATGTTGTTTTCGCGATTGCGGAGGTATGCCGGGACGCTCAGGTCCACGAAATCCTGCGAATCAGCGAAGTCGGAGCGAGAAGCAACCGTCGCACGAGAGGTAGCTTCGGCAGCCATCGTCTGGCGAGTGTATGCCGGAGCGTCCATTCCTGCGAAAGCCATCGTCTTTTCGACACCGCCGCGGCCGCCGTTCATGCGGTCTTCTTCGGCAACTGCAGAGAATTCAGAAGTTTCAGAACCCTGAGCAACCGTTTCTTCTTCGGCAGGGGCAGCGGCGTTGAATTCCGGAGAATTGAACATGGCTGCGTTGATGGAGCGAACCACCTGCGTTTCCGTGAGAGACGGAATAGAAGCAGTTTCTTCAACCGGCTGGGCGGCAGGCTGAGCGACCGGCTTTGCCACGGGGCGGGTGAAGAGTTCCACTTCGCTGTCGTCCTTGATCTTGTTGAAGTCAAAGACATTGAAGCTGGTCGGACGCGGAGTCGCCTGCTGCACAGCAGGAGCTGCGGTCTGTGCAGG
This sequence comes from Fibrobacter sp., assembly GCF_045601785.1. GTDB lineage: Bacteria > Fibrobacterota > Fibrobacteria > Fibrobacterales > Fibrobacteraceae > Fibrobacter. The sequence goes on from NZ_JAZSAF010000007.1 coordinate 9,547, forward strand.
CATAGCCGGAATCGACTGGGTCATGAAATTCTGCTTTACCGGATTGGCAAAGGCGGAATTGTCGAAAACCGGGTTGTTCACGCGGCTGGAGGAGACGCCTGTACCACCGCAACCGGTAGCGATGATGGTGATGCAGACCTTGTCGCCAAGGGCAGGATCGGTGATGTCGCCGATGATGATGTTCGGGTTGCCTTCTTCGCCAACCTTTTCGTAGATGTGGTCCATGGCGTCGCTGTGTTCGAGCAAGGAGTAGTTTTCGCCGTGGGCAACATTCACGAGCACGCCCGAAGCGCCTTCGATGTTGATGTCTTCGAGAAGCGGAGAGGCAAGTGCCATGTCGGCAGCCATGATGCCACGGTTTTCGCCCTGGGCGTAACCGGTACCCATGAGAGCGGAGCCGCCCTTGAGCATGACCTTGCGGATATCGGCAAAGTCAACGTGCACAAGGCCGTGACGAAACATGATGCCACAGATGCTCTGCACTGCGTTGCCAAGGATTTCGTCGGCCATCTTGAAAGCCTCGTCCATGGTGGCCTTCTGGTTAGAAGCCTGGAGAAGCGTCAAAAGCTTCTTGTTTTCGACAACGATAATCGTGTCGACCGATTCACGGAGGGCTGCAATGCCCGATGCCGCAATAGAAGAACGAGCGTTACCTTCGAAGCGGAACGGCTTGGTCACCACGGCAACCGTAAGGATGCCCAGTTCACGGGCAACGTTTGCAACGACCGGAGCGGCACCCGTACCGGTTCCACCGCCCATACCGGCGGTCACGAACACCATGTCGGCACCCTTCATCGCTTCCTTGATGTCGTCGATGTTTTCTTCGGCGGCCTTGCGACCGACTTCAGGATCCATGCCTGCACCCAGGTTCCTCGTGGTCTTTTCGCCAATCAGAATCTTGTGGTCTGCAAGGCTCAGGTCAAGTGCCATGGCGTCGGTATTGATGGCGAAGTATTCCACGCCCTCAATGTTCATACGCTTCATGCGGTTCACGGTATTGCCGCCGGCACCGCCGACACCGAACACCTTGACTTTTGCGTTATTGTAAGAGGGTTCCTCGCCCATGATGCGAGACTTTACCTCGAAGTTGATGTTGTCGATTTCACTCATGTGATTTATCTCCCTGATAGTGAGTGTTGGTTGTTATAGATAAGTCCTGATAAATTCGAGTACGCGCTGGAATCCCTTTTTGACGGACACCTTGATCTGCGCACCCGTTTCGCTCTTTTTCCTATCGCGGTGCTGCATATTCGCGTAGTAGAGCAAGCCAATGCCCGTGGCGTAAGACGGATTCTGGTAGGCTTCCTGGATACCGGTCATTCCCTTGGGGTGACCGATACGCACGGGCTTTCCAAATTCCTTCGCAGCAATGTCTTCGATACCTTCCAATGCGCAGCAGCCACCCGTAAGGACGATGCCGCCATTGATAAGGGTATCCACCTGGCACTTCTTAAGATCGTTCTGCAAATACTTGAATATTTCGTGGACACGAGCCGAAATCACATTCGCAAGCAGCTTGCGAGAGCACGGCACATCGCCGCGGTTACCGACAGCCGGCACCGGGAAAGTTTCGTCCTCGATCAGGTTGCTGATGGTGCAGGTACCGTACTTCTTCTTGATTTCTTCGGCCTTGGAAAGCGAAATAGGCACGCCAAGGCACTGGCTAATATCGCTGGTGATACTGTTGCCCGCATAGTTGAGCGACCAGGTGTAACGAACGGAATCGTTCACGAACACGGCAATATCGGTAGAGGCGGCACCGATATCAACGAGAGCGACGCCGAGTTCACGTTCGTCATTGGTCAGTACGGCACTTGCCGCAGCCAAAGGCTCCAGCGCAAAGCCCGCCACATTGAGACCCGCGCGGTTGATGCACTTGGCAAGGTTCTGCAGAGAGTTCTGGCGAGCGGTCACCACCTGAACATCTACGCCCAGGCGACGACCCGTTCGACCCTTGGGGTTACGGATATGCTGGTCTTCGTCCAGGGAATATTCGCCGGGGAACACATGAATGATCTCCCCCACCGAAGGCGGAACCGTGCTCGCCTGCTTCTTCACGTTTTCAATATCTTCTTCGCGGACTTCGCCTGCCGGGAGCGTCACGATGCCCTGGAAACTGTGCGAGCGAACATGCTGGCCAGCGATCCCCACATAGACATCGCGAACATCGACGCGGGTCGAGTTCTCGATGACCTGAACGGCCTGCTGGAGAGTCTCTACGACCAGGTCATACTCGTCGGCGTTCTTGAGCGGAAAGTCGCCGCATTCGACCACGCGGACATTTTCGCCTTCGGAAATTCCAACGAACAGGTTAATCTTTGAAGCCCCTATGTCAAGGCCAAAGATGTACTCTTCTTTCTTCTTGTCCTGTCTACTGTCATCCATTGACGCACCTCTTATCATAATTCCTTACGTAGGCAAAGCCCATAAATCTCATGTCCACTTCGCCTGCACAAAGCAAATCCTTGGTAAAGCCGTTTTCAAGCGACTTGTACAACACAAACTGTCCCGCATTTTCGCCCTTTGCGGCAAACAGGGCCGTGTATCCCATATCCCTGAAATACACCTTGATGCAATTATTTTCGTCGGACCACGACACCTGCGACACACGGTCGTAAAGGTCCGCATCGGCACGGCGCATCTCCACCAAGAAATGCGTCACCGCCTTCACGTGTTCCATCGACTCCATATCCATCACAGGAAGCCGCATCGCAGTTGCCACCGAGTACGGCAGCGGGTAGCCCTTTTCGGAGTAAATCGTCGCACGACCTTCCGAAAGCACCGTGAGCACCGGGGATGTTTCCTGCAGCTTGATGTACAGCGACGACGGGAACTTTTTCTCGACCTTCGCCGAAAGAATCAGCGGCAGCTGCATCAGGGCGGCCGTCACGGAATCCTCGTTGAGTTCCGACATGAGCATACCCGTTTCCACCTGGGCACTTTGCATCACGTCTTCCCAAGAAAGCATGCGGTTGCCTTCGATTTCCACATACTGCAAATGGCGCAGTTCCAAGGGGTTGAATCGCTGCAGGTAGAAGCGGTTGTGAATCACCAGAACAGAAATCACGATCAGCAGCGCCGCAAGGATCCAGCCACGACGAACAAACCAGCGTGCAGCAGAAGACATCCCGCTCTTCACCTTGCGGGCGCGTTCCTGCTTGCGCTTGCGTTCGTTGGTGCCTATGCGGCGGCCAAGCAATGTGGTTTTCCGTTCTCTCAACTCAGTCTCCTACAGGCATTCCTTCAGAATTCTTTCGCCAAGCTTCCAGATGTTTCCGGCACCCATCAGCACCACCACATCGCCCGGCTTGAGTTCTTCCTTCAGAATCGGAAGTAGGTTCAGCTGGTCGCCTACAAAGCGAGAATCGCGGTGGCCGCGGTCGGTGGCGCTGTTAGACACAAGCGTTCCCGTCACGCCTTCAATCGGCTTTTCACGGGACGCGTAGATGTCGGTCACCAAAAGCACGTCGCAGTTGGCAAATGCACCGCCAAAGGCGTCATGCTGGTCGCGGGTACGCGTAAACAGGTGCGGCTGGAAGGCCACGATAATGCGACGGTCCGGGAACGCATCGCGGAATCCAAGCAGGGTCGCCGTCGCTTCGGTCGGATGATGCGCGTAGTCATCAAAGACCAGCACGTCGTTCTTTTCACCAATGAACTCAAAGCGGCGCTTCACACCTTCAAACTCGGCGCAGGCCTTACGGGCGATATCGGCAGAAATGCCTTCTTCAATCGCAAGCGCTACGGCGGCAGTTGCATTCAGCACATTGTGGCGGCCCGGAATCTGCAGATTGAATTCGCCAAGACTCTTGCCATCATTTAAAATTTCAAATACAGGGTATCCCTTCTCAAAGCGTAGGTTATCCACGCGATACTTCGCCTGGCGTGTAAATCCGTAGGTAATCACGGGCTTCTTCAAGCGAGCCAAAATCTGCTGCACGTTCGGGTCATCCAAGCAGACAATCACCTGTCCGTAGAACGGAATCTTGTTTGCGAACTGAACGAAGGCATCCTTGATGTCCTCGATATTTTCGTAGGTATCCAGATGATCGGCATCAATGTTTGTGATGATTGCAGAAGAGGGCATCATCGAAAGGAAGCTGCGGTCAAACTCGTCGCTTTCGGCAATCAGGTAATCTCCCTTGCCAACTTTAGCTCCGCTCCCCTTGCCTTTCACGACACCGCCCACGATAATCGTCGGGTCAAGGCCCGCTTCTTCCCAGATTTGCCCCACAATGGACGTGGTCGTCGTCTTGCCATGAGTACCCGCAATCGAAAGCGTGTACTTCATGCGCATGAGTTCACCGAGCATTTCGGCGCGGCGAATCACGGGAATGCGGCGGTTGCGCGCTTCCACAAGTTCGGGATTGTCGTGCGGAACAGCAGAGGAATAAACCACCAGGTCGGTATCTTCGACGTTCTTGGCTTCGTGCTTCGAGAACACCTTTATTCCAAGGCCCTTCAGGTACTCGATGACCTGGCTTTCGCCCGTATCGGAGCCGCTCACCACAAAGCCATTCGCATGAAGCACTTCGGCAATGCCGGACATGCCTGCACCACCGATACCCACAAAGTGGAGTCTACGAACGCGCTTACAATCATTAATCTGCATTAACCATTCTCCTTGGAGAGGATCACTTTGGCAATCTGGTCGGCGGCATCGGGCATTCCGAGCTTCTTCGCCGCGGCGGCCATGGAACTTAAACGGGATTCATCGCCCAAGAGCGACTCCACCTTTTCCCACAGGTGGTTTTCTTCGGCATCGAGTTCCACCAGGGCGGCCCCGACATGTTCAACCACGCGGGCGTTATGTTCCTGATGGTTCGCCGTCGCATGCGGGAACGGCAAAAGAATCGAAGGCTTGCCGAAGGCAAGGATTTCGGCCAAGGCAGATGCACCTGCACGGCTGATGATCAAGTCGGCGTGCTGCATGTAGGCATAGATATTGTTCAAGAAGCCGCGAATGGCCACGTTCGGGACATCACCCACACGGGCACTGATTGCATCCACGTTCTTGATGCCCACCTGCCACACCACGGAGACATCCTTGCGGGCTGCAATCGTCTTGATGCTTTCTTCAATTTTGTTGTTGATGCCGACAGCTCCCTGCGAGCCACCGACAATAAAAACCGTCTTGTTGCCCGGCGCAAATTCAGCGGGGCGTTCCAGAGCCGTTTCGGTCGGAAGTTCACGAACCGGGTTTCCGAATACCATGCACTTGCCATGCGGGAAAAACTTGGCAGCATCATCACTTGTGACAAAGATGGTCTTTGCGTAACGGGAACCCACCTTGTTTGCAACGCCTGCCACAGCGTTCTGTTCCTGCAGGTACACTGGAATGCCCATGGAGCCAGCCGCAAGCACAATCGGAAGCGACACATAGCCACCCGTCGCGACAACTACATCGGGGTTCACCCTTTTCACAACGCTCTTTGCGCGTACCAGGGCCTTGGTCAAATTGAATGGCAGGGCCAAATTCTTAAGGAACGGTCCGCGGTGCAGCGGCACCGCCGAAATGTACTCGTAGGGCCAGTCATGAGCCACCAGGCGTTCTTCCATGGAATCCTTACGGCCCGCAAAGGTAATGTTTTCGACGCCCATCTTCTTCAGGCTATTGGCAATTGCAACGGCGGGGAAAATATGTCCGCCGGTTCCACCGCATACAAAAAGGAACTTTTTCATACGCCACTCCTTGTAAAGTCAAAATTTCTAAATGCACTGCTCGACATCGTCGATGCACTCGTGTAGGGTTCCCTAATCTTCTTGCCCGTATTGGGACGGGAGATATTCAAAAGAATTCCAACGGCAACGCAGCTGTATATCAGGTTCGTGCCACCAAAAGTGATGAACGGAAGCGGCTGCCCCGTCATGGGGAACAGTCCCACACAAACGCAGACATGCACCAGGAAGTTGAAGAACAGGGAGTACGTAAGCGCCACCGCCACATACTTGCCAAAGAGCGTCGAGGACTCGCGCGCAATCTTGAACCCTTGCGCAAACAGCACCGCATACAGGGCAAGTAGGCCCAGCGTTCCTAGGACACCAAACTCTTCACCCACCACGGCATAGATCACATCCTTGTGCGCTTCGGGCAGGTATCCAAGTTTTTGGACTCCCATGCCAAATCCCGTTCCCGTCCAGCCGCCGTTTCCTAGCGCTTCCAGAGCATGTTCGCCTTGCCAGTTCGAAGCGACCATTTCGCCTTCGTCAGCAAAGAACGCATGGATACGCTTGCTGGAATGTCCCGTCACAAGAAGCATCAAAAGTCCCAAAGGCGCCGCCGCACCAATCGTCATTCCAAGGTACTTCAGGTTCACCCCGGCAGTCACCATCACACAAATCACCACAAACGAAAGCATCACGATCATGGAGTAGTTCGGCTGGAGCGCAATCAAAAGTGCCGCCGTTCCAAAGAAAATTCCCGGCTGCACCAGCGTACACGCCACGCTCTTGATGTTGTCCCCCGCCTGTGACAGCTTGGCACAAATACATATAAGCATTCCAAGCTTCATGATTTCAGACGGCTGAATGCCAAAGATCCAACGGTTTGCACCCTTGACGCCATGGCCAGCCACAAGTGCGGTGATCGTTAAAATGGCACCAACGACAAAAGCCACACGACCTAGCCACTGCCAGTAACCATAATCGACATACCTGGCAATGATAAGCATCAGGATCAAGCCAAACACGACCTTGGCCAGATGCTTCTGCAGGTAATATTCCGCCGGAAAACCATGCGACACGGCAAAATGGGCAGATGCCGTATAGATGATAGGAACACCTATACAGATCAGCAACAACGCCGTCACAAGGAGCAGCTTGTTCATGCCGGTATGTGCAACTGTATTTTCCATCTTCCCAGTATTTTTCCTATGCCTTAACCGATGTCAGCTTGAGCATTGCCTCGACCACTTGTTCCATGTGCATTCCGCGGCTACCCTTGATCAATAGGACATCGCCTTCGGCCACAATCTCGGTAAGAGTGTCGATCAGTTCTTGAACTGATGCAAAGTGGTGCGCCGCCTTCATGCCCTTGGACTTAGCGCCCTTCACATAGAGTTTCGCCTTTTCGCCAACCGTAAGGAGCATGTCGAAATTCATTTCGGGGACAAGCGCTCCGATTTCCTGGTGCAGGGAGTCGGTCATGGCGCCCAGTTCCAGCATGTCGCCAAGAACGGCGATTCGGCGGGAAACCTTCATGTTCCCAATCGTCTGGAGAGCCATCTTGGTCGAAGAGGGGTTTGCGTTGTAGCAGTCCGACACGATCTTGAAGCCATTCGCGTTCTTAATTTCCATGCGCATATTGGTCGAACGGAAACCCGCAAGGGCCTTCGCGATTTCGGCCTTCGGAACACGGAACTGGATACCCACCGCGATGGCGGCCAGGGCGTTGTAAAGGTTGTGGATTCCCGGCACGTTCAGCGTAAACTTGGTGCGGTCCACAAAGAATGTGGCGCAGTTATCTTCGTTCCAGGTCAGCTTTTCGGGCTTGATGATGCCGCGCTTCACGCCAAAGGTCACCACCTTGTAGTTCTTCTGGGTACGGCACTTGCAAAGTCTCGGGTCATCAGCGTTCACGATCAGCACGCCACCGCGCTTCAGCCCAGCGACAATCGTCTTCTTTTCGGCAAAGACACCGTCCAGATCCTTGAGGCGTTCTAGGTGGGAGGCGCCAATGTTCGTAATCACGGCGACATCGGGCTCGACAGCGAGCGAGAGCGGACGTATTTCATCCGGACCGCTCGTACCCATCTCGACGACAGCAGCCTCATGAGAATGCTTAAGCTGAAACAGCGTCATAGGCACGCCGATGTGGTTGTTGAAGTTTCCTGCGGTAGCATGCGTGTTGTACTTCATCGAAAGCACCGACTTCACCATTTCCTTGGTAGTCGTCTTTCCGTTACTTCCCGTAATAGCCACCTTCTTCACCTTGAAGTTCTTCTGGTAGCCCTTCGCAAGTTTCAGGAGCGCCTTCGTAGTATCTTCGACGGGGGCGTACATTTTGAAGTTTTCGATGCCCACGGCATCCTGGTTCACAACACTCATCAATGCTCCGTTCTTTTCCATTTGAGTTACAAACTGGTGCGCATCAAAGCGTTCACCCTTGATAGGCCAAAAGACCACACCCTTTGCCGGTTCGCGGGAATCCATGCACAGATTCACCTTGCGGTTCTTGGTACGGCCATCGACTCCCACCGAGAAAGTCTCGAGGATTTCCAAAAGTTCCTTGATTTTAAGATCCAGCTTAAACATTTTCCATTGCCTTCACCGCTTCTTCGCGGTCATCAAAATGATGTTTGGTCTTACCCACAATCTGATAGTCTTCGTGGCCCTTGCCCGCAATCACGAGCCAGTCGCCATCCTTAAGTTCGGCGCAAGCCTTGGCGATAGCCTCTTCGCGCTTTTCTACTACCATGAACTTATCCGTTTTCATGCCTGCACGGACATCGTTGATGATGTCGGTCGGATTTTCGGTACGCGGGTTGTCGGACGTGAGCCAAGCCTTGTCCGCAATGCGTTCTGCGATAGCACCCATAATAGGACGCTTCGTCTTGTCGCGATCGCCGCCACAGCCAAATACGCAAGAAAGTTTTCCACGGCAGAGGCTCCTTGCCGTCGTAAGGACGCGTTCCAGAGCATCGGGCGTATGCGCGTAGTCCACAATCACGTGGCGACCGTTCTTGTTCCAGACCTTTTCGAAACGGCCCGGAACGCGAACCGTCGCAATCGCCTTGCGCATGGCCGCTTCGGGAATGCCGATTGCATTTGCCCACGAAAGCACGAGCATCACGTTGTCCACGTTGAAGTCGCCGCACAGAGGCGTTTCAAAGCGCTCTGCACTGATCGCGGGCAACAGCATCTTGAGCCCATCTTCGGTATTTTCTACCGTACCTTCGGGCTTCACATTGGCACCAACGACCCCTAGACGAGAGACAGCCACCTTGCGGTCCGCTCCAATCTCCGCTAGGGAATCGTATAGTTTCTTTCCGTAGGTGTCGTCGATATTGATCACGGCGACACCGTCGCTTGCAAGGTAACGCGTAAACAGGAGTTTCTTTGCCTCGAAGTAATTGTCCATCGTCTTGTGGTAATCGAGGTGGTCCTGCGTCAAGTTGCTAAAGAGTCCACTCTTGTAGAGTACGCCCGCCATTCTTCCCTGGTCCAGCGAATGGGACGACGCTTCCATCACCAAGTCGGTGCAACCGGCTGCCACCGCCCTTGCGGCAAAGGCATACAAATCCAAGAGCCCAGGCGTCGTCAGGGTGGCCGGAACAGATGTATCGCCAATCTTGTTCTTGATGGTTCCAAGCAAAGCCACCTTGTGGCCGGCCGCCGTAAGCATCGCATCCATCAGGAATGCGCTCGTCGTCTTTCCGTTCGTACCTGTGACGGCGTGTGCCTTGAGCGTTGCAAACGGGTCCTTGTAAAACACCTTCGCCGCTTCAAGGCGTGCCGCCTTCACGTCGGCCACCTGGATCCACTTCGAAGTAAGTCCTTCGGGGGCAATGGTCTCGCTCACGACCGCAACGGCACCGGATGCCACCGCCGTGCGAGCGAACTCTTCGGATTTTTCTCCCGGCATCGAGAAGAACAAGTCTCCGGCCTTTACGCGGCGGGAGTCGTCGCACAGGCCATGCACATTCAATTTCTGCAACAACATTTCAGAAATCATCAGCCTTTCTCCTTTAGCGTAAGCTTGCAAATTTGACCTTTGCGGAGCGTCTCGCCGACCTTCGGCGTCTGCGACACAACGCGGCCCATACCCGTATATTCAACATTCATGCGGATATTGCCCGCAATTTCAAGAGCGTCCTTAAGCGAAAGCCCCTTCAAGTTCGGCATCGTCGATGCGTCAATATCGCCAAGCTTCAACACCAACGAAAGCGAATCGGCCTTATCACGGCGTACGGACACCACTCGGGAACCTTCGCCCTCAAACGACACCGGACAATTTCTAGACTTCGCGATGGCAGTAGCCGCCTCGGCCTTCATGCCGACATAGTCACCCTTGCACGGGGAATTCGGGCGCACCAGTTCAAGGGCATGCGCTGCCGGCGAAAGGTCAGGGTGGTAATAAATGCTTTCCATAATGCGGCGGAAAATAGGACCGGCCGTCGCACCACCCGTATGTCCGTAAAGCTTGTCGGCGTTCGGATCATCGACCAGTACCAGGCATACGTAGCGCACATCTTCGACCGGGGCAAGGCCAATGAAGGAGGCCACCTGGTGTTCGCGGTCGTATTTGCCGGTCTCCTGGTTGTACTTTTCAGCCGTACCCGTCTTTCCGCCAAAAATCACGTCGGGAATTTTCTTACTCGCCACACGCTTTGCCGTACCGCTATTCACCACACGGTTTAACATTTTGCGAATCGAAGCCGCCGTCTTTTCCGAAATCACGCGGCGCACCTTCACCGGGTTCTTCTTTTCCACCAAGTTTCCATCGGCGTCACGCCATTCCTTTACAATCATGGGCTCCATCAGATTGCCACCATTGGCAACCGCAGAGTACGCCATCACCATCTGGATCGGCGTCACAGACACAGCGTGACCAAAGCCCATTGTCTTCAGCGTGCGGTCATCCTTCGTGAGCTCGTAGGGCATGTAAAGGCGTCCAGATTCTTCGCCGTAAAGGTTTTCCGATGTCTTCATTCCAAAACCGAAATTGCGGGCCATGCGGTAGAGCCGTTCGGCGCCCACCTTGTCGGCAATCTTTGCAAACACTATGTTCGACGACTGCACCATCGCCTCGGACATATCCATGTCCCCATAGACGTGCGTGTCGCAGATGCGGTCCGATTTCGGATTCCAGCTCCAACACTTGCCTTCGTCCACAAACACGGTGTCTTCGGGAACCACATCGTTTTCAAGGGCAGCCGCAGCCGTAATCACCTTGAAAGTCGAACCCGGTTCATACGACATCGCGACGATGTCGTTTTTCGCCATACGGCCAACACCCTGCTTCTTGGAATTCGGATCAAATGTCGGGTAGCTTGCCATCGCAAGGATTTCGCCCGTGTAGGGATCCACCACCACGGCAGACGCACTGGCCGCACTGAACTCGGTCACACCATCCTTCAGCGCCTTCTCCACTAGTTCCTGCATGTTTCTGTCAATGGTCAGCACCAGGTTCTTGCCCGGCTTTGCCTCGGCCACATTCTCGGAGCGTCCGTAAATTTCCTTCTTGCGGGCGTCCTGGATTCCCACGCGGAACCCTTCGTTTCCGCGCAGGCGCAAATCGAAGATGCGTTCCATGCCCATGCTGCCCATGCCATCGTAGCCGACCTTACCCACAATCTGGGAGGCAAGCTTACCCTGCAAGAAAATGCGGCTGTAATCTTCGGCCCTGCCCGTATCGCGCAGGTTTGTCGCTAAAACGACTCCGTTTCTGTCCAGGATTTCACCGCGTTCAGCATAAATGTTCTTGGTCACCGTCACGGTGCTCTTCGTCTTGGCCTGGTAAACTTCACGGTTCAGCACCTGAATGTTGAAGGTCTGCCACGCCAGCACACCAATCAAGCCAAGCACAAGCATCTTGCCCACCGAAAGGGCGTCCATATTCACTATGTTCATGGCGCCCCCGTCACACGCACCTTGGTAGGTACGCCGTTCAAACCCAGTTCCGCCTCTTCTGCAAATCTCGAAAGCGATTCCAAAGACGAGAGCCTGTTGATTTCCAACTGCTGCAGAACAAGTTCCCGCTGCAAAAGACCAATCTCGACGACCAGTTCATGGGATTTCGTATAAAGTTTCGTCAAGCGGTTCTGCATATACAAAGGCAAAATCAAGAGCAGCGCGGCCACCACGACGACACCGACAAAAATTCGCACAATAATGCGATTGGATTCAAACAAGGCTATTTTCGGCTTTTCACTCATACCCGTTCGTAAATCCTCAACTTCGCAGAGCGAGCCCTGCTGTTCTTAGCAATTTCTTCGTCAGAAGGCAGAATCGGTTTCCGGTTCACCTTACGCAGGCGCTGGTGGTTGCCGCCACAGGTACACACCGGCAAATGCGGCGGACAGATGCAGGCGCGTTCGAATTCGACCGCCGTTTCCTTGACGCAGCGGTCTTCCACGGAATGGTAGCTCATCACCACTAGGCGCCCACCCACCTTTAGGCAGTCCACAGCCGCGCGCAAGCTATCTTCAATTTCCTTGAGTTCGCCGTTCACTTCCATGCGAATTGCTTGGAATACGCGGGCAAGGAGCCCGTTCACTTCGCGGCGCTTATCGGGGAACACGGACTCCACCACGGCCTTCACATCGGACGGCAAAATTTCGCGGCCGTCACGAACGACCTCGGCAACCATTTCCAAAAGACGCGTCGCAAGCTTGAAGGCGCGGTCCATATCCGCATTCTTGCGGAGAGCCGCTGCAAGCGTATCAGCATCGACTGTCTTGAGCCATTCCTGCGCAGACACGCCTTCGCGGCGGTCCATGCGCAAGTCGAGCGGGTTGTTTCCCACAAAGGTAAAGCCGCGGTCAGAAGCATCGACCTGGTGGCTGCTAATGCCCAGGTCGTAAAGGATGCCATCTAGAGTATTCGGCGCTATTTCGTTCTTGAGTTCGCCAAAGCGAACCGGGTGCACAATGAACTTGCATTTCACGCCTGCAAGGCGCTTCGTCGCAAACGCCACCGCTTCTTCGTCACGATCGAACGCGTGAAGCGTTCCCTCTTCATTTAATTTGTTTGCTACCGCATAGGAGTGTCCGCCACCGCCGAGTGTACAGTCGCCATAAGTTCCATTCGGCTTTATATTCAGACCCTCGAGACACTCCGCAAGCATTACGGGATCGTGGTAGAACACTCCGTTCTCAACACCCGCAAGGGCTGCTTCGGAATGAGCCGAATCACGGCCCGTCCCAAACAATTCATTTGTCTGTAATCGGTTCTGACGAAGGTCAGCGTTTGTCATCTAGACCCTCCGGCAAACCAAGCTTGTAGAACATCTCACTGAATGCCGTTACGTCTTCTTCGGTCTTCTTACCGTACTTAGCGTTGTAACGTTCAGGGTTCCACAAATCCAGAGACCATCCACGATCGGCGACATATATCACTTCGTTCGTGAGTCCCGCATATTCCAGCAAATTTTTTGGAATGAGGATGCGGTTTTGGCCATCCATCTCAACGGTGGTGGCTTCAAGTTGGTACCGGAAAATTTCGGCTTGCTGGCGGTCTTTAAGAGCGTCAATTTCTGCCATGAATTTGTCGAATTCCGAAGTGAGGTACAACCGGAGGGTGTGGTTCGGGCCGCAGGCGACCACAAACTCATTCCCTTCAGTCGGCCCAAGCTGACGACGGAATTCCCTGGGGAAGGAAGACCTTCCCTTTCCGTCAATAGCCGTCTGGGCTTTACCTATGAAACGAGACAAACTCATTATATTCCTTGGGACAACTTGCCACAACACTTATCACACATGGTAAATTTACCCATTTTCTACCACAGCGGCAACCCTAAGCCCCTGTTCTACATCCTTTTCAGAAAATTTTATGCTCGAAAGCATACGAAAAGCATACCTCGGCCCCAGGTCTAACAAGAATAAAGTGTACAGATGTGCATTAAGCACGTAAAAAAAGAACCTGTGCCTTTTTTGCACAGGTTCAATTTCAAAATGTCCTAGGCTAAAACAGGAGCCCTATTCCGCCCAGTGATTTCCGTTGTAATTACGGGCGGTGTCCGCATCCATTCCAATTTGGCGCACCAGGTCGTCTAGGCTCGGGAATTTCTGCTCAGGGCGCAGGTACGCCATCAAGTCAAGCACCATCGGGCGACCGTAAATGTCTTCGCTAAAATCAAGTAGATACGCTTCGATAGCCAAGCGCTGGTTGCCCGTAGAAGGCTGTGTGCCGATGTTTACCACCGCGCGGAAACAGCGCTCTCCCCCATCGCCATCGGGCAAACGGGCCGTCGCCACGTATACGCCGTGCTTTGGCAAGAACTTGTACTTTTCCACCTGCAAATTCGCCGTCGGAAATCCTATGGTATGGCCAAGGCGCTTGCCTTCGACAATCGTTCCAGACAAACGATACGGGCGCCCCAAATAAGTCTGCGCACGCGACACGTCGCCGTTCAAAAGCGCATTTCGCACAGCGGAAGAACTCACGCGTTCGCCCTTGTGCAGCACAATCGAAAGCATAGCCGTCGAAATTTCCGGGAATGCGGCTGTAATGGTTTCGTAGTTGCCCTTACCACCTGCACCAAAGCAATGGTCGTGTCCAAAGAACATTGAGCACACGCCGCGCTTTTCAATCAGCTCGGTACGGACAAATTCATCGAACGGGAGCTTTGCCACTTCGGGCGTAAACGGGAGCACCAAAAATTCAAGTCCAAGACTTTCAATAAACTCGCGCTTTTCTTCGGTGGTCGTTAAGAGCAACGGATCACCGGGAGTGTGCAACACGTAATTGGAATGCGGCTCAAAGCTAATGACGGTAGGCGTCAGGCCGTTCACTTCGGCAACGGCCTTGAGCGTGCGGAAAAGAGCCTGGTGTCCCAGGTGGCATCCGTCAAAATTACCCATTGTCACAGCACGCTTCATTTTTCATCCTCGCCCAAATAAAATTTCGGCTTGATTCGCCCCGGCTCATAAGAACATAAACTCAAGACTTCGCCTTGCATGTTCGCGGCAAACACATGGCCCTCGGGACCTACGCCCTCGACTTTCTCTTTCCACGGCAACCAATTGCCCTGGCGGATTACAGCCACCTGTTCGTCGGTCAGGCGCACCACCGGAAAGTCGAGCACCGCATCGACCGGCAACAAGTTTTCTCGGGTCAAGTCCTCGCCACGCACCGCCTTATCTAAAGTCACATTGCCGATGCGGTGTCTGCGTATCATTGACACGCACGCGTAGGTCCCGAGCGCACGCCCGATATCGCGACCGAGCGCACGAATGTAGGTTCCCTTGGAGCATTCGCAAATCAAGTCAAAGGTCGCAAATTCCTTGCCGGAAGAGCCTTCGGTCACTTCGCCCTCACCAATCACCTTGAGTTCACCAATGTGAATCTTGCGGGGTTTCAATTCAATATCGCGGCCACGTTCCATGAGGTCACTTGCACGCACGCCGTTGATTTTCACGGCGCAATACTTCGGTGGCACCTGTTCGATATCCCCCGTAAACTGCGGAAGAACGGCATCGAGGGCTTCGCGGGTTATGGATTGCTTCACCCCTTCGGGGTTCGCAATGACGGACGAGGCGAGTGCAGCGGAACCGCTTGCGGATTCTATTGTCGAGCCGATGCCGTCATGCGCTTGCGCAATGAAGTTTGTCTCATCTTGAGCGATGACCTCACCGTCCCACTCGAGAGTGTCGGTTTCGTAACCCAAATGCAGCCTAAAACTGTAGCACTTGTCCTTGGCTTCGATAAAGGGCAACAATCGCGTGCAGCGGCCAGTGGCGGCAATAATCAAACCCGAGGCACGCAAATCCAGCGTACCCGCATGGCCCACACGCTTCGTAGAAAAGACCCTTTTCAGCGGGAAAAGGGCCTTAAAAGAAGTTTCACCAGCAATCTTGTCCAACAGAACGAAGCCGGAATTACTCAACTAGAGATCCCCTTTCTGCTTCAGTTCGGCCAAGATGCTTTCGATATGCATGGCGTGTTCCAAATTTTCATCCAGAACAAAGTTCAGTTCGGGAATTTTCCTAATCTTGAGCGCCTTGCCCAAAACCGTGCGGATGTACCCCGCCGAATTCTTGAGGCCAATCAGCGAATCGCGCTTTTCCTTGTCAGTTCCCATCACCGAGACCATCACCTTTGCATAGCTCAGGTCGTCGGTAATCGTCACGCGCGTAATGCTTGCGAGGCTGCTCACGCGAGGATCCTTCAAGCCCTTCTGCAAGAGCTTGCCGATTTCCTCGCGGAACTGTTCGTCTAATCTGTCTGTTCTTCTACTCATTTATATTAAGCTGTGAGGTGCGAGGTCGCGCTAAAGCGCTTTGAGCTCGCTTCGCTTTGAGGTTAAGGATTCCATTTTGCGCCATAGGCGCCTAACTTATACCCAAAGGCACAACGTGCCGACCTCATCGCTCAGAGCCTTGCGCCGCAAGGCGACCTCAGACCTAGTTACTTCCTACCGTCTACTTAACTTCCTCTTCCGCGGTCTTCTTCGCCTTTTCTTCGGCTTCTTCGCGGGCCACATCCTTCAGGGTACGAGCAACCTTCACTTCCTTGAAGAAGATCAGGCTATCGCCTTCCTTGATGTCTTCGTAACCCTTAAGGCCGATACCGCATTCAAAGCCACGAGCGACAGACTTGACGTCGTCCTTCATGCGCTTCAAGGACTGGACCACGGTCGTACCGAGTTCCACACCGTTGCGGTACACGCGCACATGGCTCGTGCGGTCGACTTCGCCGTCGGTAACCATACAGCCAGCGATGAGACCGACCTTCGGAATCTTGAACACCTGACGGATTTCGGCTTCGCCGGAGAGTTCTTCGCGCATGGTCGGCTTCAACAGGCCTTCCACAGCGTTCGTGATATCTTCGATACAGTCGTAAATCACGCGGTAGTTGCGAATTTCGATACCTTCCTTCTGGGCCATTTCGCGGATAGAAAGCGACGGCATCAAGTGGAAGGAAATAATGATTGCCTGTGCGGTCGTAGCCAAGAGGATATCGGATTCCGTAATGGTACCCACACCCTTGCGGATAATGTTGACGCGCACTTCCTTGTTGGTAAGCTTTTCGAGGCTTGCTGCAAGAGCTTCTGCAGAACCGCCCACGTCGGCCTTGACAATAAGGTTAAGTTCAGAGAGTTTGCCTTCCTTACGATCGTTGAAGGTATCTTCCAAAGTCTTGACGTTACGAGAACGCAGGTCGCGTTCACGGGCAGCCATACGGCGCTTGGAGGCAATTTCACGGGCAGTCTTTTCGTCTTCCACCACGATCAAGTCATCACCGGCCTGCGGAGTACCGTCAAAGCCGAGCACCTGGCACGGAGCAGACGGAGGAGCTTCCTTCATCTGTTCGCCACGTTCGTTAAACATAGCACGGACACGACCAGCGTAAATACCGCAAACGAACGGGTCACCCACATGGAGCGTACCATTCTGCACGAGAATCGTCGCCATAGAGCCCTTACCCACGTCGAGCTTGGATTCCACCACGGCACCGCGGGCGTGTGCATCGGGGTTCGCCTTGAGTTCAAGCACTTCGGCTTCGAGGGCGAGCGTTTCCAAGAGGTCGTCCATGCCCTGGCCCGTACGTGCAGAAACTTCGATACAGCTGGTAGAACCTCCCCACTGTTCCACTTCCACGCCGCGTTCAGCGAGCTGGGCGCGAATTTTGTCGGGGTTAGCCGTCGGCAAGTCGATTTTCGTGATTGCCACGACCATCGGCACCTTTTCGCGCTTGGCAAGTTCAATCGATTCAACGGTCTGCGGCATCACCATGGAGTCGGCTGCCACCACGAGCACGATCACGTCGGTCACCTGAGAACCGCGAGCACGCATAGCACTAAACGCTTCGTGACCCGGAGTATCGAGGAAGGTCACCTTGCCCTGCTTGGTCGTGACTTCGTATGCACCGATGTGCTGCGTAATACCGCCCGATTCGCCGGACACCACGTGAGTCTTACGAATCCAGTCGAGCAAAGAAGTTTTACCGTGGTCCACATGGCCCATCACCGTCACCACCGGGTGGCGCGGCTTCAGGTTTTCAGTGGATTCCTCTTCCACACCGAGCACTTCTTCTTCGTATTCTTCCATCAACTGGGCTTCATAACCGAATTCATCGGCCAACAGCTGGATGGTTTCAAAATCCAGGCGGGCGTTGATGGTCACCATCATGCCCATTTCCATGCACTTCGCAATCACGCGGGCCGGCATCTGGTCCATAAGGCCCGCAAGTTCGCCCACGGTAATGAAGTCGGAAGTCTTGAGGATTTTCTTTTCTTCGCCGGAATCGTTGTCATTGTGTTCCTTACGATAGACCTTCTTCACGGGCTTCTTGGAAAGGTCGGCCATCACGCGGGAAACGTTCTGGCGAACGGCTTCCTGCTGGATTTCCTGGCGCTGTTCCATGCGGTCCTTGCCATTGCCACGACGGTTCTTGTCGTTTTGACCATGGCGACCATTCTGCTGCTTTCCGCCCTTGCCGCCCTGGTTCTGTCCAAATCCCTGGGCAGCACTGTTGCTCGCATTGAAGGCGTCCTGCATCGAACTTCCCGTAAAGCCGCTGGTACGGCCCGTAAAGGTACGGCCACCGTTATTGTTGCCACTACCATTACGATTGTCGCCACGGCGACCATTGTTGCGGTTGTCCCCGTTGTTGTTCGAAAGGCGTCCAAAAGTTCCCGTGTAACCCTGCTGGTTTCCACCGCCGCGGTGTCCACCGCGACCGGCCTGAGCCTGCTGCTGAGACTTCTTGATACGGGCAAGAATCGCTTCGTCGGGCTTGAACACCTGAGCCTTCATCGGGGGCTGCTTGAGTTCCATGCCGGGGGTCACCATCGTAGGCTTTGCCGGGGCGCTCGGGGCTGCAGGAGCAGCGGCGGGAGCCACAGGCTTTGTCTCAGTGGCCACAGACTTTACTGCGGCAGGAGCGGGCTTGACAGCCGGAGCGGCGGGCTTTTCAGAAACGGCAGGAGTTGCAGGTGCTGCGGGAGCCACGGGGGTTACAGCAGGCTGAGCGGGTTTCACTTCTACCGGAGCAACCTTGACCGGAGCCGGTTCAACCTTGGGAGCCTCCGCGACCTTCGGGGCCGAGGCGGGCTTCACTTCTGCGGCGGCAGGAGCCGCAGGCTTCACTGCTGCAGGAGTCGCGGATTTCACCGTCGCGGCGGCAGGCTTTGCAGGCTTCTTGCCCTTGATGAGCGTCGCCTTAAACTTGCCGTTTCCAGAAGTCGAAGCCTCTTTCTTCTTGTCTTGAGAAGCACTGGAAGTTTCGGCTGAAGCCGCCTTCTTCAGGTTCTTGTTGCGAGATTCGGCCTTTTGCCTTTCAGCTTCTGCGGCAGCTTCGATTTTCTCATAATCAGCCGCAGCAACCTTGGACATGTGTGTACGGACAGTCACACCCGCATCGCGGAGCAACTTCATCACGACGTCAACCTTGACGCCATGAGATTCGGCCCAATCCGCCGGTTTAATTTGTTCTTCAATAGCCATGAATAGCTTCCAATGTTCCTTTTTTAATCAAACTATTAGCGCATGCCCTTGTTCTGGTTCAGGTCGGCAGACGACGGAGAGGTAATCTTAGCCTTCGTTTCGTCATCCTTTTCGTTCCATTCGTTTTCACCGAACACGTCAAGGTTGCGCTGCACCAGTTCGGCAGCAAGCTTCACATTCTGACCGTTCTTGCCAATGGCAAGCGCCAAATTGTCGTCACTAATGATCACAACCGTACGACGCGTATCGGGCACATGGATCAGCTTGATGACGTTTGCCGGAGTAAGGGCGCGGGTAATAAAGGAATCCAGGTCCGGGTTCCACTGCACAATGTCAATGCGCTCGTTGCCGAGTTCGCGCACAATCGTCTGCACGCGGGCACCCTTCATGCCGACGCATGCGCCGACCGGGTCAATCTTTTCGTCACGGGAGTACACGGCAATTTTCGCACGGAAACCCGGTTCGCGGGCAACGCCCTTGATTTCAACCGTGCCTTCGTAGATTTCAGGAACTTCCTGGCGGAAGAGTTCCTTGAGGAAGTCACCGTTTGCACGGGACAAAATCACCTGGGCACCGTTCTTCGAGGATTCTTCCACGCGGGCAATCACAGCCTTGATCGAGTCACCCTGAGACCAGCGTTCGCGCTTGATCTGTTCGCGGGCAGGAATCATGGCTTCGGTCTGCTTGCCGAGCTTCACGATGATATTACTTTGTTCAAGACGAAGGATTTCGCCGCTCACCATCGTTCCGATACGGTTGCGATAGGTGTCCATGATCTTCTGGCGTTCGGCGTCGCGGATCTGCTGGTTCAAAAGCTGCTTTGCAGTCTGAATGGCCTGGCGACCAAAAGCGGAGATAGGAATTTCCATTTCGAGGGAGTCGCCTGCCTGAGCGTCTTCGTTGAAGTCGCGGGCTTCTTCCACCAGCATATAACCCTGGTCGAGCTTTTCCACTTCGGCAGCGGTCATGTTCGGGTCGTAGTCCGGATAATCGTCAACCACGGCCACGCGCAGGTACACATGGACTTCGTTCGCTTCCTCGTCGATATCCACGTCGATCTTCTTTTCGATGTGCAGGTACTTGCGAGCCGCTGTCACCAGCGCTTCCTTCAGAGCATTGCGCACAACGGAATCATCCATATCCTTTGCTTCGACAACACCTTTCAGCACTTCGAGCAGGTTTACCTTCGGTTCGTTCTTCATAACATGACCTTCCTATTAAATTTGTACATCCACTTTTGCCACCAGCACTTCGGAGCGGGGCACGACCACATCACCGGCATTTCCCTTGAGGGTGATGGTCAAATTCTCTTCATCGATAGCCTTCAGTTTTCCAACCACGGGCTTACCGGTACTGCGAGTCACCCGAACAAAGCGACCAATGTTGCGGGTGAAATCGGCATCCGACTTCAGGGGGCGGTCTAACCCCGGCGACGACACTTCCAAAGTGTAGGCGCCTTCAATAATATCAGGATCTATGTCCAAGGCATCGGACAAGTGACGGCTCACATTCGAGCAATCGTCGATGGTCACCCCTTCGGGCTTGTCTATGTAAAGGCGAAGCGTCTTGCGTTTGCCCGCACGGAACATGTCCTGTTCCACCAATGTCACGCCTACGGCTTCGCATGCCTCGGCAATAAGCGCATCCAACTTTTGGTTAACCAAATAGACCTCGTATAATAAACGGCGTTCGTATACGGCCCCGAAATCTGCTCATTTAAGCCTAAATCGGGTCCACGAACGTCAAGACACACCAAATAGAGAAATTTTTTAGGGTCTAGGCAACCGAAATATTAAGAAACGAGGGCAAAAAGGGGGTAATGTGGGATACGAGATTAATTTCTCATCACTGCCTACAGCCTACTTCCTACTGTCTACTTCCTACTGCCTACTATTCTATAATTGCTACATTTACTGCATGGCTTATGTACTTTTGATTATCGCTTCTTTGGTTGGACTCGCCGGCTGCGCCTATTTCTTGCACAAGAACATTCTCGTAATCCGCGAAAAGAACAAGAACGAACCCAAGGCATACAAGCGCAAGCTGAACTATGTTCTTACAGGCCTCTGGTACGGCTACCTGACCATTTTCTTTCTGGGCTTGACGATTAACAATATCGGGAACTGGTAAGTCCCTACTTTTGAGCATCTAGCCAGCGTTCGTACAAGAAGAGCGCAATCAAGTTCTTTCCATCGATAAATTCGTGGGCGGCGTCCTCGTAAGGAAGCACCACCGTCTTAATCCACTCGATTTCTTCGGTGTATTCCTGATCCTTGCCATCCATGGCTTTGAGCTGTTCCGGCGTCACGTCGCGTTCAATGGCGTACAGACGAATGCGTTCGTCCAAGAGCCCGCAGCTCGCCGCAAAACCATCACTTTTGCCCTTGTACCAGAAATCCATCAGGTCGATCAG
Source organism: Fibrobacter sp. (assembly GCF_045601785.1). Lineage (GTDB taxonomy): Bacteria > Fibrobacterota > Fibrobacteria > Fibrobacterales > Fibrobacteraceae > Fibrobacter. Next base: position 31,069 of record NZ_JAZSAF010000007.1, read on the forward strand.
TTCGGAATCGTCAGCCTTGATCTGAGCTTCTTCTTCGAGTTCACTCAAGGCAACCTTACGATAATCCCCCGTCCAGTCGAGAATGCCCGCCGGAATTTCAAGGGAGGCCTGTTCTCCAATGGCAAATCGCGGCTGGCGCACCAGCAACAAGTACTTTTTGCCTTCGCAACGCAGCACCACCAAAATACCTACGGCATTACCGCGCACAAGCACAATGCCATGCACCGGACGGCCATCCGGGAGTGTCGCCGTCGCCGTAAGCTTAATAAATAGCGGCTGGCGCCCCTTACGCAAAAAGTCCACCGAAGAAAAGTGGACCTTCTGCACCACAAACTTGCCTTCGGAATTGGCAAGCCAGTCCTTGTAAATTCGGGAGTTCAAAATCACCGGGCGATCCGCTTCGGCAATCTCAGATGCAAAGGAATATTCAATCATTTTTCTTTCAGAGTGTCAGGCGCAACCGACGCCTTTTTCCAAATTTTCTTCAGGCTGTCCAATATGACAACGCTTCCGGTATCGAGGACCATCTGGTTCCTGGACATGTTGTAGACCATCCACTCTTCCTGCGAAGCAGGCCCGCAGAAAGACTCGTCTTCATCGGGGGTCATGAGTTCGCGAATAAAACGGACGTGATCGCCCACGGTAAAGTTGCTGAGGTTGAACTGACTGAAGGTTCCGCACTTCGGAATCTTTTCGGCATAGTAGGTGCTGTAGTGCCAAATCGTATCGGGGCGTTCCTGCAGCTTGCCAAGCTCCGTCGAATCGTTTTCCCATTTGGAATTGATGCAGTACACCGAATCGGAATCGGCGCAGGCATAATGCACCGGCACAAGGTTCGTATCGTTCACGGACCAGCTCATCGGATACACCGTATCGGCAACCGTCTTCTTGCACATGTCTACGCGGTGCGTACACACCGACTTCATGGTGCGCCAGTAGAACACGCGCGGGGTGAGCGAGTCCAATACGCGAATTACCGTCGGAATCTCCTTGCCCTTCTTCTTGTCCTTGGTCCGTAGCGGATAGGCGTGGGGGTCGGAAAACGACGAATCCAGGTAAATGTAGAAGGTGTCCCTGGAAAAGCTTCCGCGGCGAAGCAAAATAGAATCCAGCACGGAGTCGACATCATTTTTTACCTTGATGATTCCGACTCCCTGCATCTGTTCCTTGGAAAGCGTGACTTTCAGAACCGTGTCGGGGCGGTAATAAGGAGCGGCGCAGTCCTCGGCGGTCGCATGAATGTCAAGGCGCGGCATCAGCCAGAGGATTGAATCTTCCTTGCTGTAGGAAAGCTTGATCGATTCAAGGGCACAGTTCGAGAAAGTCCACATCTTGCCCATTCCTAGGAACAGCGTGTCCTTGGAAAGATGAATCGTCTTTCCCGAGTCCAGTTCCGCAGAACCAAAGAACCCTTCACCGTCATAGGAGAAATTTTCGCCCATCACATCCAGCGGGCCATCCGTGTCCTTTTCGCAGCTTGCAAAAAGAAACAGCGTAAGCCAAAGTGAAGCAACAAGGAAAAATTTGAACAAGGAGCCAAGCATAAGACCAAAGGTATTAAAAACCGATCGTTTTTTCAAAGGAGAGAATCGAATCCGGCAGCACAGGATGTGTCGATGCATAGAAATCAGTCCAGCGCACAAACTGCCCGTTCTGGCGAACCGACAGGAAAAACACGGCGCTGTCCTTGGGCGAAAGCCTTCCCAGCACCGTATTCATGTCGATGCTTTTTCCTACAGAAAGCGAATCGCCCAGAACGCCCATCCCAGAAGTCCGGCTCATCACATTGTAACCATGATCGATTTCCACAAAGAAGCCCGACGAGTCGCGGCCCGTTTCAAGAATGCGACCCGACAACACCGGATATATAGGAGCTTCGCCGATTCCTAGGAACACATCCATCGCCAAAAGGGACTCCTGGCCCTCGAAATCAAAGTTGTCGTCAATCGGAAGCGCCGACCACGACAGCGGAAGGCGCGGGCAGACTCCGGGGAACTTGCAGCCGGAATTTTTCGACACCCAGATATAACTCGAGTCTTCCTTCATGTAGCGGAAATAGACATTCGGCAGGCTGTCTTCGTGCATAACGAGCACCGCATTATTGAAATCATCGACAGGCGCTACCCAGTGCAGCTTGGACTTTACGCTTTTGCGAAGCGATGCCACATACCGCAAGAACGGATTCGGCAGGCGCGTCAGCGGTACGGAATCTTCGACAATCCACGAGCACTGCGCAAGTCCCTGCTGAAGGGCAAACGGCGTTCCGCCATTCAACTTGCAACGGGAATCCCAGGTCTCGATTGCCTTGTCACCGCTTTCTGGCAGCGGGAGCGCATCGGCTATCTTTGCGGCGAGACCAGACCAATACGCCAAAAAAGCGGCAAGTGTAAGCAACACCAACCGTATCAGCGGAAACTTGTGTTGAAAATTGATTGGCTTTCGCTTTCGTTTGTATTCTTGGAACTCAACAGGCATCGGACTAGAAGTAGAAGAACGCTAGAGTTCCACCCACAGCCGCAAGCAACAACAAGATGACAATGATCACCGTACGAGTCGAAGACGGTTCGTCGTCGAACGGGACATCGAGTCCCTTCTTCTTGGTCGTGGGCTCTTCTTTCGCAATGGCGTTAAAGCTCTTGGTAAAGCGGCGGTGCGTTCCCGTAGAGCGACGGTCCAGATGGTGCGAAGGAGTTTCTCCGCTCATATTCTGGGACGCAACCGGATGGTCCGGAGCCTCCGAGGACGAAGTAGACTCGTCTGACTTTTCGGGAGCCTGGGCATGTAACGAGAAGGACATCATGTCCGATTCGTAGGAGAACACCTTGATGCTCTTGTCGAGCCCCACCTTCTTGAGTCCGTCGATAATCGTCTGGTTGTTGGTAAGAACCGCAAACAGCCCCTGACGATCGTCCATTTCCTGCTGGAACTGGATAAAGGCATTGTAGGCATCGCTATAGACGAAATCGAGTCCCGTCAGGTCTACCGCCAAGAACTGCTCATCCTTCTTTTCTGCAAGGAGCGCGCGAACGTCTTTTTTGAATTGTTCAGCATCAAAGGCCCCGATCGGATTCAACGGGGCCGACATCAAGTCAAAAATTCCAACTTCGCGGTAGTTCTTTAATTGCGGCATACTAGAAATATAGACTAAAATTCAACAAAATGTGCGATTGCTCACAAAAAAAGATGCAAAATAGCAGAAAGAAACCTCGGAACCTGCTCTACTCCAATATTTCGTCATCGGTCTCAACGATGGGTGCCGGCTGGGATGGAGCCTGTGCAGGAGCCGCCGTCGGCGCCTGTTGAACAGCCTCATCCGAATGTTCCTGGGCGTTCATGGTTTCTTCGGGGACGCGTTCCATTTCATCGTAAGAGTCCTCATTTTCCGGTTCCTCGGTCAAAACCTTGGACGGCTCCGAAGACGCCCTCGAATTTTCCGGCTTAGGATTATGCGAGAACAGGTAGGGGCTTACGCTCACGCTGATACGGTGTACCGGAGAAAGCACCGGGTGCGACTCGAAAGCATAATCGATCTTCACGAACTTTGCAACCGTTAGACCCGCACCCGCAGTCACGCTCTGAAACGTGGTAAAGCTCGAAAGGCCTGCCCGGAGCGAAAGGCCAAAATCAAAGGCAAACTCGATACCGCCGCGGCCACCCGAAAGCCAATCAAGCGGGTCTTCCCAAATGCGCGCGCCACGGTCCTTGTCCGTCTCGAAATCCAGGTCGCGGGCTTCTTGGTGGAATAGTCCCGCCCCCTGCCAATACAGATTCAACTTGCCATACAGGTACGGCACTCCGATTCCATAGCTTGCTGCCAGGTAGAATTCCGGCGAGGAATATTCAAACTCGCCCGATTCCCAGGTCGCCGCCGAAGAAGTCCACCCCTTCAACAAGCCGGACACATAAAAATCGTCCAAGACGCGATAGCGCAGTCCCGCATCGCCTCGGAATCCATAGCCGGTCTGGTCCATTTCACGGTAAAGTCCGTGGAACCCCACGCCGAGGTCAAGCCTTTCGGTAAGACGGCGGCCAAATGTCACCGAGAAAACCCAGTCGGCAATCGAGAGCGTATTGTAGTCGCTGCCTTCGGGCAGGGGCTCGCCTTCCTTGATGTAGGGAATGTCATCTGCACCAAAACGGGAAAAAGAAACTCCAAGGCCCTGCCCCACCCCGAGCGGAATCACGGCCGAGGCAAAGTCGTACTTGGTGTCTTCGTAGTACTCAGTATGCGAGAATGACGCCCAGGCGTAGTCCACATTAGAAAGCTGGTAGGGGTTCGACATCAGCCCCAGGTAGTCGCCATCGACTGCCATGGTCGCAGAACCCAAAGCGGCAGACCGCGCACCCGGCTCAATGTCCAGGGTCGCGTTTGCACCCGACACACGATTGGCAGCAGAAGAGAAAACCGTAAATGACAGCACCGCAAAGAGAGCTACCACCGCCTGGTGAAAGCTCTTTCGTGAATGCACATCAAAAAATTTTGCCAATGTCATACCTTATCCCTTAAGATAGATTATTTTTACGCCGTAGACCAACGAGAATACACACCCATGAACCTTTCTGAACACATCGAGCAGTTTCTACAATACCTTGCGGAACGACGCAGGTTTTCGCCGCGTACGGTGGACACCTACAAAAAATCACTCGCAAAGTTCATGGAGCACCTAAGAGCATCGAATAGCTCAAATGACAACGCTGCAAACCTAGAACTTTCCGCATTTGCCGAGATGAACGTGAAGAGTTTCGTGTGGGACATGAAGATGAAACAGAAGCTTGCACCCACGAGCATCTGCGAACACCTTGCCGCCTTGAAAAGTTTCGGCAAGTACCTGGTCAAGAGCAAGATTATCGAAAAGAATCCCTCCGAAAACGTGCCCATGCCAAAGCGACCAAAACGGCTGGTGAACATTCTCGGACAAAAAGACCTCGCCGAAGAAAAATTCCCTGAAATCGAGAACCCGACGCTGCAACAGGTGCGGGCGCGCATTTTGCTTGAACTCATCTACGGGTCGGGGCTGCGCATCTCGGAATGCCAGATGCTCACCTGGGACCGCATTGACGCAAACGCGAAACTCGTGCGCGTGCTCGGCAAGGGCAACAAGGAACGCATCGTGCCGCTCACCGAAAGTTTCATCGACCGCATTTCGAACTTCAAGCAAATGGAAGTGGAAGCGGGCCATCTCCCCACCGCCACGGGATACGTATTCCTCAGCGAAGACGGCAAGCCGTTTGGTCTACGCACGCTACGAGACGACATCAAAAAACTGCTCCGCGAAATCGGCTGGGAAGGCAAGGCGTCCCCGCACGTGCTGCGGCACAGCTTTGCCACGCACCTGCTTGAAAACGGAGCCGAAATCATGAGCGTCAAAGAGATGCTCGGTCATTCGAGCATTTCCACTACACAAGTCTATACGCATGTCAATGCAGAACGCTTGCGGGCAGCCTTCAAAAAGACCCACCCGCGAGCATAAAAAGTGACTAGTGGTTAGTGATTAGTGGTTAGGATTATAAACCTGTTTACTAACCACTGTCTAACTAAAAGAAACTTCCCTTGATGCCGACGGCGATGGTCCACTGCTGACCAAAGTCATCCCAGTCAGGAGCGTCCCACTTGCGCATCGGGGATTCGTCGTATTCGTCATCGGGGTCAGCGGCGTTACTCTTGTCGTGGAGCGGCAAGGAGACTGCAAGGAACACCGGGAAGTCCGCATTCGAAAATTCGATGCCATAAGCGAAGGCTACAGACCACGCCTGGTGATCAGGGTCTGGGCGGGGGTCGTAGGTCCCCGCCTTTTCGGAATTGATCCAGGCGACTCCGAGCGGCACCGAGAAGTTCACGCCGAAGCTCTGCACAATGCCCGGACGGCCACGGTAACCGTAAGCGATCGAGCCGCCCACCGAAGGCGGCGTGTAGGCACCCAGGTCGTTTTCTCCATAAGGCTTGAAGCGGTACTCGAAACGATCCCCATCATGCTCGATGTCCTTCCAATAGGAATCGTTGAATTCGTTCTCGCCCGAAATCAGGTGCATGGCAAACGGATGCGTATAGGATAGCCCGTAAAGCCAGATGCCCTTGTCGGTATCGCGGCTGTAATCCCAGCCGAGCGTGAGCGAGTAAAGGCCCGAGCCCTTCTGGAAACTACTCGGCAAAATTTCTTCGGAAGCATCGGTTCCGCGCTTGATATCGTACTGCCCCGTGGGAATGGTGAGGCTTGCCGAAAGCGATGCGGCACCACCGCTGCCGATCGTCTTGCTAAAGTCAAACGACACATCGCCCACGCCACCCGTGGTGCGATCTGTCGGAATCTGGTTACTGCGGTACTGCACTTCGCCGCTATGGCTCATCCACGGAATGGAGACGCCCACCTTGGTAGACCAGGTCGGCTTAAACGACAAGTGCGGAGTAAACGTCGTGCCGGAAAAATTCTGGCCGACGCTGTACTTGGTAAATGCTTCAACTTCAAGGTAGCCGCCAGAGACGCCCTGGCCAATCCACTTGATGCCATCGCCAGAACCGCCACCGGAACCGCCCGCGCCACAGCCGCCAATGGACTCCCACGGAGTCGCCGGTTCAACAGGAGAATGGAATCCGACCAAAAAAGCACAACACGCAGCCGCTGCCACGGCCATTCCTGGAACAATCCCGCTAAATAAATTCTTCTTCACAGTTTACCTCACGGGAGTTCCAGCAGATAGCCATAATTTGCCCCGGTCGACAGGAACCTGCCATCGGGTGAGCGCCCGCCAATCATGGGAATCGGAGCAAGTTCAATCACTTCACTCAGCCACACAAAGGCAAGGTCCGATGGAGCCCCCGCCATAAGCGAGACTTCGCGCATCGCCGTGCGGCCCGCGCTGCCATCCTGCACAGAAGCATCGGACAAGTCTTCCTTGTTTACATACTGATGCCCTTGCGGGAATTCCGCCCAGACCACAAAAAGTCGTGTTCCGAACTTAAACCAATGGGGCTGAACCGGTTCCGAAATCATGCCCGCGGTCTTTTCGATCTCAATCGGCTTCGAATTCTCGGACAATTCCTGGATAAAGGATTTCCACCCCGTCATCGAGGAATTGATCATGTTGTAGACCACAAAATTTCCATCGGGCGAAATCATGGGGCTGTCCATCATCCAGCCGTCGACATCGGCAGGCTTCTTGAGAGTCTTCGCCTTCTTAACGCCGCCCGCCGCAAAGTCCACAAACACAATCTGGTCCTTCTTGTTCACGTAGGCTAGGCGCACCTGGTCTGTTCCAAAAAATCCCTGCACCGTAGATTCATTAGCCGACGTATCGGGAAGGGCCTCCGGGTCCACCCACAAGTGCGGCGTTGCAAATTCGCTGATATCCTTGTCGTAGAAGAAGAACTTCTTCTTGTCGGCCATGCGGACCGCAAAAAGTCCATAATCCAGATTTTCGCAGGACTTGCTCTTCTTGGTATCGAACGCACGGAGTGCTACGATAAAGTTCGGATGCGTACTCCATTCCGGATCCTGGAACTGGCAGTCGCCGGCCTCGGTATCGCGCATCAGGTACCAGAGCACATTGCCCGCCGTATCGGACACGGAAAGCCTGTCGTGCTGAACCGCCTTCGTCACGGTATAAATAGAATCAGGTGCATTCACCTTCAGCGTACCGCCAAAATTCAGCCAAAGCATCGATGCAGGATAGTCTACCGTGTCCTGCGACACAGAGGGATTACAAATCTGCTTGCCATCATTCACGGAGAACAGTCCCTTCACTTCGGAAGTTTTCACATTCGTTTCCGATTCGACAAACTGTTCCGGCTCGTAGACGCAGGCCGAAAGCATCAACATCAAAGATATGGCGGCAAAAGGTAAATAACGCATTGTCCGAAATATACTAAAACTTTATTCGCTTCACCTGGTAAAAGTAGATTGCCATAATCACAGAAATCGTAAGAATCCAGCTTACTGGGTACACAACCATCAGCGAAGCGAACGATTTGTACCTGGGGAACACGAAAATCACCCAAAGGATGCGAATTCCACAGACCCCCGCCATGCAGGTGAGCGCCGGAGAGAGCGACTTACCCATTCCAGAAAGTGCCCCCGAAAACACATCCAGGAACACGTTGATTGCCAAAAGTCCCACTACCACATACATACGGATGGAAGCGATCTCGATGATTTCGGCATTGGACGTAAACACGCTCAGCATGGGGCGAGCAAAAATGCAGCAGAGCGCGCTCAGGACGATGGTAGAGGAGCAGCCGAGCAGAAGCGTCCAGCGGACTGTACGGCGACAGCGTTCCATGTTCTTTGCACCAAAGTTCTGCCCCACAAAGGTCACGCAGGCCTGCGAAAACGAATTCAACCAGTAGTACACCACAAATTCATAATTGAGCGCAATCGCCGAGGCCGCCACCGTCGCAGATCCCAAGCTATTGATGGCCGACTGCAGGCACACATTGCTAAACGAGAATACGACACCGCGAAGCCCCGTCGGAATCCCTACGCGCAGGATTCGGCTCAAGAAGAAGGGTGTTACGCGCAGCTTCCAGAATTCCAACTTGAATGGGCCAACTTCGTGCAGCAAGATGTAGAACAGGGTGACTCCGCTGATTGCATTAGCGAATACCGTCGCAACCGCAACACCCGAAACGCCCATGTCAAAGCCCGCCACAAGAATCAGGTTCAGCACCACATTCACAGCCCCCGCCACCATAAGCACATAGAGCGGGCGCTTGGTGTCGCCCTTTCCGCGCAGGATCGCCGCGATAAAGTTGTAGACCATCACAAAGGGCATCCCTACAAAGTAGATTTGCAGGTAACGCACCGCCATGTCCAAAATATCCGATGGCGTAGAGATTGCCGTAAGGATCAGTCTTGCAAAAAAGACTCCCACAAAAGACAGCAGAATTCCGCTAAAGAAGGCAACCATCACCGACGTGTGCACGCTGCGGGTCACGGAACGGTAGCTACGCTCACCGATGGAATTGGCGACCACTACGTTCGCCCCCACAGAAATTCCGACGAACAGGTTAATGAGCATGTTGATGACGAACGTATTCGCGCCCACCGCAGCCAAGGCCTTGTCACCTGCAAACTGTCCTACTACGGCAACGTCTGCCAAGTTGAACATCTGCTGAAAGATGCTGCTCAGGGCAATGGGAATGGCAAACCTCAGGATTTTTCTCCCAAGGGGACCATTCAACATATCCATATTCAGCTTTGAGTTGGCAGCAGACATACAGTTCCTAAAAAACGGGCGTAAATTTAGATTTTAACTCACTCTCATCCAAGAGCAATTTGCTAACTTTACATCGCAAAAAACGAGCGGCATGGCAATTGCCAAATCAAGCCGCCAAAACTGGAGATTATCATGGGTTTCAAATGCGGAATTGTCGGCCTCCCGAACGTAGGCAAGTCCACCATCTTTAACGCAATTACCAATGCCGGCGCAGAAGCCGCCAACTACCCCTTCTGCACCATTGAACCGAACGTGGGCATGGTGAGCGTTCCCGACAGCCGTCTCGACGAACTCGTAAAAGTCTACAATCCGAAATCCATCGTCCCCGCCGTTACGGAATTCGTGGACATCGCAGGTCTCGTGAAGGGTGCCGCCCAGGGTGAAGGCCTCGGCAACCAGTTCCTGACCCACATCCGCGAATGCGAAGCTATCATGGAAGTCATCCGCTGCTTCGACGACGAAAACATCGTGCACGTGCACGGTTCCGTGGATCCGGTCCGCGACGTGGAAATCATTGAGACCGAACTAATTTTGAAGGACCTCGATTCTGTCGAAAAGCGCCTCGCTACCGAAGCCAAGGCCGCTCGCATGGGTGGAGCCGAAGCCAAGGCCCGCCTCGCCGCTTGCGAAAAGCTCCGCGACGCCTTCCAGGAAGGCAAGGCCGCACGCACCGTGATGCACGACAGCGAAGAAATGGAACTCATCGTGAAGGACCTCGCTCTCCTCACCGCAAAGCCGCTCTTCTACTGCGCAAACGTCAAGGAAGACGATATCCTGACCGGTAACGCCTATGTGGAAAAGCTCAAAGAATACGCCGCCGCAAACGGCCACGAAGTCATCATGATCAGCGGCAAAATCGAAGAAGAACTTTCTGCCATGGAACCCGACGAGAAGGCCGAATTCCTCAAGGAACTCGGCATGAAGGAATCGGGCCTCGACGCCGTGGTTCGCAAGGGCTACGAAATCCTCGGGCTCCGCACCTTCTTTACCGCCGGCGAAAAGGAATGCCGCGCCTGGACGTTCCATGCAGGCTACAAGGCCCCGCAGTGCGCAGGCGTGATTCACACCGACTTCGAACGCGGCTTCATCCGCGCAGAAACTCTGAGCTACGCCGACTTCCTCAAGCACGGCAGCTGGAACGCCGCCAAGGAAGCAGGCCTCGTCCGCACCGAAGGCAAGGAATATGTTGTACAAGATGGCGACATCATGTACTTCCTGTTCAACGTGTAAGATACACGCTCACATCTGCTCAAGTTTACCAAAAAAACACCGACTCCCTAGCCGGTGTTTTTTTTTGATTATCAGTCCTTTATACAACGGACAGAAAGGGCGGCATCACGTTTTTCATTGGATTTCCATACCGCAGGAGAATACACAATCTCATCATCAACTTGACTCCACTCAACTGCAAAAACGAAATCGTAGGCACGATAATTGTCTTGTTCCGTCGAAGTCCAGAAACTAGCCCTTTTCCCATACGTAAAGCTGGTAGTCCGCCTAGAACCAGCCGGCAGCACGCTGAATCCCGTCGTATTTAAAATTTCACTAGGAAAATTCCATTCAACATCCGCCATCAATGATGCTGCCGCACCGTAAAAAGTCCATCCACCCGCATCCACCGAATCAGCGAATGTCTTACACAAAAGGGAAAATTCATCTTCACTAGGCAAATGAAATCCTTCAGGACAGATTCCTTGTGCTAAAGAAGCAAAGGTATAAATCCTACCATACAGTTTGCAATTCCCGACAAGGGTAGTGTCGTACATCGTTCCATTGGCGCACCAACTCTGAGTACCGTCTTCATATGCATAATTCAGATTCTGGGCCATCCAAGTCTGCACGCCTCCATCCACCTCGATGTCAATGGTCTTGTAGACTTGCCCGTCACGGACGTCTTTGAATTCGTCGTACTGGACATCCGGCTTCAACGCTTCCCAAGCAGAATCTAGCGCTAAGCTAGAGCTACTATAAATTCCATCAGGAAGGTGTATTGAATCAACAGAGGTCTTTGAACTGGAAGAAGACTTTTCAGATAAAGCTGAACTACTCGAAACAGTTTCCATTGAAGCGTCTTCCGAAGAAGCCGATGTGCTATCGCCACATCCGGAGAAAAACAGCAGAGAAAGAAGAATCAAAAGCAGCTTCATAATTTCAAATATAATTTATATAAAAAAGGGGGGGGGATGTTTCCCCCTCGCTTTAGCCACTGCTCAGCCTGCTCCGCACGCGGACAAATTACGGCCTTCGGCCTTTACTGTCCGCTTTGCGGCCAGGCTATCGCCGTGTCTACCGCAACCCCCTCGCCTAGGGGGACACCCCCTAAGACCCCCGCGCAAATCGAACGGTATATAAAAAAAAGGAGCCCCTCGCCTTTAAGGCAAGGGGCTCCGTGAATCCAGCGGCGACCTACTCTCCCGGGCCCGTGGGCCAGGTACCATCGGCGATGAGGGGCTTGACTTCCGTGTTCGGAAAGGGAACGGGTATGACCCCCTC
>NZ_JAZSAF010000008.1:0-7925 GCF_045601785.1 Fibrobacter sp.
AAGGCCGGGCCTCCGCGCGGAAACGACTTGCAGATCAAGGTGGCGCTCAGTTACAAGGAAATCTTCGAGGGCTGCACCAAGAAGGTTCGCCTGAAACGCTACACACCATGTACGGAATGTAACGGCAAGGGCGGCCAGGACATCAAGGAATGCAGCACCTGCCATGGAACGGGCCGTGTACGCCGTTCTACGGGCGGATTCTTCCAGATGATTACCGAAAGCGCCTGCCCCATCTGTAACGGCATGGGCGAAGTCATCGCGAAACCGTGCCCGCATTGCCACGGCGAGGGCCGCGTGCAGGAAACGGAAGAAATCTCCATCAAGATTCCGGCGGGCGTTGCCGAGGGCCAGTACCTGAACCTGCGTGGCGAAGGCAACTGCGGGCCTCGCGGCGGTGCCTGCGGCGACTTGCTGGCGGTGATTGCCGAAAAGCCCGACGACTTCTACACCCGCGAAGGCGACGATTTGCACTGCGAAATCAAGGTGCCGGTCCACAAGCTGGTGCTTGGCGGAACGCAGCGAATCCCGACGCTGGACGGTAGCGAAGTGCAGATCAAGATTGCGGCCGGAACCCAGGCCGGGAGCATCTTGCGCCTGCGCGAACAGGGCCTGTACCCGCTGAACAAGCGCGGCGACCGTGGAAGCCTCTACGTGAACATCGGCGTGGAAATCCCGAAGGACCTTAGCCGCGAAGAGAAGGAACTCTACCAGAAACTCGCGGAACTCAGGCACGACAAGGAAACCGCGCAGGAAGAGTCTTTCCTCGAGAAGATGAAGAATCTGTTCAAATAGACGAGAGAACGCTCACTTTGAGAAAACATCCCCCGGCATTGAAGTGTCGGGGGTGTTTTTTTACCCATTGACAAACACTTTTTTATTATATATATTAAAAAGTGTTAATGAGGGTGCAAAATGCTTTTGGAATTCTTGAAATCAAAATTCGGGCCGGGAAAACCAATTTTCACCGAAGACGCCGAGCCGCTTGGGCTTTCGGCTGGTAATCTGCGACAGCAATTCAAGAAACTGGTCGATGCGGGCGAACTTTCGCGGTTTGAGCCTGGGGTTTACTTCTTGCCCGACCCCAACCACGAATACTACCCCATGTCGTCGAACATGGTCGCCGAGTACAAGTATATCACCGATGGCGATGAAATTTACGGTTATTATTCGGGTTACACCTTCGCTAACCAGTTGGGATTGTGTCTGCAGGTGCCGTATAAGGCAGAAATCGTCACGAACAACACCACAGCCATCGCGCGCGAAGTGAAGGTCGGAGAAATTCCATTTTACATCCGTCGGGCCAAGGTCGCCGTCACCAAGGAAAACCGCAACGTACTCCAACTTTTAGACTTGCTTAAAGATGTTGAAGAATATACGGACTACTGCTGCGAGGAAGAAGCGCCCGACATTATCCGCAGGCATATCTTGCGCAACAAGATTCTCCGCGCCGACGTAGATAAATACATCGAAAACTTCCCACTAAAAACATACAAGTATATCTACGACTTGAGGCTTTACGATGTACTTGCATGAAAACAAGGGCACCATAGCCTCCCTGCAGAAAATCATCGACCTGGGCGTTTTTGCGTAAACCGCCATATAAAATCCCCAAACAAGAGCCAACAATTGGTCTGATACAAAAAAATCATAATCTGAAAACAAGTCTTTAAATTAGATCGGTATTTTCAGTATATAACATTATTTTTCGGGATATTTTATTATATTAAAGTCATGCTCATTTACCATGCAAGCAAACAAATCGTGGAATTGCCCGAAATTCGAAAGACAAAGTTCACCAAGGACTTTTCTTGGGGTTTCTATTGCACGAATGATTTTAGGCAAGCAGTGCGGTGGGCAAACCGTGGTGAAGGAACTCCATACGTCAATCACTATGAATTTACGGATTCAGGCTCACTGAAGATTCTGAAATTCGAAAGGATGACCGACGAATGGCTCGATTTTATAGCAGCCTGCCGTAATGGAGGCACCCATCAATACGATGTTGTCGAAGGTCCTATGGCAGACGACACCGTTTGGAATTTTGTGAACGATTTCTTGACAGGACGGATTAATCGAAAGCAGTTCTGGGCATTGGCAGAATTCAAATACCCTACACACCAAATTAGTTTTCACACGCTTTCGGCTCTAGCATGCCTGAAGTTCTTGAAATTCGAGGTTAAGCATGACGGAAGCAGATAAAGACGATTTGTTCTATGTGTGTTCACTGGTTGAATTTATTGCCCGCAAGACAAAGAACAAGCGCGGGGTGGTCGCAAACAGGCTTGGAGTTGACGGTTTTGCCAAACAGCTGAAAGACGCCCAGGTGAACCATTGCCTAAGTTTCGAGCAGGTCGGCGAAGAAATTGTGGACCAGTACAAAATCCCGCAGGGCGATTTTGAATCTGTAGAGAACTGCAAATACGATATTCCCTCCTATACGGACATCGGCAACCTGTATTGCATCATGGTTCTCGACTGCGCAAAGAACGGAGATGAAATCGAAACCGCCATCAAGATTTTCACCTCCCCCATTAGCGACTACATCTCCAACTTCAATTCGGACTGCTATTACCAAAATCCGAGCTACCTTGAAGAATCCTTCAAGGCAGGGAAGCTGCTGTAATACATCAGCGATAAGCACAAATGGCCAAATAAAGGGAGCCAGCGATTCTATATTCAATCCGCCTTTGAAATATCAACCGCTGAGAAACGCGAGCAGGAGAAGAGAAATCCCTGGTGAACCTGACGGACGGATTTAAGCGGATTATCGTCGTAAAAGACGTTGTCAAGCCGCATTACGACGACGACGGAATTCTTGTTGTCGGCTTACTGGATTTTTTGATGCAAAAGGAATGGAACGCCTGAGTGACGTTTGGGCGTTCCCCACGCAAGCGTGGGGCGGGCTGTCGCGTTATCGGCTCGCCCTGCTTCGCCGTCCGTTCAGCTTCGGCTCCTTACAGTCACCGAATCCGAACCCTTCGGGCCTCCAGCACTAACGCGAAGCTCAATCTCTTCTTGGTATTTTTCCGAGGGGACGAGGCTGCATCCGAAAAGCCCATGGTCTGTTATTATCATATAGAGGTGCAGACGGATGTTCTATAAAATAAATATCTATCGTTTTTCCTGCTACCAGAATTTTTTTTCGATCTTGATCATAACCAGGATCCTTTACTTGAAATACATTCAAAAAAATACTTTGAGCAATAAATCCACAAACCACAATTTCCTTTAAATTTGAAAATAACTTTAAAGAGCTTTCCAAACAAATCTGATATGTTTTCGGAAATGAGGCTTTGTTTTCTTCCCAAAAATTATTTAGGCCTTGATTATGCTCATCTCTACTTTTGCGCCCTAAAGATGAATCTAAACATTTTATATGTTTCCAGAATAGTTCATCTGCATCCAAGCCATGCGTTAAAGACTCGTCCAAAGGAAACTTGAAGGTTTCAAACAGAGCATATTTTCTTGTTTGCGGATTGTTGTGTTGAATCAAGTCTCCTATGGCGATATCGGAATGTTGAATTAAAACTTCAGACATCTTTTTCCCGGTCTGTCCCATACAAGGGTGTTCCCAATACAATTCTTCTTCATAGGGGGACTCTAGGATAAAAAGTGTCTCAACATCATTTTCAGCACCATCAGAAAAATACAAGTGTTTTGGTAATCTATCCATAATTTTGTTCCTTATTTCGTTGACGCTTTACAACCTAGTCCTGTAAGCAACGAACTGTGTAGCCTTTTTCCTTGCGGGCGTAGATGAAGTACGCACTGCCCCCATCCAAGCGCCATAAGTCGGTTAAAATGCTACTCTGCTCCGTGGCACTCCAGAAGAAGGCGCTGTAACCACAGTTGCCGAAGCCACCATCATCGTCACTGTAGCCTGCTGGGAGCGCAGAGAAACCATATCCATCAGTCGCTTTTTTCCACATTTCAAAACCTTGCGCCTGCATTGCGTATGCAGAAGATCCCATCGCAGAATACAGAGTTGTCCATTCAGTATATCTCGGCAAATGCCACCCCTCGGGGCAAATTCCACGAACAGGGTAAGTAGGCGAACAGGATCTTTCATAACCACAATTCTTCCCATTAGTAGAGAAAGTCCCCGCACTGTCCATGGCGGCAGCCCAGTTGTAAAGACGACCATACTTGGCACAACTATCCAAGCTATTGTTATAGCACCAGTTTCTACCCTTCATGCTCGGGTAATTAACAGTGTCTGAATAATTTAGGTTTTGCGCCATCCATTTTTGTGTTCCAATGACAATCGTTTTATAGGTTTTCAAATCTCTTTCGTCAATCAACGAACCATATACGATGACAAAACCCGTCCAGTTACTATTTTTACAAGTGTAGACGGAATCCTGTTCTTCGGATATTTGTTTTCTTATCCTATAATTTTCTGTATAACTTACACATCCCTTATTCAACGAAAGTTCCATTTCGTTAGCCACTCTAAATAAACCGGCATCGCACACATATTTATTTTCAGCAACAACTTCACCATCTACAATAGTTCCGTCTTTAGAACAGGTTTTTCCGTATGTGTCATATTCAAGTACAGTTGCCTCAGTCCAATTTTCTGATTTGCAGATGTAATAAACATCGTTCAATTTTTTAACATCACCATTTCTCGACTCAGTGCAATAGCCTAACCCATACTCGGTAACGGAAATCTCTTTCCATACTTTATTTTCGCAAATGTAATACTTATCGTTAAGATACTGTTTATTATTTTCTGTATAATTTACACATCCCTTATTCAACGAAAGTTCCAATTCATTCGCTGTTCTAAATACACTTGCATCACACACATATTTATTTTCTGAAACAACTTTTCCACTTACAATAGATCCATCTTTGGGACAATATTTTTTGTATGTATCATACTCCAATACTGTAGACTCGGTCCATCCATCAGACTTACAGGTATAATAAGTCGTTCCCGATTTTCCAACTTCATTCAAACGATTTATCACACACGCACCTAAATCATACTCAATTTCGTTCGCACTTGCTCGCCACGCCCCATCCTCATACACATAGTGGTTTGATGAATTTACAGAACCCGGTTTCATTTCTCCTTCAGTTCCTGCTTTCCAGCCATAAGTATCATACTCCAGTGCGGTCGCCGTCACCCAACTCCCTGACTTGCAGATATAATACACATCGTTCAAGTTCTCGACAACCCCACTGTTTGAAGTGGTGCAATATCCAAGTCCATACTCTTCAGCGGTTATCTGCTTCCAAGCCATGCTCTCGCAGATGTAATACTTACCACTCTGAATATGCTTTTCGTCACTTCTGCTAGCGACACAAGCACCGAACTCATATTCCATATCATTTGCCGTAGCACGCCACGTCCCATCTGCATACGTATAATGATTAGACGAAATTACCGACCCAGATTTCACTTCACCATCCGTTCCTGCGGTCCACTGATAAGTGTCATACTCTAGGGCCGTAGACAACACCCATCCACCTGATTTACAGGTGTAATATTTATTGCCAGACTTACCAACTTCATTTAGTCGGCTGGTTACACACGCTCCGAGATTATTTTCTATCTCATTGGCACTTGCTCGCCATGCCCCATTCTCATAGACATAGAACTTGTCCTGGTTCACCTTGCCCGCGCGAACTTCGCCATCATCACCCTTGCCGAACCCGTCGGTATCGTATTCAAGAACAGTCGCTGTGCGCCAGTTCTTGTCTTCGCAGATAAAATAAGTTTCATCAATTTTCGCAATCTCCCCCGCACGGTTTGTGGAGCAAAGTCCCAAGGCAGTTTCATTCTTCGCAACCGTCCACTTGCCATTTTCAAACACGTAGTAAGTCGCCGTCACGTTTCCTTTCTTGACTTCGCCCTCTTCACCGTCGGCCCATTCGTAGGTATCCTTCTCGAAATCGGTCGCCTTCTGCCAGCTGGTCACCTTACAGATGTAATGGACGTTATAGTTCTTGCTCTTTGAGTTCTTGTTTTGCGCAATTACGCCGGACCTTGTCGCAGAGCAGCCGCCCAGTTCGTAGGCATTGTTCCAGTAAATGGTCAGGTAGTTTTCGTAGTCGGGAATGTCCAGGATGTTCCAGCTCTTCACGTTGGCCCGCACGGAACCGCCGTCAAAAGCTTCCGCCCAGTCCGCCATGTCCGCCTTCATCTGCCCATTGTCCCACTCTCCGTCTTCCGCCAGGTCGCTCTTGAAACTATTAATCGCATTCTGGATTTCGGCTTCGCTTCTGTCACCAATGAAAAGCAACGAAATCGCCATCAGTGTGGCGTTCTCCCCATAATTTTCGCTGGTCGATGGCACGAATGTTTTTAGGTCTTCGGAATACTCCACCGTCGTCGCAAAACCTAACGCCGTCATGATTTCATATTCTGCCTGTTTCTTGGCGGCGAACACGCTGTAGCCCTTGTTCACCAGCTGTACGGCGCGGTCGTATTCCAGGTGGGTCAGCAGGTTGATGTTCACCTCGGTGCGGCTGGTCAAATCGGTCAGGGCGCGGAGCGTCATGGAATCCTTGCTCCATTCGCCGGTCACTTCGTTGCGCCACAGGCCACGGACTTCAAGCACCGCGTAAGGGTAAACCAGGTTCACCTTCGGAATCACGAAGTCGCCCTTGTTGCTGGAAATCTCGTCGATATATTCGCGGCCCGTGTAGGTCAGTGCGTCGTCGTGCAAAAGGACTTCGCGGAGCGTGAGGGGCGAATCGAACTTGAACGGCCCCTTCTGTGCAGCTCCCAGGATGGACGCGTTCTTCACGATATAGCCGTCGGCGGTCTCGGGCACCCACTTTACGGAATCGCATTTGAAGAAGACGGAATCCTTCTTGACCAAAACGCGCTGCTTGGCGTTGCCTGCGTGGCACTGGGGTAAGTCTTCCTTGGTAGGAACGATGTCGTAACCCAGATAGGTATCGTCCTTTGCCCAGCCATTTGCCTTGCATGTAAAGTAAGAGGAATCGGCCAGCACCAGGGCGCGTAGGCCAATGAGGCTTGCATCGCAGGTGCCGAGTTGCTCCCTTGTGGTGACCTCGATGTAGGATGTGCGGGCCGATGAACTGGAACCGCCGTTCAGCGGGTCGTCCACTGTGGAACTGCTAGATTCCGGGTCGTTGCCCGGAACGACGCTGGAGGAAGACTGCGCCGGGTCGGGATTCTCCGGCAGGGTCGTGATATCGAGCCAGTTGTTGCCGGAACACAGGTAGTCGATGGACTGCGCCATGACATACACGGTATCCCCTTCGCGTTCGGGGGTGCAGGCTCCCAGGTCGTAGATGGTGGAAACTTCGCGAACGGGGACATCTTCTGCTCCGCTGGACTTGCTGCCGCTATCGACTCCGCAGGCGGCAAGCACAAGGGCCGCCATGGCTCCTATCGCTACGCTCCAGGATGACAGGCGGGTAAATGTCGCAAATGATTGCTTCATAGCCATGACGGCCTCCATCGGTTAAAACCTGTGGAGTTTCGCCTTGTCCTCGGTTTTAGAAACTGTCTAGATTTCGTTTAGAGAACAAGAGCAAAAACTCTCTATATTTCCGATTTAAATGTAATTTAAATTCAAGTCAAACGCACCAAAAATTTACAAAAGGTGCGAATTTGGGCTAAAAAATGATTTTTCGTTCTTTTAAGTAGCATTTTCTAGATTCTGGGGTGTTTAACAAGGGAAAGTTTTATAGAAGAACGTTTCTTTTGGATGGATACACAATGAGAAAAGTGGTCGTTTTGAATGCAAGCCCGCGCAAAGACGGAAATATTAGCCAAATGCTAAATATCATGGGCGATGCCCTGTTTGAAAAAGGCACCGAGGTAACCATCATTGATGTCTGCAAGTTGGAATTTCGTCCGTGCATTGGCTGCATGAAATGCCGCAGCGCTCACGATTGCGTGATGCCGGAGGACGATGCGAAGCGGATTTTGCGCCTGG
>NZ_JAZSAF010000009.1:0-5401 GCF_045601785.1 Fibrobacter sp.
TGCTGCAGCCGAGCATGGAAAGCGAAGTGCGCCTGATGCTCAAGGACGCTGCCGAAGAGGAAGCCTTCAAGGTGTTCAGCAAGAACCTGCAAGACGTTCTGCTTGCCGCCCCTGCCGGTCACAAGGCCGTGCTCGCTCTCGACCCGGGTTTCCGTACGGGCTGCAAGGTGGCTGTGCTCGACGAAAACGGCAAGTTCATGGATCATGGCATTATCAAGCCGCATGAACCGTGGAACGACAAGGCCGGTGCCGCTGTGTACCTGATGCAGCTCATTGACAAGTACAAGATTGACCTCATCGCCATCGGTAACGGAACCGCGAGCCGCGAGACCGACGCCTTCTGTGGCGAGATGGCCCTCAAGTTCAAGGGCAAGGTTCCGCCGCGCGTTATCGTGAGCGAAGCCGGCGCTTCCGTTTACAGCGCAAGCATGATTGCCATCCAGGAATTCCCGAAGGAAGACGTGACGACCCGCGGCGCGATTTCGATTGGCCGCCGCCTGCAGGACCCGCTGGCCGAACTCGTGAAGGTGGACCCGCAGTCTATCGGTGTTGGCCAGTACCAGCACGACGTGAACCAGCGCGAACTCAAGAAGCGCCTCGACGAAGTGGTGGAAAGCTGCGTGAACATGGTGGGTGTGGACGTGAACAGCGCTTCCGCTCCGCTCCTTGCCCATGTGGCGGGCCTCAGCAATACGCTTTCGGAAGCCATCGTGAAGTACCGCGAAGAGAACGGCGCGTTTGCCAGCCGTGAAGACCTGAAGAAGGTGAAGGGCTTCGGTCCGAAGGCCTTCGAGCAGGCGGCGGGCTTCATGCGCATCCCGGGTGCCGAAAACCCGCTGGACGATTCCGCGGTTCACCCCGAAAACTACGCCCTCGTGGAACAGATGGCCGAGAAGGTGGGTGTTCCGGTGAAGGATATCGTGGGCAATGCCGAAGCGGTGAAGGCTATCAAGGTAGATGAGTTCCTCTCCGACGAGGTGGGTAAGGCTACCCTCGACGATATCGTGAAGGAACTGCAGAAGCCGAGCCGCGACCCGCGTAAGGAATTCCGCTACGCCAAGTTCGACGATAAGATTCGCACCATTCAGGACTTGATTACGGGTAGCTGGATGGAAGGTGTCGTTACCAACGTGGCGAACTTCGGCGCCTTCGTGGATATCGGTGTTCACCAGGACGGCCTCGTGCACGTTTCCGAAATCAGCGACAAGTTCGTGGAAGATGCGAAGACTGTGCTTACCGTGGGCGATATCGTGAAGGTGCGCGTGGTCGCAGTCGATGTGGGCCAGAAGCGCATTAGCCTTTCGATGAAGCAGGAAACTGCCGACGGTGTTGCCGGTGCCGGCGCTAATGGCCCGCGTGGCCAGCGCGCAGGTGGTAACCGCGGCGGATTCGGTGGCCACGGCCGCGACGGTCGCGGCAATGCCCGCCCGCAGGGCGGCATCCAGGGCCATGCAACCCTCGCTGACCTCAAGGCAAAAATCGCCGGCAAGGAACGCCCGGGTGCAGCTCCGAAGAAATCGGCCCCGGTTCAAGTCGGCAAGCTCAACTCCATGCTGAAGCAGATTATGAAAAAAGCCAAATAGATTTGACTGCGACAGCGTGCTTGCACGCTGGCATTGGCAAACCTATGGGCTTCGCGCTACGAAGTAGCGCCACGCCAAGTAGATTTGACTGCGGCAGCACGCTTGCGTGCTGAAAAAACAAAACGCCCAGACGACTGGGCGTTTTTGGGTTCAAAACCTGGTCGAGAAAACGTTTTCTTGCCGGCGTGTGTAAACATTTGTTTAACGCGATGGGCCTTGCTGGAGTGGCTTTTAGCTGTGATTTTAATCAAAAATGTCCCAAAATAAAGGTGCGGTGTGTAAAAATTTTCTCCGGCTATTGCTTGCTGTGTAAAAATTATTTATTTTAAGGCTATGTGTATTGCGCTAGAACATCTGTTTGATTACGACGACTTCCGCAAGTTCCTGCAAGACTACTTCGAGGAACAGAAGAAAATGCGGGCCGTCTTTTCGCACCGGTTCTTCGCGGCGAAGGCGGGGTTCAGTAGTTCATCTTACTGTCTCAACGTCATTCGCGGACGCTTTAACCTGACTCCCAAATCCATAGAGAAAATTGCAAAGGCGATGGATTTTGAACCTTTGCAGAAGTCGTATTTTGAAGCCCTGGTGCAGTACAACCAGGCGCAACAGGTCGACGAGCGCGAAAACGCCTGGGAACAGATTGTCCAGATTAGAAAGCAGATTGAATTTACACATGTGACTACTCGTGAACAGGCCTACTTTAGCAAGTGGTACTATCCGGTGGTCCGCGAAATGGCGGTGAATGCCGACTGGCACGACGACTACATGGTGCTGGCGCGCATGCTCACTCCGCAGATTACGACCGAAGAGGCCCGCGACGCGGTCAAGAAGCTTTTAGAATGGAACCTGATCAAGAAGGTGGACGACCATTACGAGGAAACCTCGCAGATGCTCGATGCCTCCGAGATTCCGCCGATTGCTCTGCGCCAGATCCGTCGCGAATACATTCAGCATGCGATTGGCGCGGTGGAGTCGATGCCCAAGGACGAACGCTTTGCCGCGTTCACGACTCTGGCCATGAGCGAAAGCTCCTATAAGTATGCCGTGGAAGTGCTGGAAGACGCCCGCAAGAAGATTATCGCCAAGGCGGCGAACGACCCTAATGTGGAGCGGGTTTACGAAATGATGCTTGTGGCGTTCCCCATGAGCAAGAAGATTGAAAAGGAGGCTAAGTGATGCACGATTTGTACAAACACGCCTCTGCTGTGGCTGTTTTAGCTTTTTGGGCTGCCGGACTTTCGGCTTGCTCTTCTGAGAGCAAGGATGTGGCCGGTGGTGTGACCGATATTGGAAATTCCGTGGCAAGCGGTGTCGTGGTGACCGAGGCGAACATGCCTGCAGCTCGTGCCCGCGTGGTGGCCTATTACGATAGCTGGGACAAGACGGCCATTGAAGATTCGGTGGAGACGACTGCCGACGAGAACGGAAAGTTCAGCTTGAATTTTGACAGTACTCGCTCTGTGGTTCTCTATGCAGAAAATGGCGGCGAGTCGGGACTTTCCCGCATGCAGAATTCGGCGAACGCCCTGGTGATGGTGGGGCATCCGCGTAGACTCGAAAGCAGTGTGGCTTCTGCAAATTCGGGCTACATGCGCATCGTAGGTAGCAACGAGACTGTCCCCGTGAATGCCGATGGTTCCTTCGCTTTCGACGCGATGCCCGTGGGCGAAATTTCGCTTGTGTATGTAAGCGATGAGCCGCGTGCCCGGTTCGACTTTATGACGGCTGTCGTGGGCGATACGCTCAAGATTCCGGCACTTGAAGAACTCGCCAAGAACGATGGCTGGCTCACGATTTCGGATTACCGCTACTATAGCGGAGCTGCTTTCGGTGGCATCATGGTGGATGTGCCCGAAGGTCTGGTCGTCCCGCAGAAAGAAACTCCGAAAGATCCTGTTGTGCCGCCTCCGGTTGTTCCCGATACCACGACAACGGATACGGCCGCTGTTGATACCACGGAAAAGCTGGCTATTTCCTTGGAACTCCACATGGACGGCAAGGACGAGCAGATTGAAGTCCGTGACAACGATGGTTCTGTTGCCGATACCGTGACCTTTGTGGAAGGCGTTTCGGGCAAGGGCATCTTGCTTAAGGTGGGCCAGTATATCGAAGTCGGTAAAATCGACCCGTGTGCCGGCAACTTTACGATGACTGCTTGGACCAAGTGGGGCGGTTTCCGTGGCGACGGCATTTACCAAATTCTATTTGCGGAACGCTCGAACTGGGATGCGGGAATGTCCAGGTTCCAGCTGCAGTACGAAATTATGACGAGTTCCATTACAGCTGTTGGTGATGGTGCTGACTTTACGGGCTACGGTTATGCTTGGCTCGCCAAGGGGAACGTCGAACGCGGCGGTTCGCTGCCGATGAACGAATGGGCTCATTTGGCGCTTGTCTACGAAGATGGCAGCCTGTACTTGTACATCAACGGAGTGCTTGTCAGTGACAAGGCCGGTGTTCCGTTTAGGCCGAAGGACACTGAGAAACCGATGCCTTTCCGCATCGGTGGATCTGAAGTGCCGAACGATACTTGGAACGGCGCCATTGACGAAGTCCGCATCGAGTCGGTCGCGCACAATGCCGAGTGGGTCAAGGCCGAATACGAAAAATACGCGAAATAGCAATCCATAAAAAAGAGCTCTGTCTAAAAGACAGAGCTTTAAAAGTTTTGAGTTGATTACGGACGCCTTGCGCCCCTAATGATTACTCGTACTTGATCACGCCGGCCGGGCAGCCGTCAGCGGCGTCCTTGATTTCGCTTTCGTAAGCGGAGAAATCAACGCCTTCCTTGACGACCATCTTTTCAGAAACGCTGAACACTGCGTCGCAGGTAGCTTCGCAAGCGCCGCAGGAGACGCATTCATCGCTGGATTCGTCCAGCCAAACTTTCGTGATTGCCATAATATACCTCTTTGTGTCTTGGTTGAGTTTATATACGCAATATAACAAAATCTTGTTCCGATAAAAAAAGAAAAGTTGAAAAATTACAAAAAACATTCAAAAAGGGATAATGAGGGCTTTTTCCTGTCTACTTCCTACTGCCTACTGTCTACTTTTCTAAATTTGTCTCCGTAAAAATAAAACGAGAGGAACTCGCACACGATGAAAAAAGTGGTTGTAAAAATTGGTGGCAGCCTGGCTATCGACGAAGCCAAGCTGGCTGATTTTGTGTCGGCAGTCTCTACCCTCCCCGGTAGTGGCTGTCAGGTGGCCGTGGTTCACGGCGGTGGCAAGGACATCAACGAAAACATTGCCTTGCTCAAGGAACAACCCACATTCATCGACGGTCTCCGAGTGACGACTCCCGGTATTATGAAGATGGTGGAGATGACCCTCTCTGGCCACGTGAACAAGAAGCTTGTGCGCATGCTCCTGAACAACGGCTGTGGCGCCGTCGGTATTTCGGGCGTAGATGCGAACCTGTTCCAGGTGGAAAAGAAGCAGGGCAAGGTGGACCTTGGCCTGGTGGGCGAAATCAAGAAGGTGAACCCGGGCATTGTGACCGCGCTCTGGGGTGCGGGGTTTGTTCCCGTAGTGAGCCCGATTTCTATTGGCCCTGACGCAAACGGTAAGGTTGTGAGTTGGAACGTGAATGCCGACACGGCTGCATCTGAACTGGCTGTGGCGCTCGAAGCCGACCAGTTCGTGCTGGTGAGCGACGTGCCGGGCGTGATGGACGAAAACAAGAATGTAATTCCCGAACTGAGCGAAGCGGACGCCGAAAAGCTGATCGAGGCTGGCGTCATCTCCGGCGGTATGATTCCCAAAGTCCGCGAGAGTTTCAAGTCGATCCGACGAGGACTCAAGAGCATCCACAT
>NZ_JAZSAF010000010.1:0-32519 GCF_045601785.1 Fibrobacter sp.
AGTTCCACGAGCTTCAGGTTGCGTTCGTCCTTTTCCATGTTGCGCACGAACGACATGTCGATTTTCAGGATGTCGATGGGCAGCGTGGTAATCATGTTCAACGAGGAGTATCCGGAACCGAAATCGTCCATCTCGATGCGGAATCCCTTCTTGCGCAGGTTCTCGATGACCTCGATAAGGCGCTCCATGTTCTCGCAGTAGGCGCTCTCGGTCACTTCCAGCATGTATTCTTCCGGGGAAAGGCCGTTTTCATCGAGGAGCCGCATAAGTTTCGTTTCCAGTTCCGGGTCCATGATGTCGATGCGGGACACGTTCACGGAAACGGGCACCGTCACGCCGAATTCGTCCTTCCATTTGCGGATCTGTTTTGCGGCTTCGTTCCAGACAAAGTTGTCTACTTTTTGTATAAGGCCGTTCCCTTCGAACAGCGGAATAAAGTCGCCCGGGCTTATGAATCCGAGTGTCGGGTGTATCCAGCGGATGAGGGCTTCTGCACTGGTGAGCCGCGGTGTATCTCCTTCGATGTTGTATTTCGGCTGGTAATAGACAATCAGGTTCTTGTTGTCTATGGCGCTCTGCAAGTCGCGGATGAGAGTTTCCTCGAACATGTAGCGGGAATGCATCTCGTTGTTGTAGCGGGTAAACGCCTGGGTCGGGTCGCCGCGGTTCTTGTCGCAGGCGGCCTTCGCGCGGTCAAACCATGCCTCGATTTCCACGTTGCGGTCCACGTTTTCCCACAGGCCAAAGCGCACTCGCATGTGATTCACCTCAAAGAAATCCGTTAGAATTCCCTGGATGATGTTGCGGATGTTGTCGTAGCTTTCCTGGTGCGTCGCAAAGATATAGAACGTGTCCGCGTCTGCACGGCAGGCGATGGCGTTCATGGGGGCGAGTTCATTCTTGAGCGCGCTACCGATTTCTGCAAGCAGGCGGTCGCCAAAGTCCCTGCCGCAAAATTCGTTCACCAGGTGGAACTGTTCGATGTCAAATACTATTGCGTCGCGCGGGATGTCCCTGCTCCACAGTTCTATCTGGCGGATGTATTCAAAGAAGTAGTCCTTGGTGTAGAGACCCGAAACATGGTCGCGCTCCGTCTGGCGGATAATGTCCTGGTCTTCGAAGAGTTCGATGATTCTTTCGCAGCGGGCGAGCACCACTTCGGGCATGTCGAAGGGCTTCGCGATAAAGTCGGCGGCGCCCAGCTTGAGGCTCTTGACTTCGGATTCCTTTTCGGAGGTCATCACGATGACCGGAATGCGCTTGAGTGTTTCGGTGGTTTCTCTTTTTTTCAGGAATTCAAACCCGTCCATCACGGGCATGAGCAGGTCCAGCAGGATAAGCGAGAACCGCTTGTCTTGCCTGGAGAGTGCTGCGAGGGCTTCCTTGGCGTTATCGGCATATTCGACGTCGTAGTTCACGGAAAGGATATTACCCAGGATTTCTCGGTTTACCACCTCGTCGTCTACGATAAGGACGTGTCTTTTGATGGTAGTGATCTGGCGTAGTTTTTTCATTTGAAAAATTCCTTGTATCCGTAGATAAATATATGTAAAAACAGTAAAAAAAGCATTGGGAACGGCGACAAAGTGTTTTTTTTAGATATTTTTAAAACTGAACTACTAGAAAATGAGGTTCCCATGTTCGGTCGACACCTTCCCCTGAGCGAGCAGGCTTTGCAAGTTATCGAGCAGATCGGCGAAGACATGCCGGGCGGTTTTTTCATTTACAAGGCGACTGGCAACGAGGAACTGCTGTACGCGAACAAGGCCGTGTTCAAGATTTTCGGCTGCGAAACACTTGAAGAGTTCAAGCAGCTTACGGGCTATACCTTCAAGGGGATGCTCTATCCGGACGACTACGAGAAGGTTTCTGTTTCCATTGTGGACCAGATCGAAAAGAGCCAAGGCAACCTGGACTACGTGGAATACCGTATTGTCCGTAAGGATGGCAAAGTTCGCTGGCTTGACGACTACGGCCATTACGTGAACTCCGATGTGTACGGCGGACTCTTCTACGTGTTCATTTCTGACATTACCGAAAAGCGCGTGCAGATGGAGGCGGACAAGGCTGTATTTACTGCAGTTATCGATGCGCTGAGCCGCGCGTACTACGCCGTATGGCTCATCAACGACATTGCGACCGGGAGTTTCTCGCTATTCCGTGTCGATACTTCCGAAGGCAGCATCCACGCGAGACCCACCAACGAGGCTCTGGAGCTACTCACCTTTGAGGACGCCAAGGCGAACTACATCAACAACTATGTTGCCCCGTCGGACAGGGAGCGCCTGAAAAAGGAACTGACGCTTGAAAACATTGTGGCGAACACCACGAGCAAGAAGGTGTTCGGCGTGGGGTTCAAACGCATCGTCGGGAGCGAAGAACGGTACTACCGCATCGAGTTTGCACAGGTGCAGCTCCCCAATGGCAAGACCGGCATCGTGGCGGGTTTCAAGGATGTAGACGATGACGTGCGCAAGGACCAGGAAATACAGCAGGTGCTGCGCGATGCCATTGACACGGCGAATGCCTCCAGCAAGGCGAAAAGTGACTTCCTTTCGAGCATGAGCCACGATATCCGCACGCCCATGAACGGGATTATCGGCATGACGGCAATCGCGACGGCCCACCTGGACGACCGGGAGCGCGTGGAAGACTGCCTCAAGAAAATTTCGGAAGCCTCGAGCCATCTGCTTTCGCTCATCAACGAGGTGCTCGACATGAACAAGATCGAGTCGGGCAAGGTGGAACTGAACGAGGAGAACTTCAACCTCTCGGAACTCGTGGATACGCTGCTTGCCATGACCAAGGCGCAGCTCGAAAGCCACCACCACACCTTGACGGTGAACATCGCGGACGTGATTCACGAAAACGTCATCGGCGACAGCCACCGCATCCAGCAGGTGTTCGTGAACCTGATGAGCAATGCCATCAAGTACACTCCCGATGGCGGGACCATCTCGCTCACGGTGGCGGAAAGGCCCACCAACGCCCATGGTGTCGCCTGCTACGAATTTGTCTTTGAAGACAACGGCATCGGCATGACGGAGGATTTCCAGAAGCACCTGTTCGAACCGTTCACGCGTGCAAACGACAAGAAGACGGCAGCAATCCAGGGAACGGGTCTGGGCATGACCATCACGCAGAGCCTTGTGCGCATGATGGGTGGCGACATCCAGGTGAAAAGCAGGCCTGGTGAGGGTTCGCGCATTGCCGTTACCATCTACCTGAAGTTTGTGGACGTGCAGAACGCGGAAGCCCACAAGGAAGACCCGCTCAAGAATCTGGAAGACCTCAAGTTCGAGGGCAAGCGCATCTTGCTGGTGGAAGACCACCCGGTCAATGCGGAAATTGCGAAGAACGTACTGCAGATGACGGGGCTCGAAATAGAATGGGTCATGGATGGCGCAGCGGCCGTGGAACGGATGGCGGACAGTAGCGAGGGTGAATTCGACCTGGTGTTCATGGATATCCAGATGCCCAACATGGACGGCTACCAGGCGACTGCGGCCATCAGGGCCATGACGACCTATGCAAGGAGAATCCCCATCGTGGCGATGACCGCGAACGCCTTTGCCGACGATATCCGCAAGGCGAAGGAAGTCGGCATGAACGACCATATCTCCAAGCCGATAGATTTCAAGGAACTTGCGAAAATTTTGCAGAAGTGGATAAGGGTGTAGCGTTATGTTGTCTGAAAAACACAAAAAATTGTCCGTTTTGAGTGCGTGGGCGCTCTCCTTCGGTTGTGCCGTAGGCTGGGGTGCATTCGTGATGCCCGCGACAACGCTCCTGCCGATTGCGGGCCCCCTGGGAACAGTTATCGCCCTTGTGCTTGGCGCCGTGCTGATGGGTGTTGTCGCCTACAATTTCCACATCATGATGAACCGCATTCCCGGCACGGGGAGCGTATTCTCCTTTACCAAGCAGCTTTTCGGCTACGACCATTCCTTCCTTTGCACCTGGGCCACGGCCCTTGCGTACCTGGCGGTATTGTGGGCCAATATGTCGGCCTTTGTGCTGTTTATTCGCTTCTTGTTCGGACCCGTACTGCAAAGGGGCTTCAGTTATACCATCATAGGCTACGAGGTCTGGGCAGGCGAGCTGTTTACCACGCTTGCAATTATACTTCTGTTCGGGTTCATCAGTTGCAGGAACACCAACGTGCTGCGCCTGGTGAATACGGTGCTTGCGCTCCTGTTCTTTGGCGGTGTGGTCGGCCTGTTTGCAATTATTGCCTGCAAGGGCGGGATTGATTTCTCGGATATGGGCCCGGCCTTTGCGACGGCGGGAGTCGCGAAGGACCATTCCCCCCTGATGCAGATCGTGAACGTGCTGGTGCTTGCCCCCTGGGCATTTGTAGGCTTTGGCGTGGTGAGCTTTGCCTCTTCCACCTATGACTTCAAGCCAAAATACGGTTTCGCCATCATGGTGGCGGCTCTTGCAACCGGAGCGATTGTCTACGCCCTCATAGCTCTTCTTTCGGTTTCGGCAAACCCTGCAGGATCCGGCAATTGGGAAACCTATTTTGCCAACCTGCAAAACTTCAAGGGAATCGATGCCGTCCCGGTATTCCACGCCGTTTTCAGGACCCTCGGCAACGGCGGCCTTATTGTGCTCGCCATAACCATCACGGCGGCCATTTCCACGAGCCTTCTTGGGCTTTACCGAACAATCGGGCGCATGTTCCTGAGCCTCGCCGAAGATTCCGTGATGCCGTCCTGGTTCGGGCATATCAACCGTCACGGCGCCACCAACTACGGCATTATCTACGTGATGCTCCTTTCCTGCATTATTCCGTTCTTCGGGAGAACGGCCATCGGCTGGATTGTGGACATCACCTCCATCAGTGCATCTATCATTTATCTGTATGTTTCTGCGGGGATAGTGAAAATTGCCCGCAGTGAAACCGGCAGACAAAAGACAGTGCTGAACTTTACCGGAATCCTGGGTGTCGTAATATCCGCCTTCTTCTTTTTCTTCCCGCTTACGCCGACGCTTTGGAACATGAACACCATCGCTACGGAATCCTTCATGATTCTGATGGCGTGGAGCATTGTGGGGTTCATCGTATACAGGGCCGTGTTCATGCGCGACCAGGAGAACCGTTTCGGCAAGTCGGCCATCATGTGGGTGACCATGCTGTTCATATTGCTGTTCTCGGCGGTGATGTGGGAACGCCAGGTCACTAACGACGAAACCGAGGATGTCATCGCGCATATCACCGAGTTCCATACGGATCTGCATAAAAAGATGCATATTCCCATGACCGAAGCCCAGGTGGTACAGGAAAAGGACTTCATGGAAGAGCAGATGGACCTTGTCCGCGATTCCCAGCTGAAGAATAACCTGGTAGAAACGCTCTTCATTATCCTGTGTATTTTTATCGTGGTGAACATCTACCGCACACAACGCCAACGCGAACAGAAGCTGGACCACGAAAAGCATATCGCCGAGGAATCCAACAGGGCAAAGACCATTTTCCTTTCGAACATGAGCCACGACCTGCGCACGCCCATGAACGCCATTATCGGCTACACTAACCTGGCGCGCAAACCGGAGGCGACTCCCGGGCAAATCCAGAAATACCTGACCAAGATCGATTCTTCGAACATGTACCTGATGGCCCTCATCAACGACATGCTCGAAATGAGCCGTATCGAAATCGGGAAGATGGAACTGGAAGAGCGGCCCACCGACCTGCGGAAAATGATGGAGGAAATCCGCGACATGTTCGAGGCGCAGATGGTGGGCAAGAACATCGCCTTTGCCGTGAAATACGACGGCCTCAGGAACCCGGTGGTGCTTTGCGACAGGAACCGCATGAACCGCGTGATTCTGAACCTGGTCAGCAACGCATTCAAGTTTACTTCGGAAGGCGGGCACGTGTCCGTGACTCTCGCCGAAAGGGAATGCATCGAAGAGGGCAAGGCCGCGTTCGAAATCCGCGTCAAGGACGACGGTATCGGCATTTCGCCCGAGTTTGTAGACCGCGTGTTCGATGCCTTCGAGCGGGAACGCGTCTCTACCATCAGCGGAGTGCAGGGTACGGGCCTCGGGCTTGCCATTGCAAAGAACGTCGTGACACTGATGGGCGGGACCATTAGGTTCGAATCGAAGGTCGGTGAAGGGACGGAATTCTTCGTGAATGTGGTACTGAAGACAGCCGCAGGCACGGAGGCTCCCGAAAGTGGCAAGCGCAATATCTCCATCGCGGCCAAGGCGGATTTCACGAATATGCGCCTATTGCTGGTAGAAGACATGGAAGTGAACCGCGAGCTTGCAAAGATTATTCTCGAAAGTCTCGGGTTCAAGGTCGAGATGGCGGTAAACGGCAAACAGGCGGTCGAGATGGTGGAGAAGAACCCCGCCGGTTACTACAACGGGATTGTCATGGATATCCAGATGCCCGTGATGGACGGTTGCGAGTCGAGTCGCCAGATTCGAGCGCTCTCCGACAAGAAGAAGGCGGAAGTTCCCATTATCGCCATGACTGCGAACGCCTTTGGCGATGACCTCAAGAAGTCGAAAGAAGCAGGAATGAACGCGCACTTGGCAAAGCCCATCGATGTCGGCATGCTCACGGAAACACTTGCGCAGTGGGTGCGGTAAAGCTTTAACAGGACAATGTTATGGAAACGAAAAAAAGAATCGGAATTGTTGGTGTCGCTACTATCGTGGCCCCCATCATCGTTATCATCCTTGTGCTGGGGACAATCTTCACGGGTCGCCACGCGAGCGGGGAAACGGAAAAGGCCGTACGCAACGTGACGCTCCTCTTTATGAACGAACTCGCGAACCGCCGCGAACAGGTGGTGGCGTCGAAATTGAACGGCTACATCAACGACCTAGATGTGGCCGTGGGCCTGCTTTCAAAAGAAGACCTCGCAAGTACCGCAAGCTTGCAGAGCTACCAGCTCCGCATGAAGCAACTGTACGGTCTAGAAAAGTTCGCCTTCGTGGACACTGCGGGTCTCATCTACACATCCCGCGGTACGCGCACCGACATTGACCTCTACAATTTCGATTACAGGACCCTGGCAAAATCCGAAATTTCATTAAAGAAAAACAGTGAAGAAAAGAAGACTGTTGTCATTGCCGTGCCTGTGGACCGTCTTGCCTTTAATGGTCGGGTTTTGGTCGTGTGCTTCATGGAAATCGACATGAACCGCATGCTGGAAGGTATTTCGCTGGAATCCGACCGGCAGGGAATTACATTTTGCAACATCTACTCGAAGGCAGGCAATTCGCTTACGAACCTGGTGCTAGGTGGGCTTGCGAGCGGCGACAATCTGCTTGCCGCCATGGAAAAAGCCAGCTTCGAAAAGGGGTTCTCCATGGAAAAGATGCGCTCCGACTTCGCGAACCACGAGGCGGGCGTCGTTTCCTTCGAGTATAACGGCATCCGTGAAACTATGTACTATGTTCCCATCCATTCTACGGACTGGATGCTGACCTACCTTATCCGCGAAAGCGTCATCTCCGAGCAAATCGGTTCCATTTCGGAAGACATTTTGGAACGCAGCCTTCTGCTATCCGGAATTATCGCGCTAGTGCTCTTGACCGTGTTCCTGTTCCTCTTCATGCAAATCAGGCGTACCTCTCAACTCAAGTTAGAAAAAGAGGTGGCCGATGCCGAAAGCCGCATCAAGCAGGAAAAACTGGAAGAACAGCTTGCGCTCCAGCAGAAGTTAGTTGAAGAAGAACGCAAGAGGAACGAACAGCGTAACATGATTACCGCGCTTGCGTCAGAGTACCGCAGCGTCTACTACCTGAACCTGGATACCGGAATGGCGATATGCTACCGCAAGGACGGCTCCGTTCCCGCGCCCTTCAAGGAAGGGGACGAAATCGGCTACCTGGAAAATTTTTCAACCTATGCCGAAAAGTTCGTCGCTCCGGAATTCCGCGAAAAGTTCCTCGCCTTTATACAGCCCGAAAACGTGCGCGCGGGTGTCGCGAAGAACAAAATCTATACCTTGCGCTACCTGGCAAACCATGGCGGCAAGGAGAGCTACGAAATGCTGCGCATGGCGGGCGTGCACAATGCCGGCGACGCCCCGGATGCACCGCTCCGCATTGTAGGTTTCGGATTTTCCGATATCGACGAGGAAATGCGCGATTCCCTTGCCAAGAACCAGGCCCTTTCTGACGCCCTCAAGACGGCAGAAGAGGCGAGCAAGGCAAAGACCATATTCCTCTCCAACATGAGCCACGAAATCCGCACGCCCATGAACGCGATTATCGGCCTCGACAGCCTTGCGCTGCACGAACCCGAGATTTCGTCGAAGACGCGCGGCTACCTGGAAAAGATCGGCTCCTCCGCAGAACACCTGCTGAGCCTCATCAACGAGATTCTGGACATGAGCCGCATTGAGAGTGGCCGCACGAAGATCAATAGCGAAGAATTCTCGTTCCCCAAGCTTTTGGAGCAGGTGAACACCATCATCGACGACCAGAGCCGCACCAAGGGCCTGAACTATTCGTGCCATGTGGCGGGCAGCTTAGACGACTACTACGTCGGCGACGTCACCAAGATTCGCCAGATTCTCATCAACATCCTGGGCAATGCGGTCAAGTTCACCCCGAAGGGCGGAAACATCGACCTCAACGTGGAAAAGATTGCTGCGTTCGACAACAAGTCCACGCTCGTCTTCAAGATTAGCGATACCGGTATCGGCATCAGCAAGGAATTCCTGCCCAAGATTTTCGACACGTTCACCCAGGAAAACGCCACCACGGCTTTCGAGTACGGCAGCAGTGGCCTCGGCATGGCGATTACCAAGGGTATCGTCGACATGATGAACGGTAAAATCGATGTGGAAAGCGAAAAGGGCAAGGGGACCACGTTCTGCGTGACGCTCACCCTCAACGACAGCATGCGCAAGCAGGCGACCGACGACGAAATCGAAATCCACCCGAGCGAAATGAGCGTGCTGGTGGTGGACGACGACGAGATTGCCCTGGGGCACGCGAAACTCGTGCTCGGCAAGGCGGGAATCCTCACCGACACGGTGCTTACGGGCAAGGAAGCGGTGGAGATGGCGAAACTCCGCCACGCGAGACGCGAGCCCTACAACCTGATTGTGGTTGACTGGCAGATGCCCGAGATGAACGGCATCGAGACGGCGCGCGAAATCCGCAAGGTGACCGGCGACGAGTCCGCCATTATCATATTGACGGCCTACAACTGGGACGACATCCTGGACGAGGCCCTGGCAGCCGGCGTGGACTGCTTCATTTCTAAGCCCTTGTTCTCGGGAATCCTGCTGGACGAATTCAAGAACGCCCTCCGGCGCAAGAAGGAACACACCTCGCTTGCGAAGAACAAGGCGGAACTTGCCGGAAAGCGTGTTCTCCTTGCCGAAGACATGGATGTCAACGCGCAGATCATGATGGAAGTGCTGAAGATGCGGGACTTGCAGGTGGAACTGGCCGTAAACGGTCGCAAGGCCCTGGAAATGTTCCGCGACCATCCCGAAAGTTATTACGATGCCATCCTTATGGATGTGCGCATGCCCGAAATGGACGGCCTGGAAGCGACAGCCGCCATCCGCAAGCTGGATCGCGATGACGCCAAGAAGGTTCCCATTATTGCGCTCACGGCAAACGCCTTCGACGAAGACGTGCAGCGGAGCCTGCAGGTGGGCATGAATGCGCACCTTTCCAAACCCATCAATCCGGACCACCTTTACCAAACTCTTGAAGAAATGATCTGGGCGGCAGAAAATAGGAAGTAATGGGTCATGACTTCCGAAGGCGGCTCCGTTTCGCTTGTCGTGGAAGCCGGTAGAGCCCAACGTACTCTTCGAGACGCACGAGGAATTGCTGTAAGGAACTAAAAAACCAAATTGAAATGATCAAAAAGCACTTGAATTAAACTTCAATATAATGCGGAATAATATCTTCGTAGCTCCCGTCCTTGAGCAAAAAGCCCTTGGGAATCACGCCGAGCTGCGTAAAGCCTAACTTTTTGTACAACTTCAATGCAGACGTATTTGTCGCGACGACCGCGTTAAACTGCAAAATCCTGAAGCCGATTTCCTTCGCCTTCGCAAGGCAATCCTTCACGAGAAATTCACCGATATGCTGGCCGCGCCTGTTCTTCTTCACCGCATAGCTCGCGTTTGAAATGTGCCCGCAGCGCCCGACATTGTTCGGGTGGAGAATGTACAGCCCCACGACCTCGCCGGAATCTGCATCGATAGCGATTCCCGTGAATGACTGAGACTTGAAAAACGCGTCGCCCGTCTGCGGGTCAAGCAAATCCATTTGCGGAAACGCGATGCCGTCTTCGACAATGTCGTTCCAGATTTCAATCGCGTCGTTGATATACTTTGTATTATATTGTTCAATTTTAAGCATGAGAATGATCTCCTTTTTTTTATTCCCCCAGCACGTGCCGGAGCGTGTCGAGGAAAAGTTCGCCCGCCCGCGTGAACTGCTGGCCCCGCCGCCAAATG
The DNA here is from genome assembly GCF_045601785.1 of Fibrobacter sp. Lineage (GTDB taxonomy): Bacteria > Fibrobacterota > Fibrobacteria > Fibrobacterales > Fibrobacteraceae > Fibrobacter. The sequence continues at coordinate 10,461 of NZ_JAZSAF010000010.1, forward strand.
ATGTACATGTTGGTGGTGAGCTCGGGCATCAAGGGCCTGAAGCACAGGCGCGAACTGCGGCTCGTATCCACAAGGCCATCGAAAGTGAGCAGGTAGCCCGTACCCTCCTTCGCAAGCACCGAACCGTTGTACGAAAGATCCAGACCCACAATCACGTTCAGTTTTGAAATATCGTCGCCGAACCACTTCGGCAAATCCGCCACCATCGCCTGGCGCGATGCCATCAGCGGCTTGTCGAGCAAGTCCTTCGGCTCAATAAAATCCCGCTTGGCCAAAGGGTCGTCGCGACGCATCACCACGCCCCAGCGGTCCACCGAACGCACCGCAAGGCAGTTGTACTTTTCCAAATCAACGTTGTCTACAACCACCGCGAAATCAAAAATGCCCTTGTCCAGCTTTTCCAGGGCGCGCTCGCTGTCGCCTGAATATAAGTTGTACTTAATCTTCGGATAGTCGTCCCGGAGAATCGCGATGCACTTCGAAAGAAAATTCACGTTCCGCGATTCCGCGCAGGCAATGGCGATTTCACCCACCACCTCGTCTTCCTTCAGCGACTTGAAATCCTGCACCGTCCTGTCCGCCATCGAAAGGATATCCTCCGCACGCTCCCGCAAGAGTTCCCCCGCAGGCGTCAGCCGAATCGCGTAATTCGTGCGCTCGAAAAGCTTCTCGCCCAGTTCCTCCTCCAACTCCTTGAGCTGGCGACTCACCGTCGGCTGCGTCACGCAAAGATTATCCGCCGCGCGCGAGACATTCCCCAACCGCGCCGCCTCCAGAAAATACCGCAAAACTCGAAGTTCCATACGCGAAAACTAATAAAATTCAAGCCCCGCAGGTATGAAATCGTAAAAATAAAGCCCGAAAGGAATAACTAAGGCTTGTGAAAGCACACTTTCTATGCCTTATAAGCATATCTAGTTATGAAAACAAAGTATTTGCAATATCTAAAAAATGAAGGTATATTTGGACATGTAAAGACTTCAACCGAGAGGAACCTATGAAAAAAGTATTGGTCTTGTCCAGCAGCTTGCGTAAGGGTAGCAACTCCGAAACCCTGGCGCAGGAGTTCGCGAGGGGTGCCGCCGAGGCGGGCAACAAGGTGGAATTCGAGTCGCTGCGTGGCAAGAAGATCGGTTTTTGCATGGGCTGCCTCGCTTGTCAGAAGAAGGGCAAGTGCGTCATCAAGGACGATGCTCCCGCCATCACCAAGAAGATGGAATCGGCCGATGTCATCGTGTTCGCCACACCCATTTACTATTACGAGATGAGCGGCCAGCTCAAGACCATGCTCGACCGCGCGAATTCCCTCTATTCCAGCGATTACAAGTTCCGCGAGATTTACCTGCTCACTTCTGCCGCCGACACCGACGCGAAGGCCATGAACATCGCGAAGCGCGGCATTGGCGGGTGGATAGCCTGTTTCGATGGCGTGAAGCTCAAGGGCGCCCTCTGCGCCACGGGTGCCGAAAGCGCCGGCGACGTCAAGAAGAATTCCGCGCTCCTGAAAAAAGCGTTCGCCATGGGAAAGAAAGTTTAACCACAAGGAGATAACTCATGAAATCCAGATTCTTAAAAGCGGCGTTTGCCGTGGTTTCCGCATGCACCCTGATGGCGTGCACCCCCGAAAAAGAAAACAACGCTGCACAAGGAGCCGCCGCATCGGCAACAGAAGCAGCACAACAGACAAAGGAAGAAAATATGAACAAGCTCACGCTCACCGCCGAATGGGACAAGGTATTCCCCAAGAGCGACAAGGTCGAACATTCCAAGGTCACTTTCAAGAATCACTTTGGCATTGAACTCGCCGCCGACATGTTCGTGCCCAAGGACACGAGCCTCAAGGTGAACGGCAAGTTTCCCGCCATCGCAATCTCGGGCCCGTTCGGTGCCGTCAAGGAACAGTCCAGCGGCCTTTACGCCCAGCAGATGGCGGAACGCGGATTCCTGACCATCGCATTCGACCCGAGCTTCACCGGCGAATCGGGCGGCGAGCCGCGCTACATGAACAGCCCGGACATCAACACCGAAGACTTCATGGCGTCCGTGGACTTTCTCTCGACCCGCGACAACGTTGACCCGGAACGCATCGGCATCATCGGCATTTGCGGCTGGGGCGGCATGGCGATTAACGCTGCCGGCATCGATACCCGCGTAAAGGCGACGGTTGCCTCGACCATGTACGACATGAGCCGCGTATCCGCAAATGGCTACTTCGATGCCGCGAACAACGCCGACGCCCGTAACGAAGCCCGAAAGGCGTTGATGGCCCAGCGCACCAAGGATTTCAAGAACGGTTCGTACGACCTGGCCGGCGGCGTGGTGGACCCGCTCCCGGACGACGCTCCTTACTTTGTCAAGGATTACTACGCCTACTACAAGACCCCGCGCGGCTACCACAAGCGCTCCCTCAACAGCAACAAGGGCTGGGCCGCCTCCGCAGGCACCTCGCTCATGAACACCAAGCTCCTCGCATACGCCGACGAAATCCGTAACCCGGTGCTCATCATCCACGGCGAAAAGGCCCACAGCCGCTACTTCGGCGAAGGCGCATTCGAAAAGATGACCGGCAAGAAGGCGGACGTTCCCGCAAAACTCGACGCCACCAAGAACTGGAGCAAGACCGTCGGCAACAAGGAACTCCTCGTTATCCCCGGAGCCTCCCACGTGGACCTCTACGACAACCTGGAAAAAATCCCCTTCGAAAAGCTGAACGAATTCTTCAAGACGAACTTGAAGTAAAAGTGAATTCAACATTAAACAAAAAGCGACCTGCAAATTGCAGGCCGCCTTTTATAATGCGGCCAGAATCGCCGGGATTAATGTCTTTGCATCCTCCATTTTTTCAAACGCAAAACACGCCTTGCCTAAATCCTTAAGCGACGCACCAATATGATACAGTTCCTTATTGTCGATAATCAAGAATCGGTCGTGCATCTTTTTGGTGAAGTCCATAACTGCGGTCGGGTATTGCGTGTTGAACTGGTCGACATCAATTTTTTGCAATTCTGCTTTCGGGTGCGTGAAAATTTTTACAGCAACACTCTTCTTTTTTACTGCAAGCCTTTCCAAAACAGACAAGTCAACATAACCATCAATAATGACAATTTCTTTTGTTGCAGTCTTTATGATGTCTTGAAAAAAGGCGTAAGCATCAAAGATTTGCCCCTTGAAGAATACACCCTCCTTCGCCCTTTGGGGCGAAGCATCCAACTGATTGAAGATTTTCGAGAAATTTTCGTCAATCTTTTCAAATTTGATGTCGTGTTCAACAAGTCTTGCGTTAAACCTGTTTTCTACGGCGTCAAGGCGGTTTGCGATGGCGATGTTGCCGCGCAGGTAATGTCGCATCTGCACGAAAGCGTTCATGATTTCAATGCTGACCTTGATCGCCCTTTCGCTGCGAAGCACAGCCGAAAGCATGGCGACACCCTGTTCTGTAAAAGCGAAGGGGGCATAACGCAACCCTTTTTGGTCAGATTTGGAGGTCACAAATTGTGACCTCCAATCTGCAAATTCGTCACCATCAAGTTCAAAACAGAAAGATTCTGGAAACCTTTCAATGTTTCGCTTTACAGATTGTTTTAGCACCTTGGTGTCTATTTCATACAATTCGGCGATATCTCTATCAATAATTACCTGCACTTCGCGAATCACCACGATTTTGCTTGCGATTTGCGCATTCGACAATTTGGAGGTCACAAATTGTGACCTTAAAACTTTCCCAGAATGGACTTTTTCCATATTTTACCCCCTTGGATAACGAAGTTTTGTTCCGCATTTCGGACACCGCAAAACCATTTCCTTGAGCCGTCTGATTTCAGCGTCCTTTTCTTCCAGGGTCTTGGCGAAATCCCCAATGCCGTTGTTATTGCCCGGGTTTGGCCCCCCGTTAAATTTTCCGAAAATTTCTTCGAACATAAAAACTCCTTGTTGAAGTAAGCCCTCAACATGTTAGCAGGAATGCGCCTGTGAATACAGAACGCATTACGCCTTTGTTTATTTTTGAATGTTTGGGATGATCTTGCGATGTTGTTGGCGGGGGTATTCCCCGGCGTTACCTGCCACCCCCGAAGGGGTGAACTCGAGCAGGTCGTGTTCCTGCCAGCTATCCAACAGCATCAACAAGAAGGTTGATGGACCCCACCGCGGATGCACGTACGGACCGAATGGTCTATGCCGACTGTCGCAGGGATTGTCTAATTACGAAAACAATATACATAAACAATGTGGCATTGTCAAGCAATATAAATTTCGCCACTTCAGAAAACAAAAAGCGACCATCGAATTGCGGGCCGCTTTTTCACGCCAGCGTATAGCTTTTATCCAGCAATTTCTTGATTTCGGTTAGCGGCACCGTTCCATCAAGGATGACCGTTACCCAGCTTTTCTTGTTCATGTGGTATGCGGGGAGGTAGCCGGGCTTTTTCAGGAGTCCTGGTAATTCCTTCGGGACTATCTTGAAGTTCGCCACTTCGATAATCTCGTCGCCTTTGAGGCCAACTTTTGACTTTTCGACAGTCCCCAATAGGCAATACCATTTCTTGTTTTCGTGTTTGCGGATGGCGGCGAATTGCGGAAACCGTTCCCACAGATATTCGGGCTTGTCTCCGTATTTTTGCTCCGCGTAGCCAATCAGGTCGTTCGCTGATTTCCTTTTAAAAATCTGCGTCTCGAAACATTCGCTGATGAATTTATCCGTAATTACGGAAACTTCTTTGCGGATGCGGCCCACGAGGGCCCCCTGCACGGAAAGCACTGAAAACAGTAGATATTCTTCGCCGGAATCGTTGTCGAAGACCTTGACTGAAACCTTCTTGCCTCGTCCCACTCTGATTTCAAGACGGAACTGTCCGCCAAGTATTTCGCGGACGAGCGCATAGTTAGACCCTTCCTTCGTGAACCCGAAAGGAATGAGCTTCTTGACAAGAAGTTTCTTGCCGTTGAATTGTTCTTCGATGCCTGTCACGATCGAAAAGATAGATAAAATTATTTACGACTCAGTTAGAAACAGCGACTTCCCGGCGTGCGTCGCGGTACTTGTGCAGGCCTAGCATCACGCGGCGGGCAATCGGCTGCGCGATCAAGATTTCTACCGCAAGCGAAATGGCAAAGTTGCGAGGCCACTTGTAAAAGAAGTTTACCAGCGGCTCCATTGTAATTTCGCGGTTTCCGACCCAGGTACCTATAATCGTCAAGATGATGGACATCAGGAAAACCGTGCACATGATGTTGAGTGTAATCACTGCGTGGAAGCTGTCGCCTTTCTGCGTGAGCCTTGAAGTCAGGAATGCCGCAGGCTTGTACGTGACAAGAACTGTCGCGATGACGCACGGCCAGAGTATCGGCATAATCGGGAATACGTGCGCCCAACTTTCCATGCTAAAGCCCATCTCGAAACAGGTGATGAGCGGCGCGATGATGTTCATCGAGATAATCGAAAGCGTCACGAGAAAAAGGGTGAATTCGCGTTTGCCGCGCGGGAGTTTCATGTAAAAGTCCATTTTAACCTCTTTTGTTGCGGGCCCTGCGCAATAAAAAAGGCGCAAAACCCTGATGTTTGAGTTTCACGCTGAACCATTATACGCAATGAAATTTCGTGCCCATAAATAAAAATTTTTTTTGGCTTTGTCAAGAACTTGCCAACGGAAAAATTTTTTCCTAAATTCGCTTGCGAAATCAACGTGTAGCGGTCCCGCATAAGTCCAGTTGTAAGGCTTTGCGGGCTTTTTTTTATGGCGATTCTATGCAGCTTCGCCAAGAGGAATATATGAGCGGAAAACAGAAATTCACTTTCCTTATGCTGTTGCTAGGCTTGCTTTCGGCGTTCGGTCCCTTCGTGACGGACCTTTACTTGCCGGCCCTCCCGAGCCTGGCCGACTACTTTGCGGCAAGCCCCTCGATGGCACAGCTGAGCCTCACCATGAGCATGCTCGGACTTTCGGTGGGGCAGCTCTTTGTAGGCCCGCTGAGCGACAAGTACGGCCGCAAAAAGTTGTTGCTAGTTTGTCCGTTGCTTTTTGTTTGCGGGACTGTCGCCTGCATTGTCGCGCCGAACATCGTAACTTTCAATGTGTTCCGCCTGCTGCAGGGCATGGCGGCGTCCGGCGGCATCGTGATTGCCCGTTCCATTTCGGCGGATTCCTACCGTGGTCCAGTGCTAACCAAGTTCCTTGCGATGGTGAGCGCTGTGAACGGAGTCGCCCCGATTGTAGCCCCGGTGCTAGGCGGATTCTTGCTGAATTTCATGAGCTGGAAGGGAACTTTTGCGGTGTTGCTTCTGTACGGTGCATTGCTGCTCTTTATGTCAGGGAAATTCCAGGAATCGCTCCCTGTAAAACGCCGCAGCAAAAAGTCTGTCTTGGCAAGCTTTAGCTTGTACATAAAGGTATTCAAGAACCGCACCTACGTTTCATATTTCTTGGTATGCACGTTCCCAATGGTCATCTTGTTCGGGTATATCGCGTCGTCGCCGTTCATTTACCAGAAAATCTACGGACTTTCGCCTGTGGGCTTCAGCCTCTGCTTTGCGCTGAATGCCGTTTTCACGGCCATCGGTTGCGCGTTGTCGGGTAAAGTCGGCAGCGAATTCAAGGCCCTGAAAATCGCAGGCGCGGGGATGCTCGTTTTCGCGATTGCCGTTGCTGCCGCCCTCATGATGCATGCGGTTCTCCCGCTTCTGCAGGTCGCCTTCATGGGGCTTACGTTCATGTTCGGCATGAGTCAGCCCCCGGCAAACGCATTAGCTTTGAATGCGGAACGCGCAAATGCAGGCACCGCAGCCGCGGCCATCGGGGCATCGGGCTTCTTGATGGGCGGAATCGTCTCTCCGCTGGTGGGCATGGGGGACATTGCCACAAGTGCATCAATCGTGCTTCTTGTGGGCGCGGTGTTGACGCTTGGATCGGTATTAGTAATAAGGTCTGGGCGATAATTTTTTACGCTCGGCGCTCTCCCATGAGCCTTGCCATGGTAAAGCAGCTGTCGCCCATCTTTTCGATTTTCCGTACGATGTCGATGTAAAGGAGTTCCGCCTTGACGTTGTTCCCTTCTTCGAGTCGTTTGCGGGCCACCTTCTTGAGCGCTGTCCGTTCGTTGTCGATGCGCTCTTCCAGGTCTCGGGCCGTGGCAAACTGTTCGGCAGAAAGTTCGCCGTCCATCGTGCCCAGGTGGCTGTGCACAAGGTTCAGCAACTGCTGTACAAGCCCGATGTAGGGGAAAAGCCGTTCCCTGTCTTCGGGGAGTATAGACAAATTCTTTTCGGCCACGCGCTTGATGAACAGCGCCACGGTAAGGCACTCGTCCGAGAGGGCTTCCAGTTCCGTGACAATGGAGAGCATGGAGTTGATGTCGTTCATCTGGAATTCAAGCAGGTTCAGTTTTTGGCACTTCAAAAGGTACGATGTCAACTGCTCCTGCATCTGGTCCAGGTAGCCTTCTTCCTTTTCTAGCCAGTCGTAGTGGTTTGCGACAAATTCCTTCGGGTCTCCGGCAAGGCCGTTCTGGATGCGGGTGAACATTTCCACTGTGTTGTCGGCCATGTTCTGGATTTCCTTTCGCACCGAAACCAGCGGGATGGTCGCCGATTCGTGGGCGGCGAGATCCGGGAACGGGAAGGTGTAAACGGCGGGGATATCTTCGGGGGAATCCTTGATGATTTTTTTCGTAAGCCTTGCCACCTGCGTCGTGAAGGGGAGGAACAGGAGCGTTCCGGCCACGTTGAAAATCGTATGGAGCATGGCGATGTGGTAGGTGATGGCAACTTCGGCACGACCCGGAGTAATAAAGTCGACGATTATGGTGAGTTGTTTCAGGAATATCAGGGCGAGTATGGCCGTGACGCTATTGAAAATCACGTGGACCAGGGCCGTGCGACGCGCGTTGTCCTTAGAACCGAAGGCCGCCATGATGGAATCCACCGTGGAGCCGATGTTGCTCCCGATGACAAGGGCTGCAGAAAATTCCCAGGTCAAAAGACCGTTGTACGCCATGGTGATGACGATTGCCGTCATGGCGGAAGACGAATGGATGAGCGCCGTTACGGCGATGCCGATAGCGACCGCGATGGGGAAACTCCAGAATCCCAAATCCTGGACTCGCCCCAGGAAGGACATGTTTTCCGCGTTCAGCGAAACCGCTTCGGAAAGCCACCCCAGCGCAACAAACATCAGGGAAAATCCCATGACGGCATGCCCGAGGTTTTCTTTCCTGAATTTCTTGAGCACAGTCAGCAGGTAGCCGATGCCGAAAATCGGCACTGCCAGGGCGGAAATCTTGAAATCGAACCCGAACAGGGCCACAATCCAGGCGGTAATCGTGGTACCGATGTTTGCGCCGAAAATGACCGCCACGGACTGTTCTAGGGTGAGCAGGCTCGCATTCACGAAGGAGACCACCATCACTGTCGTCGCGCCCGACGACTGGATGAGCATGGTCAGGGCGCAACCGGTAAACAGACCGAAGAATCGGTTGCGGGTCATGAAGGAGAGTGCTTTTTGCAGTTTTTCGCCGGCGGATTTCTGAATGCCGTCGCTAAGGAGTTTCATCCCGAAAAGAAGGACGCAAAGGCTTCCAAGAATATTGAAAACCATTCCGAGAATTGTAGTCATAAGCCTCGTAAAGGGGTTGTTGGACTTGCTCTAAAAATAGCAATTACGATTCTTACATTAAACATATTTAATTCTTCGTTATCGAAATGCAAGCACAATTATTTATATTGTGTATATGCGAAACTTTGTCCTTGTAGCGTTGTTCTTTCTCGTGGCCTGCAGCGATGCTGCGAGCCATTCGACGCAGCCTGAAACTCAGACGCCGAAATCGTCCGCCAGTTCAACAACAAAAGTGGGGGAGGCCCCCGTGAAACTCAAGATCCATGTGAACGACACCACCTTCACGGCAACGCTCGAAGAAAATTCCTCCGCCAAGGCCTTCGTCGAATTCCTTGCGCAAGGCGACCTCACGCTCGACATGCACGACTACGGCAGTTTCGAGAAGGTGGCCGACCTGCCGCGCAGTTTCCCGCGTAACGACAAGCAAATCGACACAGACGCAGGCGACATCATCCTCTACCAGGGCAATTCCATCACCATTTACTACGACAAGAATTCCTGGAACTTCACGCGCCTCGCACGTATCGACAACGTAAACAAGAAACGCCTCCAGCAGATCCTCGGAAAAGGGAACGTAAAGGCGACATTCTCGGTGGAATAAACGTTTTCTTGTCACCTCAAGAAAAATACAATTATTCTCTTGCTTTTCAAAAATAATGTTTGTATATTTACGAACAACGAACAGGAACCGAAATGGCAAAAAAAAGCAAATACTGTGAAGAAACCGAGACCTTGGCGAGGTATGCCAAGGCTTTGGCGCATCCCGCACGCATAAGTATCATGCAGTTCTTGGCCAAGCGCAATACCTGTTATTTTGGCGATATCCACGAAGAATTGCCCATTGCGAAGGCCACGGTTAGCCAGCATTTAAAGGAACTAAAAGAGGCCGGTTTGATTCAGGGTGAAATCGAAACGCCCAAGGTCAAGTACTGCATAAACAAAAAGAACTGGAAAAAGGCCCAGGCATTGTTTAGTGATTTCTTCAATAAAGATTTTTGCAATAGGAAATGCGATTGCTAAAAAATTTTGTCACATATGTTCGTTATTCTACGAACTACAAACAAAAAAGAGGAAAAAATGAAAAACATAAAAATACTCATGAGCCAGTGTGGCTGCAACATTGCTTTCGCCGAATCTGTTGAAAAAATCGTTAAGGAATCGGGCCTAGAAGCTTCAGTTTCCCGCATTGACGATGTTGTCCAAATGCTTCCGTACAATGTCATGACTTTACCCGCGCTTGTTGTCGATGAACGGCTTGTGTCCACAGGTAAAATTAGCGAAGATAAAATAAAAGAACTTATCAAAGGTGAAATATGAAGATACTCTTTCTTTGTACAGGCAACAGGTGCCGTAGCCAAATGGCCGAAGGATTTCTCAAGGCTCTGGATTCGTCGTTGACCGTATGTTCTGCAGGAACGTTTCCGGCAAAGAACGTGCATCCGACTGCAATCGAAGTGATGAAGGAACGAGGGGTTAACATTTCCCTTAATAAGCCAAAAAATGTATCGCAGTACCTTGATACATCGTGGGACTACGTTGTCACCGTCTGCGACAAGGCGAAAGAAAGTTGTCCGATTTTTTTTGGGGGTGTCAAGAACAAAATTCATCTTGGCTTTGATGATCCTGACGCGTTCAGAGGGACTGAAACCGAAATTCTGCAGGAATTTCGTCGTGTAAGGGATGAAATAGACACGGCAGTAAGGGCTTTCTATGATACAATCATTCGCCGATAATCTTGTTTACAACATCATTGGATTGGATGGCTCGTCTCCTTTGGGCTCGACGATAAATTTCTTCGTTTACGACAGCCTCAAAATTATCCTGATATTGCTTTTTATTAGTTTCCTGATGGGGCTGCTGAATACATTTTTCCCGATTGAGGCGATTCGCAATTTTTTGTCGTCGCATCGTTTGTACGGAGTCCAATATTTCCTCGCCGCAATCTTCGGAGCGATTACCCCTTTCTGCTCATGTTCCAGTATTCCCCTGTTCATCGGTTTTGTCAGGGGCGGCATCCCCCTTGGCGTCACGTTCAGTTTTCTTATAACATCGCCACTTGTAAACGAGGTCGCTGTTGCTATGCTTGCGGGAACATTCGGATTGAAAGTGACTGTGATTTATGTAAGTTCCGGCGTGTTTCTTGGAACATTTTTAGGGATGTTCCTGGAACGGTTCAAGCTGGAAAGATTTCTAAGCGATTGGGTGAAAAATTTGCAGCGGACAAACGAATCCGTCAACAACGATGCAAAGCCATGTAGCCTTAAGCAAAGATTCGTTCAAGTACTGCAGAAAATACCCCAAGTAGCAAGGGATGCCCTTGGTGTAACGCGTTCGGTTTTGCCCTATGTGCTTGCAGGCATTGCGATCGGCGCTGTAATGCACGGTTATGTTCCTTCGGGATTTTTTGGAGAATACCTGTCAAAAGACAAATGGTTTGCCGTTCCCCTGGCGGTAATTCTTGCTGTTCCCATGTACGCAAATGCAGCTGGAGTTATTCCCATTGTCGAGGTTCTTGTTCAAAAGGGTGTCGCTCTTGGCACGGCGCTTGCCTTTATGATGGCCGTTGTGGGACTCTCGCTCCCCGAAGCCATGCTTTTAAAAAAGGTCATGACACTTAAGCTGATATTTGTCTTTTTCGGAACGGTTACAGCGGCAATCATCGTTCTTGGGATCGGTTACAATCTTTCTATAAGTTCCTGATTATTTAGTTTGTATATTTTATAAGGATGTATTTACGGAATATAGCGACATTTAAAAAGATATTGGTGCTTGTGCTGTTCACGGCATTCGCAAGTTTCGCGCATGCCGATGGTTCGACAGGCTCACCAACCAGTAAGGTCACTGAGCTAGCCGAAGTGACTGCAATCGTTGCGACTGAACAGACCGCAGATTCCGTAACCTCGGTGAGTGTTGATAACGTGCCCAAGCTTTCTCCGTTCGATCACCTGGGCCATAACATGTTGCTGAGTGCGTTCGGCTGGCCGCTCGGGTTCCACATGCTCGGCGGAGCGCTTACGTACAAGTTCTCGATGGAAAATAACGACTTGATGGTGGCCCGTTTTGCGGCCCGTCAGGACCAACTTGTTTACGGCATCGCGTTCACTCCCGGCATGATGATGGGGACGTTCTTTCCGATACTCGTTCCCGGCTACATGTACTTTATCAGCGACAACCGTGCGTTGAACAACACTGGTGCCGTCGCCGTGCAGGCTACTGCCGTGGCGTTCCTCTACAACAATATTCTCAAGGCTATTTCGGCCCGCGAGCACCCTGACGCGGAACTCAACAGCGGCGAGCGTTCCCGCGATTTCAAATGGGGATTTTTTAGGCGAGGAGTATTTTACGGCTGGCCCTCGGGGCATTCCATGACCAACGCGGCCATGGCCATGAGCATCGCAAGCTACAACCGCGACAAGCCCCTCGTCGTGGCGGGCTGCGCCCTGTATGCAGGCTACATCGCGACAAGCATGGTGCTCGGCGCAAAAGGGGAGGCCCACTGGTTCTCCGACGCCGTCGCGGGCACCCTAATGGGGGCCTCCATCGGCTGGTACATCGGCAGCGTGTTTTACAAGGAAAAGGTCGGCGAAAAGCAGACCCCGCCCAAGGTCACCATCGCCCCGCTATTTTACAGCGATACCAAAGGCGCCGTGCTCAGCGTGAGAATTTAAGTTTCCACTATGCGTCACACGCATACTGAGCATGAAAATTAAGCATTTTGTGCATACTCCGAAAATATTTATATTATATGCAAAGCATTTCGGAGTGGCAAAATGAAACTCAAGTTTTTAACGCTATTTTCAATCCTTGCGCTCGCTGCGAGCGTGTTTGCGGAGAGTGCCATGAGCAACATTACGGTAAACCTGCGCTATACGGGTAAGAACGGGGCGGCAAAGAAATTCGCCGAAGAGATGGTCTCTAGCGGGACGGTGGCGAAAATCCGTGCCGAGAAGGGCAACATCCGCTACGAATATTTCCAGTCGCTGGACGATCCCGAAACCATCTTGCTGATTGACGCGTGGGAAAGCCAGGCCGCCATCGACGTGCACCACGCTTCGCCAATGATGAAGACGATTGCGAAACTCCGCGACAAGTACGACTTGAAAATGACTGTCGAACGCTACACGCCTGACAACACCATGCCCAAGACCGACGAAAAGTTCATCAGGAAGTAGTCCGATGAAATCGAAGAATGGCTGGAAGACGTTCTGCACCCGTAACCCATAGTCGACCATCATCGGGATTGCCATGAATTTTAAGAATTACTTAACTGCAAGCGTTGTTTTGACCGCATTCCTGACCGCGGCTGCCTTTGCCGGCGGTGCCATCGACGTTCATTCCCACGTGATTCCTGCGGATTATTTGGCCAATTTGCAAAAGCATAACGCTCTGCTGGACGAAGGTTTTCCGCTCCCCAAGTGGGACGTGAGCGCCCATCTGAAATGGATGGACGAGGCTCAGGTGCAAACCTCTGTTTTGACGCTGGCTGCCCCGCAGCCCTATTTCGGCGATGCAAACGAAAGCGCCTCCATCATCCGCAAGGTGAACGAGGTCGGTGCATCCTTGAAAAAGCAACACCCCGGCCGGTTCATGTACTGCGCGGCACTCCCGCTGCCCGACGTGAAAAAGTCCTTCGCCGAAGCAGCTTACGCCCTCGATACGCTCAAGGCCGACTGCATCAAGCTTGCGACCAACGTAAAGGGGCAGTACCTGGGCGCGCCCGAACTGGACCCCCTGTTTGACTATCTGGACAAAAAGCACGCCGTCGTGATTCTGCACCCGCACAGGCCGGAGCCCGTCAACAAGGACGTGATGAAGCAGACCCCGCTGGCCATGCAGGAATACCTTTCCGAAACCACCCGTGCCGTCACCAACATGATTTCCAGGAATGTGCTGGCCCACTACCCGAACGTGAAAGTGGTGGTGCCCCATTGCGGTGCATACCTCCCGCTCGCGTTGCCCCGCATGAAGTCGCTGATACCCGTGATGCAGCAAAACAAGCTCATCGGGAAAATCGACTGGGAAAAGAACCTGGCATCGCTCTATTACGACCTTGCCGGAGCGCATTCCGCGGAGACCATCCGCATGATGCTTACCATCACCACGCCCGACCACTTGCTTTACGGCTCCGATTACCCCTACGTGGCGCCCAAGGTGCTTACCGCGAGCATCGAACGGCTCAAGGCCTACCTGAAAAAAGAGGCCGACCTTGCGCCCTATTACGACATGATTCTTGAAGGCAACGCCCGCGTGCTGTTTGTCGATAAGGCGTCCAGCGGGAAATAATTTGACGGAAAACACCCTGCTTTGACGTTCCCTTGCAAAGCTTGCCAATAAGGCCATGGAGGGGAGGGGAAAGTCTTCCCCTCGCTCGCACTTTGTTGCTCGCTACCCCTTCTCCTAGGGGTCCGACCCCTAAAACCCGGGAAATCGCGGACTAAAAAAGGCCAAGCGCGTGAACGCCCAGCCCATTGTAGAGGAAATTGATAAGGTTTTGAAGAAATACAGAATTAAAGGAGAATCATCCATCTAATTCTTGCTTAAATCTTTTTATCACGGCGTCAAAATATGATTTTGGCGTGTCATATTCCTTTTCAAAAATTTCCTCAAATTTAAATTCATTAAACCAAATTAAAATACCATAAGCGGCAATCATCCATGTAATGCTCTCATCTGCTAATTGCATTTTATTCAACGCATTAAGCAATCTATCTTCTGTATTTGGATGAATTACATCATCCCTCCCTGCTAAGGAATCTAATAAACACAACGAAATTAAGGCAAGTACCATGCCATTCTTTGCAGTCTCTAATTCCTGCGGTATATCAAACTGATATGCAAGGCTCTTTTCTATAGCAAAATCATCGGCATCTTTTTCCTGTTGAATAGAAGGGGCGCTGTTCAAATGCCAAAGCAAAAGATGTCCAACTTCGTGATAAAGTATAAAACACATCCCATAGCAGAATAAAGCGTTGGCTTGAAGCACAATCGCACTTTCATCTTCCGGTTTCGCACAATCCTCCGGCCATTTTTTTACGATTTCCTTCAAATTTCTTCCAAAATTCCAAAGTTTCAATGCCAATTTTGCACCAGGCTCATCAAAATTTAGCTTTCCATCAAAATCATCTGATTGAGTTTTAATTGCATAGCAATTATCATATGTATAAAGTACGAAATAACATAAACTCCAGAGTAAAGGGAGAAAGGTTTCATAAACGCTTATATAGCGTTCGTCTTTATCTTCTTCCCATGAAATTTCTGCAACATTATGTATTCCGCATCCATCACAAACATAATGGATAGTTTGCTTAAAGTTTTGCATTTCTTCAGCCTCTTTTAGTTTATATCTAATCGAGGGGCATATTTTATAGAAAATCGGAATTATAGAATCAACAACATTTCTTATTTCTGGGAAAGACATTTCACCCTCATTTTCAAATGAAATAAACTCTCTCAAAAATTTCATTATTTCCTCTGGATTTTCTTGTTCCATATTTTTCCTTCGCTTCTAACGCTTTCCCCAAAACAAGATCCGCCTGGCAAAAGGGGGTGTTCTCTTGCCAGGCGTCCATATACACCTCGCCCGAATTATACACAAATTCCTCAAAAAAAGTACATTTTTTGGCGAAATTTTACAAAATTCAGCGATTTGCCGATTCTTTGGCAATTTGTGACAGTCCGATTTGTTTATATTTCCAAAAAAACAAAGGCACTTCAAGGGATTCTCAAAATGGCTGACAACAAGAAAGAGCAGGAACGGGCTGAGCTGCACCGCGCTATCTGGAACATTGCCAATGACCTTCGCGGTTCAATCGACGGATGGGACTTCAAGCAGTATGTGCTTGGGATGCTCTTTTACCGATATATTTCTGAAAACTTGACGAACTACATCAATCAATCGGAAAGAGAAACGGGTGATAAGGATTTCAATTACGCCGACTTGAGCGACAAAGAAGCGAAACAGGCCAAAGACCAGATGGTCCAGGAAAAAGGCTTCTTCATGCTGCCTAGCCATCTCTTTTGCAACGTGCTGAAAAAGGCTGAAGACGACGAGAATCTGAACATGACCTTAGAAAGCGTGTTCACCTACGTAGAAGAATCCGCTAAGGGTACAGACTCCGAAGAAGACTTTGCTG
Organism: Fibrobacter sp.; assembly: GCF_045601785.1. Classification (GTDB taxonomy): domain Bacteria; phylum Fibrobacterota; class Fibrobacteria; order Fibrobacterales; family Fibrobacteraceae; genus Fibrobacter. The sequence goes on from NZ_JAZSAF010000010.1 coordinate 26,200, forward strand.
GGCTTTTCGACGACTTCGATGTGAACAGCAACAAGCTCGGAAAAACGGTCGCACAAAAATGCGATAAGCTGGTGAAGCTGATGAAGGGCGTTGCCGAAATGAAACTGGGCAGTTACCAGGACAACACTATCGACGCATTCGGTGACGCTTATGAATTTCTAATGTCCATGTACGCAAGCAATGCAGGAAAATCAGGCGGTGAGTTTTTCACACCGCAGGAAGTTTCCGAACTGCTGGTACGCATCGCTGTTTACGGCAAAAAGAACATCAAAAAAATTTACGACCCTGCAAGCGGTTCAGGTTCCTTGCTGTTGAAAGCCCGTAAAGTTCTAGGCCCCAACGGAGTGCGTAAAGGCTTCTTTGGACAGGAAATCAACCTCACGACATACAACCTTTGCCGCATCAACATGTTCTTGCATGATGTGGGCTATGAGAAATTCGACATTGCTCTTGGTGACACGCTAGTTGACCCAAAACACTGGGACGATGAGCCTTTTGAAGCAATCGTTTCCAATCCACCATATTCCATCAAGTGGGCTGGAGATAGCGATGCGACTCTGATAAACGACCCGCGTTATGCGCCAGCAGGTGTCTTGGCGCCTAAGTCAAAAGCTGACCTCGCTTTCGTGATGCACATCCTCAAGTGGCTCTCCACCGACGGGACCGCAGCCGTGGTGTGCTTCCCTGGCATCATGTACCGTGGCGGAGCAGAACAGAAAATTCGTCAATATCTCGTTGACAATAACTTTGTCGATTGCATTATCCAGTTGCCTGACAACCTTTTCTTCGGAACATCTATTGCCACTTGCGTCATGGTTCTTAAGAAGAACAAGACTGACAACAAAATCCTTTTCTTGGACGCAAGCAACGAATGCGTCAAGGTGACAAATTCTAATAAGCTCACTGACGACAACATCGAAAACATCATTGGATGCTGGGCAGACCGCAAGAACAAGAAACACTCCGCGAAGCTGGTCACAATCGACGATGTTGTGGAACAGGATTACAACCTTTCTGTCTCTACATACGTTGAGCAAAAGGACTCTCGCGAAAAGGTTGACATTGTTCAGCTTAACAGGGAACTTGCGGAAATCGTCAAGAAAGAGGATGCTCTTCGCAAGGCGATAGACAAGATTATAGCCGATTTGGAGAAGTGATATGAGCAAGTCATTAGAGAAATTCTCCAACGGCATTGAAGATGCTAGGAATATGTTGGCGATTTACGATTGCCACAACTCAAGCGAAAATGAGGAAATAATCAAGGGCTTGTATAAAGGCAAATTGCCTGATATTGATGTGTTGAAACGGTTCAGCTTTACCTTGGCTTTCACTGCATTTGAAACCTACATTGAAGACCTTGTAAGGGAAATTGAGCAAAAGCAGATTACTCCTAATTCTACAGAGAAGAACGAAAAAATGCTGGAGCGGTTTCACAACCCCAATACCGAGAACATCCGCAACCTTTACAAGAGCTGGTTCTGCATTGAGGATGTGACCTGCCGTTGGTCTTTTGACGGAATGAATAGGGAACAAGTCTGCAAGAAGCTAGATGACTATATCCGTAACCGTGGCGAAATCGTACACCGTTTGAAAGAAGACAATGTGCCAGATGTTGCCAAGAAAGATAATGTGGTCAAGTGTGTCAATTTCCTTGACAAACTCGCAAGATGTATGGATGAGTATATTGCAAGTGATGAATGGGTTGAAGGCGCTCGCAAGAAAAGGGCCGAAAAGGCACAAGGGGGCAACAAATGAGCAAGATAGATGATTTGTTGAAGAAGTATTGCCCCAATGGGGTTGAAGTCGGAACTCTTGGAGAACTTGGCGAGTTTTATGGTGGACTCACAGGCAAATCGAAAGAAGACTTCAAAGATGGTAATGCAAAATTCATTACCTATATGAATGTGTATTCCAATCTGAAATTGAACCTGAAGACAGACGAAAAGGTGAAAATCTCGGACGGTGAAAAGCAACACACCATCGAATACGGGGACATTCTGTTTACGGGTTCATCCGAAACTCCTGATGAGTGCGGTATGTCCTCGGTTCTATGCGATATAACATCAGAAAAACTTTATCTTAACAGTTTTTCTTTTGGATTTAGATTTTTCGATAAAAAACTTTTTGAACCTGAATTTACTAAATATCTTTTCCGTTCAAACGACCTTCGTAAACAAATTATAAAGACCGCTAGTGGTGTTACAAGATTTAATGTTTCAAAAGAACGAATGAAAAAGGTCGTCATCCCAATTCCGCCCATAGAAGTACAAAAAGAAATAGCTCATATATTGGATAGCTTTACAGAGCTTACAGCGGAGCTTACAGCGGAGCTTTCGGCGCGAAAGAAACAGTATGCATATTACCGTGATGAACTGCTGACTTTCGAGAATGACGTATCTGTTATAACTAAAACAATTGGCGAGATTTCACTTTTTCGTCGTGGTTCTTTTCCTCAGCCATATGGAAAAGCAGAATGGTACGATGGCGATGGGGCTATGCCGTTTGTTCAAGTTGCAGATATTGGCGAAGACATGCGTTTGGTTGACGATACAAAAAGAAAGATATCAAAGGTTGCCCAACCGAAAAGTGTCTTTGCCCCTAAAGGATCAATTATAATTAGCTTGCAAGGAAGTATTGGTAGAATAGCAGTCACGCAATTTGATGCATACATAGACAGAACTGTTGCAATTTTTCAGGATATTTCAAAGGAATTGCATCCCAAATATTTCGTATATCAATTACAACGGGTTTTCGCACAGAAGGAGAAAACCGCAAGGGGCGGCACCATTAAGACTATCACAAAAGAAGAATTCACAGAATTTCCAATTGATATTCCCCCATTTGCTGTCCAGCAGCGCATTGTCAACATCCTCGACAATTTCGATGCCATCTGTTCTGACCTGCAAAGCGGTCTCCCTGCCGAAATCGAAGCCCGTAAGAAGCAATACGAATATTACAGGGATAAGCTGCTGTCCTTTCAGCCGCTTACCTGAAAAGGAGCATCCACCATGCCTTACTTTAACATCGTTGCCCAGACAACTGAAAATACGGTCGTCACGGAATACGAATCGGCGGCGAAGCGTGCGGAAGGCTATCAAAGCGAAGCGGCGCTGGAAAAGGAATTCATTGAAATGCTTTGTGCGCAGGGATATGAATACCTTTCTTTCCATACGGAAACGGAACTGATTTTAAACCTTCGCAAGCAATTGGAAAAGCTGAACGGCTATCAGTTTTCGGATAATGAATGGAAGCGTTTTTTCAGTGATTGCATTGCCAATGCCAATGATGGCATTGTGGAAAAGACCCGCAAGATTCAGGAAGACAATGTGCAGGTGCTGAAGCGGGATGATGGCACATCCAAGAATATCACGCTGATTGATAAACGGAACATCCACAATAATTTCCTTCAGGTGATCAATCAGTATCAGATCAGCCAGGCACAAGGGGCGAAGCATGATAACCGCTATGATGTGACCATTCTGGTGAATGGCTTTCCGCTGGTGCATGTGGAACTGAAGCGGCGTGGTGTTGCCATCCGGGAAGCGTTCAACCAAATCAACCGTTACCAGCGGGATTCTTTCTGGGCTGGCTGCGGCTTGTTTGAATATGCCCAGATCTTTGTGATCTCCAATGGCACGAATACCAAATATTATTCCAACAGCACCCGCAATAATGCCATCAAGGATGCTGGTGCTGCTGCCCAGAAGAAGGGAAAAACCAGCAATAGCTTTGAATTCACTTCTTATTGGGCTGATGCCAATAACCGGGTGATTCCGGATCTGGTGGACTTCACAAAAACCTTCTTCGCCCGGCATACCATTCTGAATATCCTCACCAAGTATTGCATTTTCACATCGGAAAATATGCTGATGGTGATGCGTCCGTATCAGATTACGGCAACGGAACGCATCCTGAACCGCATTGAAATTGCCAACAATTATAAGAAGTATGGGCATGTGGCTGGCGGCGGCTATATTTGGCATACCACGGGTTCTGGCAAGACGCTCACATCCTTCAAAACAGCCCGCCAAGCTTCGCTTTTGCCTTATATCGATAAGGTGCTTTTTGTGGTTGACCGCAAGGATCTGGACTATCAGACCATGAAGGAATATGACCGCTTTGAAAAAGGCGCTGCCAACAGCAACACCAGTTCTGCCATTCTGAAGCGACAGTTGGAGGATGATAATGCCCGCATCATCATCACCACCATTCAGAAGCTGGCTACCTTCATCAAGAAGAACCCCGGACATGAAGCGTATCAGAAACATGTGGTGATCATCTTTGACGAATGCCACCGCAGCCAGTTTGGTGATATGCATAAGGCCATCGTCAAGAGCTTCAAAAAGTACCATCTGTTTGGCTTCACGGGTACGCCTATCTTTGCACTGAATGCTGGGTCTTCCCGCAATCCTGAATTCATGACCACGGAACAGACCTTTGGCGATCAGCTGCATACCTATACCATTGTGGATGCCATCAATGATAAGAATGTGTTGCCCTTCCGTGTTGATTATTTCAAGACAATGGACAATAACCCGGATGTGGATGATAAGGAAGTATGGGATATTGACCGGGAAAAAGCGTTCATGGCACCCCAGCGCATCAAGCTGGTGACGGAATATATCCTGAATCATTTCGATCAGAAAACCTATCGCGGCGATAAAAGCTATATTTTCAATACCCTGACCAATATCGCTGAAGTGGCGTCCGCCGCCCATGGAGCAGTGGAAGAAATCAAACAAAAGCAGCGCATCAGTGGCTTCAACTCTATTTTCTGTGTGTCTTCTGTGCCGATGGCAAGGCTGTATTATCAGGAATTCAAAAAGCAGATGGCGGCTGATCCTACGAAGAAACTGCGAATTGCCACTATTTACAGTTATGGGGCGAATGAAGCGGAATCGGATGGCATTCTGGACGAAGAAAACAGCGAAGACACCAGCGCATTGGATGCCAGCAGCCGGGACTTCCTGGAAGAAGCGATCCGGGATTACAATGAAATGTTCCATACCAATTATTCTACGGACAGTGACCGCTTCCAAAGCTATTACAAAGATGTATCCCTGCGCATGAAAAACAAGGAACTGGATTTGCTGATCGTGGTGAATATGTTCCTGACGGGCTTTGATGCCACCACGCTGAATACCCTGTGGGTGGATAAGAACCTGAAAATGCATGGGCTGATCCAGGCATTCAGCCGTACCAACCGCATCCTTAACAGCATCAAAACCTTTGGCAATATCGTATGCTTCCGCAATCTGAAAAAGCGTGTGGATGCTGCCATTGCCCTGTTTGGCGATAAGAATGCCAGCGGCATTGTGTTGATGCGCAAGTTTGAGGATTATTATTATGGCTACACGGATGAAGAAAACAAGCTGCATCCTGGCTATGTGGACATGATCAATGATCTGACGGAAAAATTTCCGCTGGCTGTGCCGCAGATTATTGGCGAACAGCATCAGAAGGATTTTATCGTTCTCTTTGGTGCTCTCCTGCGCATGCGGAATCTGCTCTGCTCCTTTGATGATTTCAAGGGGAAGGAATTGATTTCAGAACGGGATTTGCAGGACTATTTGGGACGCTATCAGGATTTGCGGGATGAATGGCGTGGTAAGCGGCTGGATGGCGAAAAAGAAGATATCACGGATGATATTATCTTTGAAATTGAACTGATCAAGCAGATTGAAATCAATATTGACTACATCTTGATGTTGGTGAAAAAGTATCATGATTCTCATTGCCAGGATAAAGAAGTGCTGATTTCCATTCAAAAGGCTGTTGATGCCAGCCCGGAACTGCGCAGCAAAAAGGAATTGATTGAAACCTTTATTGATGGCATCAATGATGTGGACAATATCATGGAAGAATGGCGTAGGTATGTAGCAGAGAACAAGGAAAGGGAATTGGCACGGATCATTCAGGAAGAAAACCTGAAAGACACCGAAACCAGAAAGTATATCGATAATGCATTCCGAGATGGCGAACTAAAAACCACCGGGACGGATATTGATAAACTGATGCCACCCGTTTCCCGCTTTGGTGGAGGCAATCGTGCAAAGAAGAAACAAGGAATTATTGAACAGCTGAAAGCATTCTTTGAAAAATTCTTTGGGATTGGCGGCTAATGCAGCAAAGATCATAAATTGATTATGATATTCCTAAGGAGAGATATTAAGATGAACAAAGGCTTTATCTACATTTTCACTAATCCGTCATTTCCTCAATATGTGAAAATCGGATATGCTACCGATGTGAAGCAGCGCTTGGATGATCTGAACCGCAGTACGGCTGTGCCTTTCGCTTTTCGTGTATATGCAACCTAT
>NZ_JAZSAF010000011.1:0-18585 GCF_045601785.1 Fibrobacter sp.
TGCAAAATCCTTTGGTTATTTGTTATGCAGGTGGTCAGACCGCGTGGCAAATTTAATCAAAGGATTTCTGCTTTCCACAAGGATGTAAAGCCGTAGGCTCTTTGGAACCACCCGCCTAGCGGGTGGTTTTCTGTATACAAACAAGAAACCCTGCCGACGGCAGGGTTTCTTTCATTTTCATTCTGAAATTCATTATCGCGTCACAATCACGCGGTTTGCAAACAGCACCTTCTTGCCGTTATCGACTCGAACAAAATAGCTGCCCTTGGCGCGCACCAATTCGCGCAGTGGCACCGAAGCAGAGCTGCTGTAATAGCGGCTAGAAATCTTCTTGCCACGCATGTCAAACACGCTCACGCGAGCAACGGTTGCATTCAGGCGAAGCTCCAGATTGCCGTTTGCATAAGTTACTGAAGCGGAAGCCATGACCTTTGCGGACGGAGCAACCTTTGTCGTACCATCGGAATTGGACGTTCCCATGTTCCAGTCGCTCGGAACACGGGCAGCAATGCCGCGGCCAGCCGTACTCATGTACACAACGCCATAAGTATTCATGTCGCCCATCACGAATTCACCGTTTGCAAGGCCGCCATATTCATGACCATCGTCATTGACGCGAGTCCAGGTTTTACCCTTGTCGTCAGAGCCGAACACACCCGTCACTTTACCGATAGTTGCAAACACATAAATCGCCGGGTAGCCGCCCTTTTCCTTGGGTGCACCATAACCCACCGCTTCGCAGTAACCGACACCTTCAACCGCAGCCCAAGTGGCACCGCCATCGGTTGAATGCAACAGCTTTCCACTAGCGGGCGTACCATTCGACGGATCCTGAATAGCGACAGGCAGCCACAAGTCACCCTCGTAGCCCGGAATGGCACGGAACTTCTTGAACGCACTTTCGCCCGGCGTATTCACGGCCTTGAAAGTTGCGCCCGCATCGGAGCTCTTATAGAACTTGCCGTCCGCCTTGGTATAGGCGTAGAACACGTCGTCGTTTTCAGGATCGCCCACCACATACGCGGTGTTATCGATTCCCGTCACCTTTTCCCAAGTCGTGCCGTTGTAATTGCGATAGACATCGGTCGTTCCTTCCATCGGAACCCAGATGGTGTAAGTACCTTTTGCCGAAAGAGCTACCGTGCCCTTAGCGGCCTTTTCGTCAGGCCCTGTATAGGTTTCCACCGTCCAAGTCTTGCCCGAGTCAAGGGAATACTGCACCGGAGCGATGGGAATTGCATTGTACTGGCCTTCATAGGCGCGCTTGTCAGCCACCTTGGCCAATTTGCCACTCTTGGGAGCGTAAGCGAGGCCCTGCGTCGTGCCCAACGAAACATATTCGCCGCCAACATTCGTCTTGTGCCTGAATGCCGGATATTTTGCGATGTCATCGTGACGGAATCCGTCGTAGTCACCAATGATCGAAATCATCGGGCCACCCGGAATGCTCACCACTTCAAAGGGCACCGTTTCTTCGACACCATGTGCCGAGAAATGCCACACCTGGTTCATGGTGAGCTGCGGTTCTTCCCAGGAATTTTCAGCTTCCTTATAAACGTAATCGCTCAAGTTGTCGCAGCGGAAAATACCGTTACCCGAAGTCACAAAGACGCGGTTGTTGTCAAACGGATCCATGGCAACGCTGCCGGACCAGTGGATAGAACCGTTATGCATCCAGCCAATTCCGTTGGCATCCATCTGCTGAGTAGTCGGGTAAACGCCACCTTCCATCCAGTAATACTTGAAGCTTGCAATCCAGGTTTTGCCGCCGTCGGTCGTGTGGTAAATGTTAGTACCCCACTGGTCGCTCCACTTGCCGCTGGTGTCACTTGTAGCCGTGTACCAGAACTGCGGGCCACGATAGCCTTCAGTGGTCACCACCATTTCGTTGGCATTTTTCGGATTGATGGCTATGCCACCATAAGGGGCAATGTAGGGGTAATAATCTTCGCAAGTCTTGCCGGTGCCGCCTGCGGCTTCGCAGTCGACCATACCTTTCACGTCCACTTTGTCGTACTTGGCATCGCCACCTTCGTCCAGATAGTTTTCCGGAGAAACGTCGGACCAAGTCGCCGATGCCACATCAAGCTGCAGCACCGCACCGCGACCAAAACCATCGTAAATCATGCCCCAGCCTTCGTCCCACATCATGGAATGCGGGCCTGCGCCGTCGGCAAAGGTCACCGTCATCGTTTTTCCGTCGCCCGAAATCACCGCACGCTGCGGCATCAGGCGCACAATGCTCCCGCCGGCCGTGCTGCGCAGCGAATCCGGAATCGGGAGCGCCTTCCAGCTTGCACCGCCGTCGGTCGAGGTGAACACATTTTCGAACGTGCCCTTGGCCGTCGTCCCCTCACGCAAGAATCCGGCGTAAAGCACTTTGGAGCTGCCCGGTGCATACTGCACAAAGCTGAATCCAGAACCATTCCAAGTCGTATCGCTCCCGGCAGCCTTGGTCCAGGCATCCACATGGCTCCAATTCGAACCATTGTCCGTCGATTTCCAGAGACCTTTGTTCTTGGAGCCATAGAACATGACCTTCGAATCATTCGGGTCGACCGCCAAGGCTTCGCCGTTTCCGCGGCCCATGCCGTTACCGTGTGCACCGAAGCGTGCCACCTTGGTACCCTTGGTTCCGTCTTCGTCCCAAGTGTAAATTACTTCCCAAGATTCACCCTTGTCGCTACTGCGGAGGAACGCCGTACGGCCGTTGTTCCAGTAACTGGTTCCTGCCACCATATACACAACGCCCGATTCCTGCGGGTCAACGGCAATGGCCTCGATTCCCAAAAGGCCTCGCTCGGAAACATCGACCCAGTCCATCATCGATTCCCAGCGGGCCGTCGATTCGTTCCAACGGTAAGCGCCGCCCACGTCGGTACGGGCATAGAACAGGCCCTTGTCTACCGGAGAGGCTATCACGGCGGAGACGAATCCGCCCCCGCCCATGCTCACGTTGCTCCAGCTGAAATCTGCCGCCTTTTCGGCAGAGTATGCGACAGTCGCCTGCATGCCGATGATAGCGGCCAGGCTAAGTCCAAAAGCACCAAACAATCCTTTTTTCATAAATTTATCCCTAAACCCCAATGGGCAACAGGCCCTTGCTTCCGATTCAAAAATATATTTCAGGGGTAAAAAACGACGAAAAAAAGCTTTCTGCGCGTTTTTTCTGTTTTGAACTTTTCAACACCAGATAGCCATTTCGGGACCATAATTCCCAAAAGATGCAAAAATCCCGCTCTGGGAGCGGGATTTTCATTTGTTAAGCTTTATAGAAGAAGCGAGCAAGAGCTCGGCCACTTATTTATTAGCGGCGCTTGCCCTTCTTGCCTTTCTTCTTACCCTTAGCCGGGGCCTTTTCTTCTTCCTTCGGCTCTTCCTTCTTCGGTTCAGCCTTCTTCTTGGTGTCGCCACCGCGGAGATCCTTCATCTTGAAGGACACGTTGACTTCGGCAGTCGTCACCTGAGAAGAGAGTCCACCAGGATCCTTCACCTTGAAGCTGAACTCATCAAGGCCGCTGAAGCCCTTGTTCGGCATGTAGGTGAAAGAACCATCGCGTTCATTCAAGTTGATCTTACCGTTACGCGGCTTCTGAACAAGCTGCACAGACACCGGCTTTTCACCGTCAGCATCCGTCACGCCAGACATCAGGCCTTCGGTAGCGCCAACCTTAAGTTCTTCGCCTTCCTGAGTCATGTAAGTCTGAGCGCTTGCCACCGGCGGGTCATTCACGGCAATCACCGTAAACAGAGCCGTCTTAGAAGCCTTGGCACCTTCGGGGTCAGTTACCGTGAAAGTGATGCGTTCCGGCTTGCCAGCCCAGTTCGGGTGCGGCTGGGCAACCGTTGCAGTCTTCTTGTACTTGTCGTACTTCACGGTCAGGAACTTGTTACCGGTGAAGCTCCACTTGAGCTCGTCGAAACGATGGTCCTTATCGCGGGCAAACTGGTCAAGCTTGATCACGGCGACGACACCGTTATTGTCGTCTTCCTTGATCGTGTAGTCCTGAATGTCGCGCATAATCGGGGCCGCATTCACATGCTTCACGACGAACTTGACCATGGCCTTGTCAGAAGCGCCAGCCGGGTCCTTAGCGGTAAAGATCAGGGTTTCTTCGCCGAACCAGTCAGCCTTCTTCGGCTTCACCAGAGCTTCGCGACCTGCAGAAATCTGCACGGCAAGGTTCTTGGCGCCAGCCACAGACCACTTGATTTCGTGGACCTTGTGGTCGGGGTCAGAGACATACTGGTCGAGCTTGATGGGCTTGAACGTAGATCCCTGCAGGGTTTCCTGGCCAGGAATTTCCTTCACGATCGGCGGGTCGTTCACGGGCTTCACCGTAAACTTCACAGGAATAGAAGCCTTTTCACCAGCCGGGTCAAACACGTTCACCGTCACAGTTTCGGTACCGTTCCAGTACGGGGTCGGAGTTTCGGCCTGGAGCAAGCCCTTTTCGTTGATCATGAAGTGGATTTCGTGCTTCACCGCCGGACCACTCTTGTTCTTCTTGCCCTTCACGTTCGGAACATCGTTGTCGAGCGTCCAGGTGAGCTCTTCAAGCTTATTATCCGGGTCAGAAACCATCTTGCTGAAGTCAACCGGAGCAAAGGCCTTCTTTTCTTCAATGACAAACGGCTGCACCGGCTTGAGAGTCGGAGGATCATTCACCGGCGTCACCTCGAAGGTCGCCTTGGCAGATGCAGAAGCACCTGCGATATCCTTCACCGTGAAGGTAATTGTTTCCTTGCCGAACCAGTTCGGGTTCGGGGTCAGCACCTGGGCACGAGTACCCTTGATATCAACCTTGAGTTCCTTGTTACCCGAGACAGACCAATGGAGTTCATTGGGCTTGTTATCCGGGTCGGTCGCGACCTTGGAGAGGTCCACAATTTCGAACTTTTCCTTTTCCTTGATCTTCTGGCCGGCAATATGCTTGATGACCGGAGGATCGTTCACAGGAACCACTTCGTAGGTGATCTGCTGCGTTGCGCGGGCTCCTTCGGGGTCGTGCACGTCAATCTTGATCTTTTCGGAACCGCTCCAGAACTTGTCCGGAGTAGACACAACCAGTTCCTTCTTAGCATTGATAGATGCCTTGAGGGCGCGCGGCTGAGCCACTTCAATCTTCAGAGAGCCGAACGGATGATCCGGATCAGAAATGAACTGAGACAGGTCAAGCGGCTTGAAGTGTTCCTTTTCCTGAATGCTCTGGATAGCAATCGGCTTGATTTCCGGAGCGTCGTTCACCGATTCAACCTTGAAGTTCACCACCTTGGAGTCGGAAGCGCCTTCGGGGTCCTTCACGGTGAAGGTCACGTTGCGTTCGCCGTTCCAGTACTTGTCGGCAATCTTCACACGGGCAATGTTCTTGCTGTCGATTTCCACCTGGAATTCGTCAACCGGAGCCGGGGCGGCTTCTTCCTTCTCTTCCTTTTCTTCCTTGCCCTTCTTGCCCTTACCCTTCTTTGCAGGCTTCTTAGCCTTCTTGGCGGGCTTGGCAGGAGCGGCTGCACCGACCTTGTCAACCTTCACGGTCCACACAAGTTCAGAGAGCTTGTGGTCGGGGTCGTGCACAAACTTGTTCAGGTCGATTTCCTTGAAGCTACCCTTTTCCTTGATCTTCTGGTCAGGAATGTTCTTGAGCACCGGAGCATCGTTCACAGAGGTGATTTCGAAGGTCACCGTCTGGGAGTTTTCAGCACCATCCGGATCCTTCACGATGAGCACCATCGTTTCAGGAGCGCACCAGAAGTTTTTGTCCGGGGCAGTCACGGTAAGCACGCGGCTCGGAGAAATTTCAGCCTTGAGCTGCTTGTTGCCCGTCACCTTCCAAGAAAGTTCGCTCGGCTTGTTGTCCGGGTCCTTCACATATTCGTCAAGCTTGATCTGCTTGAAGAGTTCCTTTTCCTTGATCTTCTGGTCAGGAACCTTCTTGGCAATGACCGGAGCGTCGTTCACGCGAGTCACTTCGAAGAGCATCTTGTGGTGAGCGGAAGCGCCTTCCGGGTCGGTCACCGTGAAGGTCACCGTTTCCTTGCCGTTCCACTGCGGGTCCGGAACAGCCACCTGGACGGTGTTGTCCTTGCGCATATTCACCTTCAGGAACTTGTTGCCAGACACACTCCACTTGAGCTGGGCAGCCTTGTGGTCGGGGTCAGTGGCAAGGTTCGAAAGGTCGATGGTCCTGAACACACCGTTTTCGCGGATGGTTTCACCCTTCGGAGCGTTCGAAGAAATAACCGGCGGGTCATTGATGGAGCGCACTTCGTAATGAGCGGTCTTGGAAGCCTTCGCACCTTCAGGGTCAGTCACCGTGAAGGTAATGTCAGCAGCACCATTCCAATACTTGTTCGGGATGGCGATGGTTGCCACGCGGTTCTTGTCCACATTCACCTTGAGCATCTCGCCTGCAGGAGCCTTTTCTTCGGCAGCGCCCTTGCCCTTCTTGCCCTTGGCAGGAGCGGCAGACTTTTCCCTCACATCGAAGGTCCACTTGAGTTCACTATTCTTGTGATCAGGATCCTTCACCAGGTCGTCAAGCTTAATCTGCTGGAACTGTTTCTTTTCATCGATGGACTGATCCTTGAGTTCACGCACGAACTGCGGAGCATCGTTCACCGATTCAACAGTGAAGGTTACGGAACGACTGTCGCTTGCACCTTCGGGGTCAGTCACCGTAAACTTGATCGTTTCAGCACCGTGCCAGTTCGGGTTAGGCGGAATCACAGACACATTGTGGCTTGCATCCATGGCGACCTTGAGTTCCTTGGCGCCTTCGATCTTCCACTTGAGCTTGTTCTTCGGGTGATCGAGGTCTTCGACAAAGTTGTCGAGAGCAATAGACTTGAAGCTACCCTTTTCCTTAATAGTCTGGCTAGCAATGTCCTTCATGACCGGAGGATCGTTGATGGACTGCACAGAGAATGCGGCCGTGGCCTTGGCAGAAGCGCCTTCCGGGTCGGTCACCGTGAAGGTGATCTTCTCGTTGCCGTTCCAGAGCGGGCTCGGAGCCTTGATGGACACTTCGCCATCCTTGCCGATATTCACCTTCAGGTCCTTGTTGCCGCTCACTTCGATCTTCAGCTTTTCGTAGGCATGGTCCGGATCCTTGATAAGCTGCTTCAGGTTGAAGGACTTGAATTCACCCTTTTCCTTGACAGCCTGGTCGTTGATCTTGCCAATCGTCGGAGCGTCGTTCACGGACTGCACCGTGAAGGTCGCCGTGCAAGAAGCCTTGCCGCCATCCGGGTCTTCCACCTTGAAGGTGATTTCTTCGGAACCATTCCAGTACTTGTCCGGAATCACGACCTTGGCCATGCGCTGGCCGTCGACAGTCACCTTGAGCTGCGGAGCAGCACCCTTCGCACCCTTGGCGGGCTTCACATCGAAGCTCCAAGAGAGCTGATCGAGCTTGTGGTCGGCATCCTTCACGATGTCGTTCAGGTTGATGATTGCAAATTCACGCTTTTCGGGAATGCTCTGATCCTTGATCGGCTTCACAAATTCCGGCAGGTCATTCACCGATTCAACCGTGAACTTCACCGTGCGCTTGTCGGAAGCGCCTTCCGGGTCGGTCACCGTGAAGGTGATGTCTTCAGAGCCGTTCCAGTACTTGTTCGGAGTCGTGATGGTAGCGTTGTGCTTGCCATCGATGACAACCTTCAGGTCCTTGTTGCCAGAGACCGTCCACTTGAGCTTGGAAAGGTCGTGGTCTTCGTCGCTTGCATACTTGTCAAGTTCGATAGGCTTGAATTCGCCCTTTTCCTTGATGGTCTGGCTTGCGATATCCTTCATGACCGGAGGATCGTTGATGGACTTCACCGTAAACACAGCATCGGACTTTGCGGAAGCGCCTTCCGGGTCAGTCACCGTGAAGGTTACCTTTTCAGAACCATTCCAATTCTTGGCAGGCATCTTGATGGATGCGACACCATCCTTGGAAATATCGATCTTCAGCTGCTTGTTGCCAGAGACCGTCCACTTGAGATCCTTAAAGGCGTGGTCCGGGTCAGAAGCAAGTTCTGCAAGATTGATCGAAGCAAATTCCATCTTTTCGTCGATCATCTGGTCAGGCACCTTCTTGAGCACCGGCACATCGTTCACCGACTGCACCGTGAAGAGAGCCTTGGAAACAGCCTTTGCGCCTTCGGGGTCGGTCACCTTGAAGGTGATTTCGTCGGCACCGTTCCAGAACTTATTCGGAATCTTGATGTTGGCCACATGCTGGGCATCGATTTCAACGGTGAGACCGGCTTCCTTGCCCTTGACCGTAGGCTTCACATCAACAGAGAACTGGAGATCGGAAAGCTTGTTGTCGAGATCGCGAACCATTTCGCCAAGCTTGATCGGCGCAAACTGGGCTTTTTCCTTGATAGTCTGTGGAGCAACCTGCTTCGTAAATTCAGGAATATCGTTCACAGATTCGACCGTATAAGCGACAGAGCGTTCGTCGGTGGCGCCTTCGGGGTCAGTCACCTTGATGGTGAGCGTCTCAGAACCATTCCACTGCGGGCTCGGCGGAGTCACCTTCATCACGCGGCCACCGTCGATAGCCACCTTGAGTTCGCGGTTGCCCGTCACGGTCCACTTGAGCTTGCCCTTTTCGTGGTCTAGATCTTCTACATACTTGTCAAGTTCAACGGGCTTGAATTCACCCTTTTCCTTGATGGTCTGTTCAGCAATGTCCTTCATGGTCGGGGGGTCATTGATAGACTTGATAGAAAGCTTCATCTGGGTAGAAGCCTTGCCACCTTCGGGGTCTGTAGCCGTAAAGGTCAAGGTTTCAGAACCGTTCCAGAGTTCAGACGGTGTCTTGAAAGATACTTCGCGGGTCTTGGTATTCAGGTTGACCTTGATGTCCTTGTTACCCGTGATGTCAATCTTCAACTGGGAGAGATCGTGATCGGCATCAGAGAGGTAGTCGTCGAGCATCACGGACGCAAATTCGTTCTTTTCTTCGATGGCCTGGTCCGGAATCTTCTTGAACACAGGAAGGTCGTTGATGGACTTCACCGTGAAGGTCACCGGCTGCTTCACCGAAGCGCCTTCGGGGTCGGACACCGTGAAAGTCACCACAGCAGAGCCGTTCCAGCTCGGATCAGGAATTTCGATAGAAGCAACATGGGCTTCGTCGATGTTTACAGACAAAGTACCGGACTGCGGTTCCTTGCCCTGGTGCTTCACGTCAGCTTCCCAAGAGAGTTCAGAGTTCTTATGGTCCGCATCCTTCACAAATTCGTCGAGCTTGATCTTTGCGAAAGTCTTCTTTTCGTCGATGGTCTGGTTCGGAATCTGCTTCACGAGCTGCGGCACATCGTTCACGGAGTTCACCGTGAAGCTGTTTTCGGATTCGGCGCAAGCACCGGCCGGGTCGCAGACCTTGAACTTGATGGATTCAGAACCGTTCCACATCTTGGACGGGATCTTGATGGTGGCATTCTTGCCGGCAATGTTTACAGCAAGGTCCTTGTTGCCGGAAACGGTCCACTTAAGTTGTTCGAAAGGATGGTCGGGATCCTTGACCAGCTTGTCCAGTTCAATGGGCTTGAACTCCTGCTTTTCATCGATGGTCTGGTCCTGGACTTCCTGAACGAACTCAGGAGCGTCGTTGATGGACTTCACCGTGAACTTGGCAGTCGTCTTGGCGGACGCTCCGGCCGGGTCGGTCACCGTGAAGGTCACGGTTTCAGAGCCATTCCAGAATTCGTTCGGAATCTTGATGTTTGCAGAACCGTACTTGTCGATGTCGAACTTCAGGTCCTTGTTGCCCGAAATGCTCCACTTGAGCTTCATGACATCGTCATCCACGTCTGCTACATAATCGGTCAGGCTAATGGATTCGAATTCATTCTTTTCTTCGATAGTCTGGTCAGGAATCTTCTGCAGCACCGGAGCATCGTTGATGGGCTTCACCACGAAGTTTGCTGCCGTAGAAGCACTTGCGTATTCACCATCGGTCGCCGTGAACTTAATCTTTGCAGCGCCATACCAGTTCTGGTCCGGAATAATCACCGTCGCCACACGGTTCGGGTCGATTTCCACGTTCAAGTCGCCTTCGGCTTGATCCTTGCCCACCGGAGAGATGTCAAATTCCCACAGAATCTGATTTTTCGGATGGTCTGGATCGTTCACATAGTCATCAAGCTTGATTTTTGCGAAAGTCTTGCCTTCATCAACAGTCTGGTCAGGAATCTGCTTCACTTCGGGCGGATTGTTCACGGACTCCACATTGAAGTTGACCGTTTCAGAACCCACGGCACCCTTGGAGTCAGTCGCCATGAAGGTGATGTCTTCGGAACCATTCCAATACGGGTCAGGAATTTCAATCGTTGCTACACGGTCCGGAGAAATGGAAACCTTAAGTTGCTTGTTTCCAGAAACGGACCATTTCAGCTTTTCAGGTTTGTCCATATCGTCGGAAACATACTTATCCAACTTAATCGGAGCAAATTTCTTGCCTTCGTCGATAGACTCACCGGGGATACCCATCACCGAAGGAGCATTATTTTCAACAGCCGGAGCCGCATCGCCAGCTTCCTGGGCAACGCCCATAGAAGCAAATATGCCGGCAGACGCCAGGAGGGCTGCTACAGACCAATTTTTTCGTTTCATTTATGATCTCCCATAAATATCATCTTCCAATTACACCTTTTGCTTTCACAAAAAACGTACCGCACCCGCTAGTTCGGGCACGATTTTACGAGGTCAAATATAATGTTTTTAGGGGTCAAAATCCGCTAATTTGCAAAAAAAAGGCAAAAAAAGAGATTCACAAAAAAAGGTTCCCCAACACCAAAAGCCTTAACTCATTGATTATCAACAACTTACGACAAGCATTCAAAAAAAAAAAGAAATATCGGCTTTCTTGAGGTTGTTTGAGCCATTTCGAGAGCCTTTTCAGATTTTACAAAAAATTTACAAAAAAGCGAAACAAAAAGTTCCGAAAATCTTCTTTTGAACAGCTTACAAAAATGACAGCACATCGACAAAAAGTTATTTTTAGGCAAAAACCACAAAAAACAAGCAAGGTAAAGTATGAAATTCGTATTTCTCTGCGACGCCAACTATCTCAAGGGCGACATGGCAAACTTCGTGAACAACTTCCCCAGAAACCATGAACTGGTGACCATGAGCTCCGACGAACTGCTCCAGACAAAGGCAATCTTTGAAGGCACCTTCGCTGTGCTCGCCGAGCGCACCACCTGGCAGAAGAATTTCAGCCTGTTCCGTTACTTCGGCCTGCTCCCGCTTCTGGAAGTGCTTCCGCTCGGCATCGTAAGCCGCTCCCGCCGCAGCGAACCGCTCAAGGGCCGTACCCAGAACAGGAACCAGGAAATCTACTTCAACCCCGCCGCCACTGCAGAAGAACTCTACATGCAGATTGACAAGTTCGTTGCCGCCCCTCCCGCAGGTTTCACCTACCCTCGCGGATCCCAGAAGGCATAATCAAAAACTATGCAGCGGAAGGTCCTAAACGACCTATACAAGCAAGGCGGGGTGACCTGCTTTGCTTTCCCTGGGGAAGCAGAGATTCCGCTCGCTCCCCTGCAAAATCTTGCGCTGGCACTCAACGCCGGCGCTCGTTTTTTGGTGATAGACTTTTCGGGCAAGAATCCATTCAAGGGGAACGCCCCCATTGAAGCCAAGGACTTGTTCGAAAAGACTCTTTCCCTTTCAGACCTTGAAAAAATCAAGACTGATTCTGAAAGCTGGACTGTCACGGGAAGCAGAAGCTATCCCCAAAACGACAACCAGTTCCGCAATCTCTACCATAACCTGCAGCAAATCAAGGGTGTCATTCCACAAATCGTCGTGGTTCTACCCCTTGACTTAAATGACAACGAAGCCTATTACGCGGCGCTGCTTTCTCGACTTGTCATCATTGACGGCGACAGCGTCGAATCGGCATCTAGGTTCCTTGAAGACCTGCCGCATTTCAACAAGGCATACCTGCTTTGGCTTTTACCACAAAAGCCAAGTCGCAAAAAATTCTACCATGCCAATAGAGCAGTGTGCAGAAGCGACTCCTTCTTCAAGGAAATCAAGAAAACCGACTGGAGAAAAGACCCCGATTCTTTTGCAAAGGTTATCGAGAACCTGCATAAAATAGCGATTGTCCAAAAGAACCCTCTAGATGGAAGTTCCAAAGTTTTCAGGACCCTTTTTCCAATCCTCTTCTTGCTCGCCATAGCGCTCCCCTTCTTCTTCTCCACGCAAACGGAACCGGTCATATCGAACATCCGCAACCGCATCCATGAACGTGACAAGCTTTCGGTCGCACCATCGTTCGAATACACCTTCGACGGCAAGGAACCCCTGCAACGCATCGCAAGGTACGCCATCGGACGATTCAGCGCCATCATCACCAACGACCAAATGATTCGTAAGTACGTGAACGTGACGCTCGAAGAGAACGGCTTCAAGAAAAACTCGTGGGAAAAGAACAACCTTAATTTTCCACCCGAAGGAACGACCATCAAGTTCTCCCGCCCCGACTACATCGGAAGCACCGCTACCGACTCCATCGGAGCCGCATGGAAGTACTGGACATCAATTGTTTCCGACAGTGTCGCCTACATCACGGAATTCTACCACGCCCAGGCCACAGCCAAGTACAGGCAACACAACGGCATCGATGTCGCAAGCCGCCAAGGCGCCCGAATCCTTGCCCCCTTTGCAGCAAAGGCCTGGACAACCCGCGACGAACGCGGTGGCATCGTGATAGGGCTTGTCCGCAAAAAAGACGTCATTCTATTTATGCACTGCGACCAATTACTTTATCTGGACGGACAAGAAGTCATGGCAGGAGACCCCATCGCAACGGTTGGCCTTACCGGACACACCACGGGTCCACACGCCCACGTTGTTACTGGTCTCATCGATAAAAACGGTCCCAAGCACATCGGCAATGTTCGGTACAAAGTAATAGATCCGATAAAATGGTTCTACATCTTCAAACCGACTGCAGATGCTGTTAGAAGCAGATAGACAGTCGGACTCGTTGTAAAAACTGCAACATCTTTCTGAAAGTGACACACATCACAAAGCACTTTAAAAAGTGTTCTCAAAGCGTTTTTTTGAGTCCGTTGTAAGCTATTTGTTACATCCTGACCCTCGCCAAAGTGAGCTCATTTAAATAATTTTGTTTCTGGAATTAGGGATTTGGCATCAACAAAGAAAAAAGGATAAAAAGCAGATGAAGTTTAGAGTTTTGGCTCTTACAACCATTACCGCCGCCCTTCTTACCGGATGTTCCGGTGTCGTCACTCCCAAAGCAGAATTAGCAAGCCACGATTCAGACCATAACATCCCCGCTATCGACGAAATGATTATTTCGTACAAGCAGGATTATATCAACAAATGCTACATGCCTATTGCAAAAAGGCACCCGCCTGAAAACGCTTGCCAGGCAGAACTTTTCCAGATGCTCGAACGCCGCTACCACCTGGACTACAACCAGAATCACGTGGCTATGGCATCTAACACGTTGCTCTTCAAGGACATAGACGCAAAAATCATCGAAATGTCCCGCAACGACCCTGAAGTTCGCAACGCCATTCGCGCAGGCGCATTCACCAGCACCAGCGAAATGCTCGCCTACTACCACGAAAAGTACCAGTTCGATACACAAGTCGAACAGTTCTAAAAAATTTTTTTCCATTGAAAAAGTCCCTGCGAAAAGCAGGGACTTTCTTTTTTGATGGGAGAATACAATTAGTTGGAAGTGTACTTGTTGAATACCTGCAAAAGTTCGGGATACCACTTTCCGGCATTCTTATCGTAGGCTTCAAATCCGCCGACACCCACAAATCCCCAGTACTGCCAGGACATGCCATACTTTTCGGCAGCTCCGATGACGGCATCGGTCCACTTCGCGCGCAAATCGTCCGAGACGCCGCTGCCACCGCAAGAAGAACCATGCTGACCCGACACGCCAAACTCGCCCATATTCATCGGCACATGGCCGCCATTGACATCAGGATAATAGAACGACGCGGAATCGACATAGCTCTTGAAATCACGCGGAATAGCACTCAGGACATTGTCGGAAAGGTTATTGTTGCAGTCATAGCCGTGTCCCTGGTGCGTAAATGCGTAGGATTCATAGTAGTGACCACTCACAATGATGTTTCCGTCGGCAGGCAGATCCAAGTTCCTAATCTGAGCAAACTTCGAATAGGCGTTTCCTTCGAACATAATCGTCTTGCCGGGAGCATTCTTGCGGATAACCTCGTATGCAGAGCTCATCAGATCATTCACCTGCTCGTTTTTCATGTCGTGCGGTTCGTTGAAGATTTCAAGAACGAGAAGGCTATCTGGGTAGGAATTCATTTCTTTAGCGACCTGCTCCCACATGCCAAGGAAACGCTTCTTTTCTGATTCATAGGAATTCTTGTCCGAAGCGTATTTGGCTGCGGCATCGTTCAGCGTGGTGTAATGGTGGAAGTTGACAATAACTGCCAAGCCCTGAGCAAGAGCAAGGTCGATATCGGCCTTGACACCGGAAAGGCGGCCCGAATTAAGCGTATAGGGAGAGCTGTTAGACGCATCTTGGTTCCAGCGCACAGGCAAGCGCACCGAGTTAAAGCCAGCGTCCTTGACAATCTTGAAATAGTTGTCCTGGATGCAGTTGCTCCAGCCACAATCAGCCGTCGCCCCGTTACCCGTGGACTCCCAGGCATTGCCCAAATTGATACCCCTACCAAGACGCTTGTTCATCTTGGCACCCTTGGAATAATCTATCGGAACATTCTTTGTCCTCTGCCAGGAATTTGAGATACAGATGTAGTAGTTCGATTCATACTGTTCCAGAGCGCCTTCTTTAGCGGAATTGCAGGCGCCCTTGGATTCAGCCACCTTCATGTTTTCGATGTCGGCAGCCCCCGCAGCCAACCACGTATTCTTTTTACAGACGTAGTACTTTCCTTCTGCGTTTGCATTCATTGCGCCCACATTGCTTTCAGAACAGGGTCCGAACAACTCTGTTGCGGCCAAATGTTCCAAAAGAATATCAGAAGCCTTCATCCAGGCGCTGTCTCGGCAAATGAACTGGAACGAAGCGTTTACGCTATAGGAATTACTATTGGGTTTCAGTTGATCCTGATTATTCTCGCCACAGAATCCCAATCCATATTGAGCAGCCCAGAAATAGTTGACCCATCCGCTGAAATTTTCCAGCTTTACATCGCCATTCTTTTCGGAAAGAATGATCACAGGGGTTTTCGTATCCAAGGAGAAAGCCTTATCGGCGAGGCTTGCCTTCAGGGCGTCATCGTCCCAGGTTCCATCCACCGCGATATCGGCCGCGATGGCTGCAATATCTGCATCGGCATCCGAAGCGGAACGATCCGTCATGACAATCGTCGTAATGGCAAGCAGGTAGGCGCCCCCACGAGTGCGGTCATATAGCGAGATGTCTTCGAACATCGTCGAGTCCTGCTTAAAACCAAGAGCCGCAAGGACTTCCTTTTCGGCGCGGGTCTTTGCTGCAGTAAAGCTGAGTCCCAAATTGGAAACAAGATACTGGACACGGTCGTATTCTAAGCGGGTCAGCACATTCACATTGACCTTATTGCGTTCGCGAAGGTCACTAAGTGCCTTGAGTCCCGTCGCCGTCTGAGAAGCTTCATCCAAGGTAAAATTCAGGTACCCCCCCTTCACTTCGACGCTTGCCACGGCGGAACTGATCGAGCCCGAAGCCTTGTAGGCACCTAGATTTCCTGCAACCTTTGCCGTCAGGGAAGTCCCCGATTCAGTCATGGTCGAAACATCGACCGACTTCACCGTAACACTCGCACCATCGGCAAAAGGGCCGAATTCAGCGACACCAGAAATATCCACATTGAGCGACGTAACCGACGCTGTTCCATCGTCCTTGAGATCTTCTTCTGTTATCGGCTGGTCGGCAATGTTTTCTTCCGGTTCATCGGGGTCATTCAAAGCCGCTCCATTTCCAGCGTCACCCGCATTTTCGCCTTGTTCTCCCGTTTGGGATCCCGGATTCGTGTCCATTGGCGTTAAATCTGACACTTCTTCGGTCTGGGTACCAGAAGAAGAACCATCATCGGAGCAGGAGGTAAGCATCGCCAAGGCAAAGGAAGCCGCTAGCGACAAGCCAAAAAATGTACGATTCATAATCCGACCTCAATATTTTTTCATAAAAATATATTGAAAAGGCCTACGATAACACCATCTGCCAATCAGAAAGTGTTTACAGCGGTACACCAAAGACCCAAACTTTATTGAAGGTAGCCGTACATTTTTCTATATTTGCACCCGAAATTGAACTTCAACCCGGGAAACCGGGGAACAAAAAGAGACAAAATCATGGGAAAATCACTCTATCAGAAGATTTTTGAAAGCCACACGGTAGCAAAGCTCCCGAGCGGCCAGTGCCAGCTCTTTATCGGGCTCCACCTCTGCCACGAAGTCACGAGCCCGCAGGCTTTTGCGCAGCTCCGCGAAGAAGGCCAGAAGGTGCTGTTCCCGGAACGCACTTTCGCCACGGTGGACCACATTATTCCGACCACCTTCCCGGAACGCAACCGCCCGCTCCAGGACGGCATTTCCGAAGAGATGTTCTCCCACATTGAAAACAACACCAAGAACAACGGCATCAAGTTCTTTGGCCCCGCTACCGAAGAACAGGGCGTGATCCACATCGTGGGCCCCGAAGAAGGCGTGACCCAGCCGGGCATGACCGTCGCTTGCGGTGACTCCCACACGGCAACGCACGGTGCCTTCGGTGCTATCGCATTCGGTATCGGCACAAGCCAGGTGGCAGACGTTTTGGCCACCCAGACGCTCGCCATGAGCCCGCTCAAGACTCGCCGCATCAAGTTCACCGGCAAGCTGAAGCCGGGTGTGACCGCCAAGGACGTGGCTCTTGCTTACATCGCAAAGCTCGGCGTGAACGGCGGCGTTGGCTACGCTTACGAATTTGCAGGCCCGGTCATCGAAGAAATGGGCATGGAAGGCCGTATGACGGTCTGCAACATGGCTATCGAAGGCGGCGCCCGCGTCGGTTACTGCAACCCCGACGAAAAGACTTTTGAATACCTCAAGGGCCGTCCGTACGCCCCGAAGGCCGACAAGTGGGACGAAGCCGTCGCTTACTGGAAGTCCGTGGCTACCGACGCCGACGCCCAGTTTGACGACGAAGTCGAAATCAACTGCGACAACCTCGAACCGATGGTCACCTGGGGTATCACTCCGGCCCAGGCCATCCCGCTGAACGGCAACATGCCGAAGATTAGCGAATTCGAAGGCAGCGAAAAGAAAGTCATCTCCGAAGCTTATGAATACATGGGCTGGGAAGAAGGTTCCAAGATGATTGGCCGCCCCATCGACATCGCCTTCGTGGGTAGCTGCACCAACGGCCGCTTGAGCGACTTGCAGGCCGCCGCCGAAATCATCAAGGGCCACAAGGTCGCCCCGACCGTCAAGATGTGGGTCGTTCCGGGCTCCATGAAGATCAAGGTGGAAGCCGAAGCCCTCGGTCTCGACAAGATCTTTAAGGAAGCCGGTGCCGAATGGCGCGAAGCGGGCTGCTCGCTCTGCCTCGCCATGAACCCGGACAAGCTCAAGGGTCGCCAGGTGAGCGCAAGCTCCAGCAACCGTAACTTCAAGGGCCGTCAGGGCAGCCCCACGGGCCGCACCATCCTCATGAGCCCCGCCATGGTGGCCGCCGCCGCCATCGAAGGCTGTGTCACCGACGTCCGCAAGTACATCAAGTAACGCTAAGGAGATTTAAAAAATGAATTCTATCGACATTGTTAAAGGTTCCGGCGTTCCTGTACGCGGCAACGACATCGACACTGACCGTATCATCCCGGCACGCTTCCTCAAGTGCGTCACGTTCGAAGGCCTCGGCGACAACGCCTTTGCCGACGATATCGCTGGCCTCGCCGCTCAGGGCAAGGTCCACCCCTTCCGCGATCCGGCCTACAAGAACGGCTCCATCCTCGTCTCGAACCAGAACTTCGGTTGCGGTTCCAGCCGCGAACACGCTCCGCAGGCCCTGAAGCGCTGGGGCATCCGCGCCATCATCGCCGAAAGCTACTCCGAAATCTTCTTCGGTAACTGCGTGGCTATCGGCGTGCCCTGCTACAAGGTGAGCCACGAAGTGGCTGACAAGATTCTCGCCTGGATCGAAGCACACCCGAGCGAAGAACTCGTCACCAGCACCGAAAGCCGTACGCTCAAGATGGGTGACGAAACCATCGAGCTGATACTTGCCGACGGCCCCCGCGGCCAGTTCCTTGACGGCTCCTGGCACGCACGCTCCGCCCTCATGGCCAACGCCGACAAGGTGCAGGAACTTGCAAGCAAGCTGCCGTATATGCAGTTCCTTAAATAGACGAAAGACTAAAGACGAAAGACGATAGATTTTTCTCAAAGATCTTTCGTCTATCGTCTAAAGCGAAACGTTCTTTCGTCTAAAGAAAAAAGGAACCCACCCGCACAGCGGGTGGTTCTTCATATACGGGCCCTGCCCTAGGTTACTAGCGACGCGTTCGACGCGTTGCGCAGTCTGACACCTGCGTGCGGTCCTTACCGGCGAGCCCGTAAACGGGCTACATCTT
>NZ_JAZSAF010000012.1:0-13638 GCF_045601785.1 Fibrobacter sp.
GCCGTTCCGGAATGTTCGCTCGGAGACTTATCTTCTTCCGCCTTAGGGCCCATTGCTAGGCGAGCCTAGTTCTTTACACAACGAATTGAATGAGCGTAGTTCTTACTGAAGAAGCCCCCAGTTGCTCCTTCAAAAAAGTAATAAAATTGCACATAGTAGGCTTCATAGACACTGTTCTCTGTAGCACTCCAGAAGTAGGCGCTATAGCCTTCACTGCTGAAACAGCCTATGCTGCCAACAGGCCCCTTACAGTCATAACTGGTCATAAAACCAGCAGGAAGAGCACTAAAACCGACGGAGTCCGTACCATCGTCGCCTTCGAGCCAGCCGCTAGTTGTCCTCAATATCTTGGCTGCGGTAGATTGACCGCCAACAGCGGAGGACAAAGCTTCCCATTCCATATTATTCGGCAGATGCCAGCCCAGCGGGCAAATTCCGTACACCGTATCAGACAGTACGCATGCCCTGCCATAACCGCAATCTATAGACTTGTCCCGATAGAGCTTTACCGAATCAACTGCTGCAGCCCACGTATATAGGCGACCGTACTTTTTGCAATAATAAGCGCTATCGTTATAGCACCAGCTTTTTGCTTTTACGCTCAAGTTTAATGTGTCATAATAATTCAGGTTTTCAGCCATCCACCACTGATTACCGATTTTAACGATCCTGTATGTTCGGCCATCGCGTTCGTCAATCAAAGAACTATATTCACCGTTATTATTTGATGAGCTCAAGTTTTCGAACGATTCCGACTTTACCGAACTTGACGATTCTTCAGCATTTTTCTCAC
The DNA here is from genome assembly GCF_045601785.1 of Fibrobacter sp. GTDB lineage: Bacteria > Fibrobacterota > Fibrobacteria > Fibrobacterales > Fibrobacteraceae > Fibrobacter. Next base: position 794 of record NZ_JAZSAF010000012.1, read on the forward strand.
CTTTTGAAGACGAAGACTTCGCCTTTTCACTGCTGGACAACTGCGAATTCTCAACTGAAGAAGACGATTCAACAGCAAATTCTCCGTTATTCGGATTAGCGACACCCTCACCATTTCCACCACAAGCAGCAAGTACCGCAACAACACTCATCGCAACAAGAAACTTTTTCACAAAACCTCCGGTAACCCGATATAATAAATTCAAAGCAAATGTAACTTATTTCGCCCAAAGCGACAAAAAGGCGGCCTTGCGACCGCCTTACAAACAATCTTACTTCCCGAAATCAAAGAATGCCGCAGGATCCGTTCCGAAAATTTTGCCGAGTTTTACAGCCATCTTACGGGAAACCGTCCTGCGTCCGTTTTCCATAGCACACAGGTTTTGCACCTGAATCCCAAGTTTCTCCGCCAAGGTCACCTGCGACCAATTGCGCAAATCCCTATTTGCCACAATCATCTCGCCCGGGGTTGTTTCCAAGGACTTAAACCATTCCGACTCTTCAAAAGGAACAGCAACATCTTCGTCACTGACGATTACATTCTCCGGGTTATAGGTATTTTTCAAAAAACGGACAAGCGGAGCGGGGATATGTTTCGCCCTGATTTCAATACGGGGCCTTTTCACGACTGCCAGCATAATACACCTCAATATCTATAGAGCCTTCCTTACAAGTCCAACACGCCACCCAGTTAAGGGCCAAGTGACAATGATACCTGTCGCCTCCGAGCTTGGAGTAATGCCAAAACAATGGCTGCACCGGCCCAGAGACCTTTAAAGACTGAACGAGAGCCTTGAGCTTGTTTTGCACAGCCTTCGGCATCGTCGCAGCACTTCTTTGGGCTCTTTTGGTTATAGTTACATTGTACATAGTTGAATATAATCATTTTTTGATTAGTTGTCAAGTTTTTCGACAACCCACACAGGCATTTCCCAAACACAATCAACAAAGCCATCACCAGTTGGTGTTTCGGATATAACCCTAAACGGGAAATCTTCTTTGCATTTTTCGATGTCGTTATTCATACAGCCTCCATTTTGTGGTCGCAATTCGCGACGCCGCTTTCGCGGCTGGTTTATTGTTAGAGGCGTTCTTTCGCAAAGGGCCGAGAAGCCCAAATAAAAAAGAACGCACCTCGCCTTTCCTTAGACGAGATGCGTTCAGCGGTAATGTACCTATATTCTAAAAAGTTGGCAAGGGACGGAAGAAAATTTTACAATCCGTATTCGCCCTGCTAGGGGACTCCTACGGAGTCCCTCGCTGCTCGGCTCGGTAATGCAGAAATGCAAGCATTTCCGTGCAGGATTCGCCTCGCTGCTAGTCCCGAAGACAGCGAACATAGAACGCGAGGCCCTTACTGGCGTTGCCCAGGCCCGCATCGGCGGAGATGTAGTCCAAGAGCATGCTGTACGCGAGGTCGCTACTGTTCTCTGTAGAACTCCAGAAGGACGCGTAGCCGCCATCGTGGAGGAAGTAGACATCGTAGTTCCTGACGCCCCTGAGGCCAGCAGGCAAGGCGGAAAAACCGAAGGCATCCGTGCCGTTGCCATCGCTATTCCAACCCGTCTGCGACTTGAGAACCTTACCCGGAGTTGAACCACCCACCGCCGTGAACAGGGTATACCATTCGCTAAAACTTGGCAGATGCCAACCCTCGGGACAAACGCCCTGGACCGTCGCGGTGAGCGTGCAAGTCTTGCCGTCGCCGCAGCCCTTGCCGTTCGTGCTCCATGCGCCAACGCTATCCATAGCCGCTGCCCAGGTGTAAAGGCGGCCAGACACATCGCAGGTAGTGCTATCCCCATTATCACTCTTTCCAAAGCACCAACTCTTTTCCTTCACGTTTAAATCCGCGGCATCATAGTAATTAAGATTCTCCGCCATCCACACCTGGGTGCCGATTATCACAGTCTTGTAAACCTTACCATCTCGTTCATCGGTCATGGAACCATAGTCAATATCAGGATTAAATCGACATTCCTTCGGCACATTCCAATTCCAGCCCGTTTCGCCCTCCAGAAGCGCCGAACAATTTACCTTATCTTCGCTACTACTGGAACTTGATTCAGTTTCGCTAGAGCTAGACCGCACATCAGTAGAGCTGCTGCTGGACGACTGCGAATTCTCATCAGAAGACGAAGATTCCGACTTTACCGAACTCGACGAAGTTTCTTTTTCACCACTGCTGCTAGAATTTTTGTCACCTAGAAAACTCGAAGAGCTGATAGGGTTCGCGGAACTGCTAGAACTAGATTGCTTTGCGTCGCTCTGCGCGACACTCGACGAAGACTTCGCCTTTTCACTATTGCTGGACCCTTCGACAGGCTCAGGGACCTTTGAGGACCAGCTCGACTGCGGCGTGACGCTCGAAGAGGACAATTCTACACCCGGTTCATCATTCGGCCCAGCAGACGCTGAAGAACTGTCATCGCACCCGACAACAGCAAACGCCATAATAAGCATGGATCCTATCGCCGCCTTGCTGCTCCCACCTTGGTGGCCATGCGCACTAGGCAACAAGTTGCCAAGTGCTGTCCGCCAGGATGACAGATCAAGAAACTTCTTCATAAACGCCTCCAAACAATGTTTTTCTAAAGAAAATGTAATTTATTTCTTCCCCAAAAAGTGACAAAAAACTGCCTTTTTAACGAAATTTCACCCTTTCCTATTGACTTGTCCCACCTCATTATTTATATTTACTAACGAGTAAATAACTTTGGAGTAAACATAATGTTTATCGGGCGAAAGAAAGAGTTAAAATTTCTAGAAGATCTCTATACTTCAAAAAAATTTGAAATGCTCATTATGCATGGTCGCAGGCGCGTCGGAAAGAGTTTTCTTTTAGCCCATTTTGCCACACACCACAATCAAGATACCGTATTCTTCACAGCAGACAAGGGGAGCGAAAAAGACAACGTCAAACGGTTCTGCACCGAACTGAACCGCGTTTTGAAAGCAGGTGAATTTTTAAACGCTCTCGACACATGGCAAGGTGTGTATTCGTTCCTTGAAAGCACAAATATTTCAAGACGCACAGTCATCATCATCGATGAGTTCACCTATTTGCACAATTCGAATCCGGCATACGATTCCGAGCTACAAAACGCCATTGACCGCATTTTAAAGAATAAAAATATATTCTTGATTTTGTGCGGTTCAGAGGTCTCCGTTATTGAGGAGTTGTTTGACAATTCCACCAAGCCGCTATACGGTCGCAAGACAGCGGACCTTAAGCTCTTGCCATTCACATACAAAGAGGCAAAGGCCTTTTTCCCGAAATACAACAACGAAGAAGCGCTTACAATCTATTCCATCCTTGGCGGCATGCCCCTATATCTTTCCCTTTTTGACGATTCCCTTTCTATCCGCGAAAACATTATCAAGAACTGTTTGTCAACCACAGGATATCTGTTCAACGAAATCGACACACTGCTCCGCATGGAACTCAAGGAGACTTTCTTTTACAAGAGCACTCTGCTCGCCATCAATTCAGGAGCATCGACACTCAACGAAATAAAGACAAAAATCGGAGAGGACAGTGCCAAGATAGCCAAATATATAAACGTGCTTGAAAACCTGGGCTTTATCAGGGCAGAAACTCCCGCAGGCAAAAAAAACAAGGCGCGGAACACGCTTTACTCCATCGAAGACAACTACTTCGCTTTTTATTTCAGGTTTATCTACAAGCACCTGAATATGCTGAATGGGTTAATCTCCCCCACAATCTATTACAGCAAGGAATTCACGACCGACAACCTGAACACATACATTGGTCACCGTTTTGAACAGATATGTTCACAATTCTTAAAAGAAAAAGCCTTCAATGGAGAACTTCCATTTTTCGCAGAAGAAATTGGTCGTTGGTGGGGCAACAACCCCATCGAAAAACGACAAGAGGAAATCGACATCGTCGCCATAAATCAAGAAAACGCCATCATCTGCGAATGCAAATACACGGAAAAACCTTTTGACGAGAAAGAGCTTTCGGATTTGCAGGCATCAGCACCATGCATCAAACGCGACAGCAAATACTTCTGGATTTTTTCAAGAAAAGGCGTAACGCCAGGTGTCAAGAAAAAAATTCATAACCAAAGCAATTATAAGGTTTTCACGATAAAGGACTTGTTCGCATAAGTCAAACAAGCCCTATAATTCCGCCAGTCCTATAGATTTTATCTTAGAATCCACTCATCCAAAAAAGCCATTTGCTCGGCGGTGTGGAACCAGTGTTCGCCGCCGTCCATCACGGTCAGGGGTGAACCGATTTTCCGGGCGAATTCGCGCATCGTTTCTAGCGAAGTCAAGTTGTCATTCGAGCCGTACAGAATTCTTGTCGGGACATGCCACTCGATCGGATTTTCACGCACGTAGCACAGGTATTCCCACGAGAGCGTTTCGCCGAAATTCGTCGGCACGTTTTTCTTTTCGCGAAGTTCCTCTTCGGAGACACCCGCCCACGTCATCATGTCGCAAATCAGCTTTTCCATGTTGACTATCGGCGAAATAAAATAAGCCTGTTTGACGAGCTTATCGGCCAGCGCATTCATCGAAAAGAACGCCCCGATGCTATTCGCTATAAGAATCACTTCGCCGCAGCCCGCCGCGACAGAATCAAAATATACCGGGAATTCCTTCTTGGCATCCCACGGCGTTTCCGCCTTGTAATCGAACCCGAGTACATCGGCATCAGGGAACAGGTTCTTGTAATGCAGCGCCTCGTCGGCGTTTCCGCCCTTCCCGTGCACGTAAATGACAAGGTTTTTCATCCCTAACCTTCGAATTTCCAGCCGCAGTCGTTGTGGTAGACCATCTGGCGGGTCATGCCGCCGTCGATGCAGATGTTTTCGCCGGTAATGAAGCCGGCTTTTTCGCTCGCGAGGTAAAGTACCATGTTCGCAATGTCCAGCGGGTTCCCGACGCGGCCTGCGGGCTGTTGCGTGGCATCGGGGCCTTCGTAGGTCTTGAAATCCGTATCGATCCAGCCCGGCGAAATGGAATTCACGCGCACGCGGCCCGCAAAACTCACAGCAAGTGCATGCGTAAGCGCCGCAATCCCGCCCTTCGCCGCCGTATAGCTTTCCGTCTGTGGCTGGCTCATGCGGTCGCGGCTCGAAGAAATGTTTATGATGTTCGCGCCTTTTGCGAAATGTGGAGCGAAAAGTTTCGCGAGGTAGAACGGAGCGGTCACGCCCACGGCGAGCGCATAACTGAATTCCTCGTAACTGCATTCGTTTACGCCTTTCATCAGCGGGAGCGCGTTATTCACAAGCACATCCACGTGCCCGTACTTTTCAATGACGAACTGCGCAAATTTTTCTAGGACTTCCTTCTTGGAGAGATCCCCGACAAAGCAAGGATTCTCGCGGATGTCGATATACGCGACCTTCGCGCCCTCTTTCTCGAATTCACTCACGATGGTCGCGCCAATCCCGTGCGCCCCACCCGTCACCACGACCACTTTATTTTCAAACGATTTCATGTTGGTAAATATACACTAAAATACAGCGAAGCGCGTTCAACAACTTGACACGCAAGCCGCATTATCCTATTCTTTCCGCAAATGCTCCAGTATTTCGAAGTCACAAAGAAATCTCCGTGGTTGCCGCAGGTCAAGGCGCTGTACGAATCGGCGTTCCCGGCGAACGAACGCATCCCGATAAAGCATTTGCTCGACGACAAAATCAAGCGGGAATTCTGGGCGTTTTTCGACAAGGAGGAAGGCGAGAATCACGCTGAAGTCGGGAAAGAAATTGCCGCGACACCCATGTTCTGTGGGTTCTCGAACTCCATCACGCACGGGAGCATCACGAACATCGTCTATTTCGCGGTCGTTCCAGAACTGCGCAGCCGCGGGTACGGCTCAAAAATTCTGCAGGCCATCCGCAGGCAACACCCCAACACGCGCATTGTCGTCGATATTGAAGTCGAAGAAGATTCCAAGAACGCCGAAGAACTCGAACGCCGGAACCGCCGTCGCGAATTTTACACCCGCAACGGCTTTGACTCCTCCCCCGTCGATTACGTCTGGCAAGGCGAACACTACCGCCTACTCAGCGCAGGCGGTACCGTCACCGAAAAAGAATTCCGCGACTTCTGGAAAGAAATTCTGAAGGATATTCCCGGAGCAATGTACCCGTAAAAAATGGTTCAAATCCTAGGCTTTTTTCCATTTTTCTAAGTCAAATTGCTTGCGAACCCACACTAATAAAGGTATATTCAGAAAGTAGGTCTTATAGGGGCTCTTTATGAGCCGAGGAAAATTACCACCATGCAAAAATTTTTTCTCCTACTTGCTGTAGCGGCTCCCCTTTGCAGTTGCTTCACTCCCAGTCGGGTGGAACCCTCTATCAAAGTGTACACCTTCAATAACATGGGGCGCACCTATGTGAGTAGCAGGACCGTTTTCATTCCCGTTCCGCTACCCTTTAAATATGAATTTGGTGGGGCCTGGGATATCCGTTTCAGCGCATTTTCCTTAGAACAGGAGTTTTCGTCCTTCTTCGTCCAGAAAGGCAACAAAACAATTGCAATCCGTGGCGCACGGAAGGACTATTTCGCCAAGGACTCCACCTTTACCAAGCCCTTTGATGTAAGTGACGAGGAATTTGTCATGTACTACCTGGACTGGGACATGGATTACTGGAAAGAGCAAGTGGACAAAAACGCCGATGCAATAACGGGGCACGAACTAAACTACACCGCAGGCAAGGCAACCTACAATTCCGAAAAGAAGTATGGGACCATCAGCCGAGCTCTTCCTTATAGCAAGACATGCACTCTGGCCAGTGTCCAAAAAAATGACTACATCTACATGATTACGGGTTCGACATCCATTGACGACAATGACGATATGTGCGAAGTCATCGTGGATATCTGGGAAGACCGCGCAGAATTTTAATAGCGAACCTGAAGTCGGAAAATCAAGAACCCTGATGAAGAGCGTCCTGAAAATATTCCTGTTCGCCCTGGTGTTCGCGGGGTTTGCCTTTGCCGAAGCGCAAGACAGCGACGAGCCTTCGGTTTCCAAGTTCCGCGAACGGTTCTCGCTGCGTTTCTTGTGCGATTACAATTTCGTGGCTATCTGGAATTCCGCCTACAACAATTCGATGCTCAATTCGAACCGCCCGATCAATGTGGGCATCGGCTTCGGTTACGACAGCCTGTTTACCACATTCGGGATTTCGTGGGACGTGTCCGCCGATTTCAAGTACAGCCTCCCTTTTACCACTTCAAAAGAAAAATCAGACACCCAGGCTTTCGAGACAGGGCTCGACTTTTTCCCGGGAAACTGGTGGCTTGCGGCAAAGCTACGCTTTTACAGCGGCTTTACCGCGGAAGTCGAACACGACAGCGAAAAGGAACGGGAATTTATAGACCTCTGGTTCGCGGACATGTATTTTTCGATGCTCTGGATGGCGACCGCGAAAGAAATTTTCGCCCCCAGGAGCGCCTACTTTTTGGACAGGCGTCAAAAGAAATCTGCCGGGAGCTTGATTATCGGCGGGCGCCTGCAGCGAAACATTGCCGAAGATAACGACGGAATACTCGGCTACGAAAACGACAAGCGCGACATCACCTCCATCTGGGGTAACGTCGGGTACACCTACACCTTCGTTTTCGGCAACGGGTATTTCTGGAACCTCTGGGGCGTTGTAGGCATCGCGTACGGCCGCGAACGCATTGATGACGGCAACCTGCTGTTACCCGAATCGGACATAAAGACCGCTTTTGGCTACATCGGGGAAAAATGGGCCTGGAACATCGTTCTTAAAAGCGGATATTCTGCCATCGCGTTTGGCGAACACCTGGAACAAAAATACGTAGCGGCCTTCGAAATCCTTGTGGTGCGCAGGTTCTAGTCCGTCAGTTTTCCGAGGCACGTACCCAACAAGCCAAAAGAACACTCAATCAATCAAGTCGTTCTGGAACCTTGACAGGTGTTCGAACGGCAAGATTTGACGGCCTCTGAACAGCCCGCAGCCATCGTTGATTAGCTGGTTGTTGATGGCCTTGAACATGTTCACGTCGATTTTCGAAAGGTCAATCCCCTGCAATTTCACCAGGCGTTCATACGCCTCGTCAAAGTAGACGCACTCGCCGCTCGGTATCTGGTCATGTTTAGAGCGCCGCGTTTCTTGCGTTTTTTCATAACCAAAATGGTTAGCCTCACCGATTTCAGCAAAGTCATCCATATCCTTTGTTCGCAATTGAACTTCCGTGTAGCAACGCGCAAGATTATCATACATCGTTATATGCAACGACTGATAACCGGAAGTTCGCGGAGTCGCCACAGAGTCATGGTAATACGGCTGAACTTCATCTTTTAGCAAGTCGCAATGACCGCCATCCTTATGCCTTGAAATTTCTGGAGTAAATCCACGTTCTTCCAGAAATTCGGGCAGTGCGTTCGCAATTTCATACAAATATTTCTGTTCAACTTCGCTCCGGTCATCGCCCTTCTTGATATGGCAAACCGGCATCGAGATGACGATGCGGTAGGCAATCAGGTCGCGAAAATTCAGTTTGCTCTTGATTTCAGCTTCGGACGGAAACGTGCCATTCTGCTTGTAATAATTGTAGATAAATTCAAGGATATAGCCGTTGAACTTTTCTTCGGCGCGAATCAAGGACTTGATGCGACCCTTGAAGGTGAAAGCAAGGAAGGGATATTCCCTTGTCATGAACTTGTAGAACTCTTTTATTCGTTGAGATTGCGAGGTCAAGAAGTCGTTGTGCTCGAGCAATTCAATAATCTGTATCAGAAAGTTCGAGTGCGCGAGGTCAATGCTGTTGCGCGTCCCTTTCGCGCTGTTCCTGAGGTCGTTCGAATACTGGTGCAGAATCTTCAGCACCGTGTTTCCAGAGTACAAGTAGTCGTTCAAACAAATCATCTTAAGCCTCCAAGTCAGACTTCATATCGGGGTTCACAAGGCGAAATATAAAAACGATTTTCGACCGCTACAACGGACAAATTATCTTCAAGAAACCTCGTGAAAAAGCGCTTTACACTAGATGAAAAGCACAAGTGCCACTTTTACATTTTCTTCATAAAAATATTTACGGTTCCGCAAAAAAATATATATTCAAAACAGAAATTAATTTTCTATACGTTTCTACATACCCACGGATATCTACGTTGAATTGAATTTTAGGAAGAGAAAACAATGTTTAAATTAGATGAGTGTAAAAAGCAAAATATTGTTTTGGGGATAGGATGCTTTCTGATTGGTTTTTTAATAGTATTTTTAGGTAGTAATGGCTTTTTTACTGTCGGAGATTACGTACCTAAAGGTGCGACTGTGATTTGCCGTATGCCAGGGAAAAGTACGAGTTACCTCGTTATTCCTGCATACTTGAATGCTGATGTTTTTATCCGTTTTTTCTTCACATCGCTTTTGGCTTGCATCAGTGCGGGCGCATCAATTTTCTTTGGCAGGAAATATCACCGAAAAGGGTATGGTAAAATGCAAATCATTGCTTATATATCTGCTTTTGTCGTGGTTTTTACCGCATGTTCAGTATATTTGATTATACTTTTCCCAACCCTGTTTGTAAATTGAAGCACTCTGGCTACCAATTTTATCCAGACGCCAAGAAATACGCTTCTTATGAAGACAAGCCTTGGCATATAACAGACAAGTAGCCCCTCCCCCTAAAACGGCCAAAATACTAAGAATTTCACTCAGAAACACCGGTATCAGCAATATATTCGGGTGATTTTATGCAAAAAAAAGCACAAACTTCCAGCATTTTTGTGTAAAAACAAACATTTTTAGGTATATTTAGGATATGGAAAGGCGAATTTTCGAAAAATTACTTGCATGGAAGGATTCTGAGGCGCGAAAGCCCCTGATTTTAGACGGAGCAAGACAAGTCGGCAAGACCTGGGCTCTACAAGAGTTCGGCAAGCGGCATTTCAGGGCGTGCGCCTATTTCAACTGCGACGGCAACGAACGCCTGAAAGAAATCTTTTCGGGCGGATTCTCAAAGGAACGTGTTATGCGCGACCTGGGACTAATCTCGGGCATTTCGCTCGGTACGGACACGCTTATCGTTCTCGACGAAATTCAGGAAATTCCCGAGGCTCTGACCTCGCTCAAGTATTTTTGCGAAACCGCCCGCGAATTTCCCCTAGCGGCAGCGGGTTCACTGCTCGGGCTATCCGCTCATTCGGGAACGGGTTTTCCCGTGGGTAAAGTGGATGTTCTGAAAATGTTTCCCATGACTTTTTCGGAATTTGTCTGGGCATTCAAAGGAAATGAGGCTTTCAAGGTGTTATCTGGGGAACCCTTTGAAAGTTTTTCCACCCTGCACACAACATTTAAGGAAATTCTAAGGCAATACTACTTTGTCGGAGGCATGCCCGAAGCGGTCGCAGCTTTTGTTTGCGGCAGGACTCCCGAAGACATCCGCACAATACAGAACGCAATCTTGTATTCCTACAACAAGGATATTTCCAAGCACGCCGCTCCGAAGGACTTGCCAAGAATTCACCAGGTCTGGGATTCCGTGCCACAGCAACTCGCAAAAGAAAACAAAAAGTTCATTTACGGAGCAATCCGTAGTGGTGCTCGCGCCAAAGAATTCGAGACGGCAATCCAATGGCTTGTGGACGCAGGCCTCGTCCACAAAGTAAACCGAGTCCGCAAAGCAGAACTTCCACTAAAGTTCTACGAAGACTTCGACGCATTCAAACTATTTTTGTTGGATTGTGGTTTACTCAGTGCAATGACCGACACCCCTGCCGAAAAAATCCTTGTAGGCGAAAATATTTTCGAGGAATACAAGGGCGCATTTACAGAGCAATATGTCTTACAACAGTTACTGCCATCACTCGAAGGCAAGCCGTTCTATTACAGCGCCGAAGACTCCAAGCAGGAGCTCGATTTTTTGCTACAAAAAGGCGAACAAATTATTCCGATAGAAGTCAAGGCCGAAGAGAACCTGCGCGCTAAGTCTCTCAGACAGTTTGTTCAGGACCACGAAGGCACCCATGGAATACGTCTGTCCATGTCGCCCTATCGAAAACAGGATTGGATGGACAATATTCCTCTCTACCTCGCGGAACGAGCGAGGTGATTTGAATATTTTTGAGTTGAGGTAATCATTCTATGCGTTTCTATGTACCCACGGATATCTATGTTGAAAAGAACTGCGTGAAAAACCACGCGCAAAACCTGCTTGCGTTCGGGAAACGTGCGTTCATCATGACGGGTAGAACTTCCGCCAAGAAAAATGGTTCCTTGATCGATGTCACCGCCGTCCTGGACGCGGCCCACGTGCCGTACCAGGTTTTTGACCAAGTCGAGGAAAATCCTTCTACCGATACCGTGGGGAACGCCGCAAATCAAGCCCGCGAATTCGGGGCCGATTACATCATCGGCATCGGGGGCGGTTCCGCCATTGACGCTGCAAAAGCAGTTGCATTGCTTCTTGCGAACCCGAGCATCGGCGCAGACAACTTGCACAAGGCTCCCGAAAAGCCGCTCGGCCACGTACCTGTCGTTGCTGTACCGACTACCTGCGGAACAGGTTCCGAAGCAACACCGGTCGCCATCATCACGAACCACAAGATTCACCTGAAAAAGAGCATCCCGCACAAGATTTTCCCGGCGCTCGCGCTTGTCGACGGGAAGTACCTCGCCTCGGCCAAGAAGACGCTAATCGTGAACACCGCGGTCGACGCGCTCGCCCACATGGTCGAAAGCATCCTGAACGTCTATTCCAACGCGTTCAACCGCATGTGCCCGGAATACGGCCTCAAGCTCTGGGGCGAATTCAAGGACGCGCTCCTTTCTGACGCGCCCGTAAGCGAAAGCCTTTACGAAAAACTCATGCTCACCTCGACTATCGCGGGCATGTCCATCGCGCACACGAGCACCTCCGTACCGCACGGCATGAGCTACGACCTCACGCTGCATCAGGGCGTGCCCCACGGCCCCGCCGTAGGCTACTTCCTCGCCACCTATGTAGAAATCTGCGAAAAAAAGGTTCCCGAAGATGTCAAGCGAATTTTGGAACTTTTAGGCCTCAAAAGCACCGCCGATTTCGCCGCAATGCTTGACAAACTTATCGGCAAATGCAAGGTTTCTCGCGAAATGCGCGATCAATTCGCCATCGCCATGAAGGCGAATCGTTCCAAGCTGGACCTCGTTCCCGGCGGAATCACGCCCGAAGAAGTCAACTTTATATACGACAAGTCCCTGATTGCCGAATAAATTTTTCCTTAATAAAAAAATAATTATAGATTCATTTAGGTAGACAACCTAAAAACATAGGAGTGCAATATGGAAAGTGAAGAACTGGAAAAAATTAACCAAACATTAGGCCTTTTAGCCGAAAAATACGATGCACTTCAAAGATTGCAAAGACTCGATGTTGCGATGAAATTACTAGACATTTATAATAGGAACCTTTTCAATGCAAGTCTAAGTGCGGTGTTAAATGAAGTCGATGCCTATGCAGACTTTGAAACAGAAAGTGACAACTGGGCAGAAATAAAAAGAACAAGATAAACAACCAACAAAGGTCCGTTCATGAAAAAAATATCGACCATAACCTGGATTCTTCTCCTTCTTTGCGCAAGCGCTTTCGCCGAAATCGCAGATATCGAAAAGAATGGCGACTGGTACTACCTCTACAACGAAAAGGGCTGCCGTTACAAGACCATGAGCGTAAAGGAAATTGGCACCATCAAGAGCGTGACAAGCAAGGGCTTTACCTCAAAGAACAACGGATTCATCTACACCTGGGACAAGAAGGGAAAGCGCACCGGGACAAGGCCGGCAAATTAGCAAAATGATTCTGCATAAGCCGGATTTCTATGACAAATTTAAGTGCATCGCC